>DASXMU010000001.1:0-31061 GCA_036495485.1 Streptosporangiaceae bacterium
CGCCGTCGCCGTCGGCTTCGCGGATGGCCCACCCCTTGATCACGACCATGTTGCCGCGGACCCGGCGGTCGGACTCGGCCAGCTTCGCCCCGCCCCCGCTGGTGTCGAACCCGTCCAGGTCGGCTTCCCCGGCCGGGACGACGATCTCGACCCCGGGCAGCTCGCCCAGCTCGCGCAGCTCCTTGGTGGTGAACTTGGCGTAGGCCGGTCCGCGCCGGCCGATCATGTGGACCTCGCGTACCTTGCTGTCGGCCAGCGCCTCCAGCACGGGCTGGGGCACGTCGGTGGTGTGCAGCTCGGCCGGGTCACGGGCCAGGATCCGGGCCACGTCCACCGCCACGTTGCCGACCCCGATGACCGCGACCGACTCGGCGTCCAGGGTGAACGCCTCCGGATCCACGTCGGGATGCCCGCAGTACCAGTTGACGAAGTCGGTGGCGGCGTAGCTGCCGGGCAGGTCCTCACCGGGGATGCCAAGCCGCCGGTCCCGCATGGCGCCGGTGGCGTACACCACCGCGTCGTAGGCCGACAGCAGGTCGGCCCGGGTCACGTCCTGGCCGAAGTGGACGCCGCCGACGAACCGGACGTCCGGGCTCTCCAGCACCTTGCGCAGGTACTCGGCGATCGACTTGATCGACTTGTGGTCGGGGGCGACGCCGTAGCGGACCAGGCCGTACGGGGTGGGCAGGCGGTCGAGCACGTCTACCTGGATGGCTGCCGGCTCGGGCAGCGCGGCAGACTGCTTGATCAGGGCTTCTGCCGTGTACAGGCCGGCTGGGCCGGAGCCGACCACGGCGACACGGAGCGGGCTCATGCCTGTGTGTCGGCGGCGATGGCGGAGCTGCGCCTGGCCACCGCCTCCGTCACCTGCCGGGCCAGGTGCTGCGGGGTGAGGCCCATGTCGTCCAGGATCGCGTTGCGGTCGCCGTGCTCGAGGAACTCCTGCGGCAGGCCGAACGTCTTGGCTGGGGTCTCCACGTCGTGGTCGCGCAGCAGGCGGCAGACCGCGTCGCCGAAACCGCCGGCCCGGCCGTTGTCTTCGACGATGGCGACCAGGCGGTGCTGGCGGGCCGCGCCGATCAGGGCCTCGTCCAGCGGCTTGAGCCAGCGCGGGTCGAGCACCGTGACGCCAATGCCCTGAGCCGCCAGGCGCTCGGCGGCCTTGGCGCAGGTCACAGCCATCGGGCCCGCCCCGATCAGAAGGACGTCCGCGGCCGTGCCGACGGGCTCGTGCAGGATGTCCATGGTGCCGAGCTTGCGCACCGCCTCCAGCTCGCCGCCGACCGAGCCCTTGGGGTAGCGGATCGCAGTGGGACCGTCGCTGACCTCCACCGCCTCGTTGAGCAGCTGGGCCAGGCGGATGGCGTCCCTGGGCGCGGCGACCCGGATGCCGGGCACGATCTGCAGGATCGAGCCGTCCCACATCCCATTGTGGCTGGCTCCGTCGGGGCCGGTCACACCGGCGCGGTCGAGTGCGATCGTGACCGGGAGCTTGTGCAGGGCGACGTCCATCAGCATCTGGTCGAAGGCCCGGTTGAGAAACGTGGAGTACAGCGCGACCACCGGGTGCAGGCCGCCCATGGCCAGCCCGGCCGCGCTGGTCATCGCCTGCTGCTCGGCGATGCCGACGTCGAACACCCGGTCCGGGAAGGCCCGGGCGAACGGCCCGAGGCCGGTGGGGTGCAGCATCGCCGCGGTCAGCGCGACCACGTCGGGCCGGCGTGCGCCGATGGCCGCGAGCTCGTCACCGAACACCTCCGACCAGGACCGCTTGGCCGGGCCGGCCGTACCGCCGGCCGGAACGCCCGGCACCTGGTGCAGGCGGTCCTCCTCGTTCTGCTCGGCCAGCGGGTAGCCGAAGCCCTTCTTCGTGATCACGTGCACGAGCACCGGGCCACCGAACTCCCTGGCCCGGTCCAGGGCGTACTCCACCATCTGCTCGTCGTGCCCATCGATCGGGCCGACGTACTTCAGGCCGAGGTCCTCGAAGAGGACCTGCGGCTGCAGCATGTCCTTGATCCCCTTCTTGATGCCGTGCAGCGTGTCGTAGATCGGTGGGCCCAGCAGCGGGGCACGCGACACCGTGGTCTTGATGTAGTCGAGCACGTGCTCGTAGCGCTGCGACACCCGGACCGCGGCCAGGTGGTTGGCCAGCCCGCCGATCGTGGGCTGGTAGGAGCGGCCGTTGTCGTTGACCACGATGACGATCCGGCTGCCGGGGGCGACCGAGATGTTGTTGAGCGCCTCCCAGGCCATCCCCCCGGTCAGCGCGCCATCCCCGATCACGGCGACCACGGTGCGGCTGGTCTCGCCGCGCAGCCTGTAGGCCTTGGCCAGGCCGTCGGCATAGCTGAGGCTGGTGGAGGCGTGCGAGTTCTCCACGATGTCGTGCTCGGACTCGGCCTGGCTGGGGTATCCCGAGACGCCGCCGCGCTGGCGCAGCGTGCCGAACTTGTCCTGCCGGCCGGTCAGCAGCTTGTGCACGTAGGCCTGGTGGCCGGTGTCGAAGACGATCCGGTCCATTGGCGAGTCGAACACCCGGTGCAGGGCGATGGTCAGCTCAACCACACCGAGGTTGGGCCCGAGGTGGCCACTCGTGCGCGACACGACGTCGATCAGGACGTCACGGATCTCGGCAGCCAGCACCGGAAGCTGGTCGGGGCTGAGCTTCTTCAGGTCCTTCGGACCA
Organism: Streptosporangiaceae bacterium; assembly: GCA_036495485.1. GTDB lineage: Bacteria > Actinomycetota > Actinomycetes > Streptosporangiales > Streptosporangiaceae > PALSA-505. The sequence goes on from DASXMU010000001.1 coordinate 2,690, forward strand.
CCGATCGACTCAAGCAGGGTCAACAGTCTGCTCCCTCGTTCTCCGGCACACGGACTAGCGATGAGTCTATTTCCGCTGGCCCACCCCCTGGAGCGTTATGCAAAACCGCATCGCGAGTGCAGGCCCGGAGGGTCTGCGCGAGCGATCGGGCAGGTCAACGGTGCATCGCCTGGGCTGTAAATTTTGCATGGCACGACTTCCCATAAAACATACCGGCGCCAACCTGCCACACTAACGGGCATGCAAACCCTGGTGGCAGATCACCCTCTGGTTGCCCACAAGCTGACCACGCTGCGCGACGCCGCTACCGAGGCCCCCACCTTCCGCAGGCTGGCCGACGAACTGGTCACCCTGCTCGCCTACGAGGCCACCAGGGAGATGCGGGTCCAGCCGATCACCGTGCAGACCCCGGTCGGCGAGGCCAGCGGCGTCAAGCTGGCGCGGCCCGTGCCGCTGGTCGTGCCGGTGCTGCGGGCCGGCATCGGCATGCTGGACGGGATGGCCAGGTTGCTGCCCACCGCCGATGTCGGCTTTGTCGGCCTGGTCAGGGACGAGGAATCGCTGATCGCCTCCGCCTACGCGGACCGGCTGCCCGCCGACCTGACCGGCCGGGACACGTTCGTGCTCGACCCGATGCTGGCCACCGGGGGCACGCTGGAGACGGTCATCGCCATGCTGGCCGACCGGGGCGCGGCCTCGGTCACCGCCATCTGCCTGCTGGCCGCGCCGGAGGGGATCGACCGGCTGGCCGCGGCGTTCCCGGACGGGGGCAGGGTCCCGGTCCGGGTGGTCACCGCCACGATCGACGAGCGGCTGAACGACCGGGGATACATCGTTCCCGGGCTGGGGGACGCCGGTGACCGGCTGTTCGGGAAGATCTGAGTGAGGCACGGTGACCGACCGCGTCAGGCTCGCCATCCGGATCGAGGGAACCGTTCAGGGGGTCGGGTTCCGGCCATTCGTGTACTCGCTGGCCAGCCGTCTGGGCCTGGCCGGCCTGGTGGGGAACGATGTGGACGGAGTTTTCGCTGAGGTCGAGGGTCCGCCGGCCACCGTCCAGGAATTTCTTTTCTCTATAAAAAAAGAAACACCGCCACTGGCGCGAATCGAAAAGATAATCAGCAAGCAGATACCGGCTAAAGGTTCTCAGTCTTTTTCCATCGCGCCAAGCGAAGTCGGCGGGCAGCGGCGCACGCTGGTGTCGGCGGACAGCGCGACCTGCGCGGACTGCCTGGCTGAGCTGGCCGACCCGGCGGACCGGCGGTTCGGCTATCCGTTCATCAACTGCACCAACTGCGGGCCCAGGTTCACGATCATCAGGGATGTGCCCTACGACCGGCCGCTGACCACCATGGCCAGCTTTGTCATGTGCGCCCGGTGCGCGGCCGAATATCACGACCCGGCGGACCGGCGGTTCCACGCGCAGCCGGTCTGCTGCCCGGTCTGCGGGCCGGCGCTGCGGCTCCTTGACGGGCGCGGCGCAGTCCTGGTGGGCGAGCCGCTGGCGCACGGCGCGGAGATGATCCGCGACGGGCTGGTGCTGGCACTGAAGGGGCTGGGCGGCTATCACCTGGCGGTGGACGCGTCCACCGAGGCAGCCGCCGCCTGGCTGCGCGGGCGTAAGCACCGCGAGGACAAGCCGTTCGCGGTGATGGTGGCGGACCTGGCCGCCGCTCGGCAGCTCTGCGAGGTGGACGAGACGGCGGCCGGGCTGCTGACCAGCGCCCGGCGGCCCATCGTGCTGCTGCCGCGGCTGGTCACGGCGGCTGTCGCGCCCTCGGTGGCGCCGCGCAACCGCCAGCTCGGGATCATGCTGCCGTACACGCCGCTGCACCACCTGCTGCTCGCCGCGGTGGGCCGTCCGATCGTTTTGACCAGCGGGAACATCTCCGACGAGCCGATCGCCTACACCGACGAGGACGCGGTGGCCAGGCTGGGAGGCATCGCGGACGCGTTCCTCACTCACGACCGGGCGATCCACATGCGGGCCGACGACTCGGTGGTGCGCTCGTTTGGCGGGCGGGAGATGCTGCTGCGGCGGGCGCGGGGGTACGCGCCGGAGCCGGTCCGGGTGGCGACGGCCTTCGCGCGGCCGGTGCTGGCCTGCGGCGCCGAGCTGAAGAGCACGTTCTGCCTGGCCAAACGCGACCACGCCTTCGTGTCGCAGCACATCGGTGACCTGGAGAACGCCGAGACGCTGCGTTCGTTCACCGAGGGCATCGAGCACTTCAGGCGGCTGTTCGACGTCGACCCCCAGGTGGTGGCGCACGACCTGCACCCGGAGTACCTGTCCACCAAGTACGCGCTCGACCTCGCCGAGGCCGGCGGGCTGGAGCTGGCCGGCGTGCAGCACCACCATGCGCACATCGCCTCCTGCCTGGCCGACAACGGCGAGGCCGGCCCGGTCATCGGGGTCGCCTTCGACGGGACCGGGTTCGGCCCCGACGGCACGATCTGGGGCGGTGAGTTCCTGGTCGCGGACCTGGCCGGGTTCACCAGGGGCGGCCACCTGGCGCCGGTGCCGATGCCCGGCGGCGCGGCGGCGATCAGGCAGCCCTGGCGGATGGCCGCGGCCTACCTGGAGGCGGCCTATCCGGGCGGCCTGCCAGGCGGGCTGGATGTCGTGCGCCGGAACGAACAGCGCTGGGCCGATGTGGTCACGCTGGCCAGGCGCGGCGTGAACGCGCCGGTCACCTCCAGTGCCGGGCGGCTGTTCGACGCGGCCGCGGCGCTGCTCGGCGTGCGCGACGCGGTGAACTACGAGGGGCAGGCGGCGATCGAGCTGGAGCAGCTGGCCGGCGCCGGCGAGCCGGGCGGGTATCTGGCCACGTTCGAGCCGGGTGAGCCGTTCCGCATCCGGGGCGCCGACCTGATCGCGGCGATGGCGGGGGATCTGGACGCCGGGGTGAACCGGGCGGCGATCGCGGCCAGGTTCCACAACGCGGTGGTGACGCTGATCACCGAGGGCTGCCTGCTGCTGCGCGAGCGGCACGGGCTGACCACGGTGGCGCTGTCCGGCGGGGTGTTCCAGAACCTGCTGCTGCTGACCGCGGCGGTGGCCCGGCTGGAAGCCAGCGGGTTCCGCGTGCTCACGCACTCCCGGGTGCCGTGCAACGACGGCGGCATCAGCCTCGGCCAGGCGGTGGTCGCCGGGGCGGTCAGCCGGGCGCCGGCAGGCTAAGGCGCAGCCAGGAGTACCAGTCCGTCATGCCCTCGCCGGTCGTGGCGGATATCTGGATCATCCGCGCGTCCGGGCTGAGCTGCTTGACGTCGGCGGCATGCCGGGCGGCGTCGAAATCGACGTAGGGCAGCAGGTCGGTCTTGGTGACCAGGACGAGATCGGCCCGGCGGAACATGTGCGGGTACTTCACCGGCTTGTCGGCGCCCTCGGTGACCGAGGCGAGCACGATCCTGGCCGCCTCGCCCAGGTCGAACAGGGCCGGGCAGACCAGGTTGCCGACGTTCTCGATCACCACCACCGATCCGGGCGGCGGGTCCAGCGCGAAGAGCGCCTGCTCGACCATGGCCGCGTCCAGGTGGCAGCCGACGCCGGTGTTGATCTGGACGACGCTGGCGCCGGTCGCGCTGATCCGGCTGGCGTCCAGGGCGGTCTCCTGGTCGCCCTCGATGACCGAGATGTGCAGGTTGCCGGTCAGCTCCCTGGCCGTGCGCTCCAGCAGCGTCGTCTTGCCGGCGCCGGGCGAGCTCATCAGGTTGATGGCGAGCACGCCACGGTCGCGCAGCCAGGCGCGGTTGTTCCCGGCGATGGCGTCGTTCTTCGCGAGCACCTTCTGCTGCAGCAGGACGGTCCGGTCGTGGGTGTGGCCGTGGTCATGGTCGTGCTCGTGCTCTCCCGAGTCCCAGGCCTCAGGCACCGGATCGTGGTCGTGCTCGTGGTGGAACTCATGGGCGTGGCCCTGGCGGCCCTCCGCCATGGCCTTGGCCGTGTCGCCGGCCCGGACGAGCCGCAGTCTGGCCCGTCCGGAGCATCCGCATGTCGCACACATCTCACGCCACCTTTACCGAAGCAATCTTGAGTTCCTGCCCGGCCAGGATCTCAGCGTCCGCGCTCCCGCACGGGCAGAGCAGGATGGGGCCGTCCGGGGAGAAGTCCTGGCCGCACGTCCGGCAGCGGCACCGGCCCGGCTGCTCGGTGATCTCCAGGCTGGCGCCCTCCAGGCCGGTGCCCTCGGTGGCCAGCTCGAAGCAGAACCGCAGCGCGTCGGCGACCACGCCGGACAGCGTGCCGATCTCCAGGTGGACGCAGGAGATCCTGGCATCCGGAAGCCGGTCGGTCACCGTCTCGACCACGCTCTCGATGATCGCGAGCTCGTGCACGCGCGGCCAGCCGTCAGCAGATCCGCGGCAGCGGGTCGCCGACCAGCAGGTCGACGATCCTGGTCCCGCCGAAGGACGTCTTGAGCTGGACGATGCCCGCCGGTCCCTCGGTCACGTGGCCGATGATCGCCGCCTGTTCCCCCTGCGGATGGGCTCGCAGGGCCGCGACGGCGCGGGCGGCGTCGTGGCCGTCCACGACGACGACCATGCGGCCCTCGCAGGCCACGTACATCGGGTCGATGCCGAGCAGCTCGGCGGCGCCCCTGACGACCGGGCGCACCGGGATGTCATCCTCGCTGACCAGCACACCGACGTCGGCGGACTTGGCGATCTCGTTGAGGATGGTGGCCACTCCCCCGCGCGTCGCGTCCCGCAGCGCGCGCACCCCGGGGACGGCGTCGAGCAGGCTGGCGGTCAGGCCGGCCAGCGGCGCGGTGTCGGACTGCAGGTCCGCCTCGATGTCGAGCTCGCCACGAGCCAGCATGATGGTCACGCCGTGATCGCCGATCGGGCCGGACACCAGGATCGCGTCGCCCGGCTGCGCGTGGGCCACGCCGAGGCAGGCCTCGCGCTCGACGATGCCGATGCCGGCCGTGTTGATGTAGCAGCCGTCGGCCTTGCCCCGCTCCACCACCTTGGTGTCCCCGGTGATCACCTGGACGCCGGCCGCGTCCGCCGCCGCGCGCATGGACCCGGTGATCCGGCTCAGCTGCTCGACCGGGAAGCCCTCTTCGAGGATGAAGCCCGCGGACAGGTACAGCGGCACGGCGCCGGCCATGGCCAGGTCGTTGACCGTGCCGTTGACGGCGAGGTCGCCGATGTTCCCGCCGGGGAAGAACAGCGGCGACACCACGTAGGAGTCGGTGGTGAGCGCGACCTGGGAGCCGTTGATGTGCACCCGGGCGGCATCCTCCAGCGGTTCGAGCATCGGGTTGCGGAAGGCGTCCAGGAAGATGGCCTCGATCAGGGTGTGGGTCGCCTTGCCCCCCGCGCCGTGCGACATGGTGATCCGCTCTTCGCGAACCTTGGGGCGGCGGCGCCTGGCCCGGTCGATGCGGTCGAGTACCTGCTGCTCGCGGTCGGCCATCGGCAGGTCACGGCGGCCCCTGTCGTGGGTGTGGCCGTGGCTTTGGCTGGCCTGGGTGGCCTGGCTGGGCTGGGTGGCTGCTTCGCGCTCGTGCTCCTCGTGCTCCTCGTGCTCCTCGTGCTCGCGCAGTGCCTGGGCGATCCAGCCACCGGCGCCGGTGGCCTCCTTCGGCTCCGTCGCGGGCTCCGTTTTCGGCACGGTTTTCGGCTCGGTACCCTCCTGGGCGGCGGTCATGACCTGCTCACCTCGACCTCGGCGACCCGGTTCCGGTTCATCCGGCCGTAGTTGTAGTAGGCGGCACAGGCGCCCTCGGGCGACACCATGCAGGTGCCGATCGGCGTCTCTGGCGTGCACGCCGTGCCGAACACCTTGCACTCCCACGGCTTGAGCACGCCCTTGAGCACCTCGCCGCACTGGCAGGCCTTGGGGTCGGCCACCCGCACGCCGGGCACCTCGAACAGCAGCTCGGCGTCCATCGACGCGTACGTGTCCCGCACCTTGAGCGCGGAGTGGGAGATGAAGCCCAGCCCGCGCCACTCGAAGTAGGGCCGCAGCTCCATCGTCTCGCCGATGGCCTTCAGCGCGACCAGGTTGCCATTCCACGGCACCACCCGGGAGTACTGGTTCTCCACCTCGCAGCGGCCCTCGGAAAGCTGCACCATCAGCATGTAGATGGACTGCAGGATGTCGAGCGGCTCGAAGCCGGCCACCACCACCGGGCGCTGGTAGTCCCTGGCGATGAACTCATACGGCCGGCAGCCGATCACGGTGGACACGTGGCCGGGGCCGATGAACCCGTCGAGCCGCAGGTCGGGTGAGTCGAGGATGGCTTTGATAGCCGGGATGATCGTGACGTGGTTGGCGAAGACGGAGAAGTTCCCCAGGCCCGCCGCGTGCGCCCTGAGCATGGTCATCGCGGTGGACGGGGCGGTGGTCTCGAAGCCGATGGCCATGAAGACAACGCGCTTGCCCGGGTTGTTCCTGGCGATCTTGAGTGAGTCGAGCGGCGAGTAGACCATCCGGATGTCGGTGCCGCGGGCCTTGGCGTCGAAGAACGAGCCCTCACTGCCCGGGACCCGCATCATGTCGCCGAACGAGGTCATGATCACGTCCGGCTGCGACGCCAGGTGGATCGCGTCGTCCACCCGGCCCATCGGGATCACGCACACCGGGCAGCCAGGGCCGTGCCCCAGCGTGATGGACTCTGGCAGGTAGTCCTCGAGGCCGTGTTTGTAGATGGTGTGCGTGTGGCCGCCGCACACCTCCATGAACTTGTACTGACGACCGGGCTCACACAGGGCCGCGATCTTCGCGGCAAGGGCGTGGGCCTTCTCTGCGTCACGGAATTCGTCGACGAACCGCATGTCCGTACGCTCCTTACTGAGGCTTACTCAAAGCTTTTCTTTGCCGGACCCACGCCCTACGGCGGGTCTTGAATAAGCCTCGTCGATCATGGAATCCTGCAGTGCCGCGATCTCGTCCTCGTACGCCTGGCCGATCCCCTCCAGGAACTGCAGGGCCGCCGCCGCCTCTTGTTCGTCGATCTTCGACAGGGCGAAGCCGACGTGGATGAGCACCCACTCGCCCGGCTTTGGCATGTCCTCGCTGAGCAGGCCGAGGTTGATCACCCGCCGGACGCCGCTGACATCCACCCGCGCCAGGTCCGGCTGGTCAGGCAGGAACTCGATCACCTCGCCGGGTATGCCAAGGCACATGTGTCTACCCCTTTACCGTGTTCACACTGCTGGGTGCGGCCAGGCCGGCCGTCACGCTGCTGGGAGCGGCCGGGTCGCTGCTGGGGGCGGCCGGGTCGCTGCTGGGGGCGGCCATGTCGAGCACGATCCGCGCCGCTTCGCCGACCGCTGCCGCGACCGGCGGGCTCAGTTCCATCCCGTACTCGACGGTGGCGGGCTCGCAGCCGACGACGAACATCCGGCCGGCCTTTGCGCCGAGCATGTCGAGAATGCCGAACACCACATCCGGCTGCATGCCGTGGCCGTCGAACAGCATGCTGCCCTGCAGCGCGCCGCTGTCCGCGGCCGGATTCGGGTGGTCGGCCGGATCTACCTCGATCACGCTGACCGTGCCCGGCTCCTTGCCGCGCGGAGCAGCGTCGACGAGGATCGTCGTCTCGTAGCCGTCGGCCAGGTCGTAAGCCAGGTGCATGCCGCTGATCCCGTAGTCGACCACGCGGACCCCGTCCGGCATCGGCATCCCGGCCAGGCGCTTGGCCACCTCGACACCGAACCCGTCATCGCCGAGGAAGATGTTGCCGACGCAGGCGACCAGGACGCGCCGCTGCGTCCTGTCCCCGGTTATCTCGCGGGTCATCGGCGCCCTCCGGGGTGGGCGTTCCCGGCTGGCGGGGCGTTCCCGGCAGGCGCGATGTTTCCGGATGGCGGGGTGGTTCCGGCCAGGCTGGCGTACTCGGCCACCGTCAGTTCCCAGAGCACCTGGTAGATGGTGGTCTGCGCCTCCTGGATCCGGTGCACCGAGGCGGACGGCGCGACGAACAGATAGTCGATGCTGTCCAGCTCGGCCATCTTGCCGCCCTCGTAGCCGGCCAGGCCGATGGTGAGCATGCCGCGGCGGCTGGCTTCGTCGAAGGCGCGCAGCAGGTTATCGGAGTTCCCGCTGGTGGACAGGCCGACCGCGATGTCGTTCTTGGTCCCGAACGCGGCGATCTGGCGGGCGAACACCACGTCGACGCCGATGTCGTTGCAGAGCGCGGTGATGACCGAGGTGTCGTTGGCCAGGCAGAAGGCTGGCAGCGGTGCGGGACCGGGGCCTTCGCCGGGGCCGCTGGCGGTGCCTTCGGCAGTGCTGGCGGCGGGGCTGAGGAACAGGGTGGCCAGTTGCTGGGCGTCGGTGGCACTGCCGCCGTTGCCGAAGGCGAACAGGCGGCCGCCGGCGGCGAAGGCGGCCGCGGTGTCGCGGGCGCAGGCCGCCAGCCTGGCCGCGTCGCTGGCGCACACCCGGCGGCGCAGCTCGATGATCTCCTCGGTCTTGGCGACCGTGGACGCGCGAACCTGCGCCAGCACGGCCGGCAGGTCGCTGGTGCCCGAGTAGAGGAACGGGTACAGCGACTCCATCGCCTCGAGGCCCGCCCCTGAGGCAGGACCGCCCTGGCCGCTGTGCTGTGTCACTCCTGGTCAGCCTCCCACCACGGCAATGGCTTCCCTGGCGTGCACCAGGATCGTGTCGCCCACCCGTGCGGGCACGAGGGCGACGCTGACCTCCTCCTCGCCCTGGCCGGTGTCCACGACCGCGAGGCCGTCGTCCAGCAGGCGCAGCACGATGACCTCGACGGCCGTGTCCGAGCAGGTGATGCAGACGTCGCCGTGGCACTCAGGAGTGCTGGTCACGCGACCACCCCCGGTGCCAGCACGCCCGGCTGCTCGAAGAACACGTGCACCAGCTCCCAGAGCACGTGGTAGGTCGTCACCTGGAGTTCCTTGACCACGCACGGGTCGGTGGCGGCGGCCACCAGGAGGTGATCGACGGCCGTGGACCGCTTCAGCGCTCCCCCGTCTCCGCCCGCCAGCGCGATGGTCAGCATTCCTTTGGCCTTGGCCGTGGCCAGCCCGGCTAGCACGCTGGGGCAGCTCCCGTCGGTGCTGATGCCGAGCGCGATGTCCTGCGGCGCGGCCAGGTGCCGGAGCTGGTGGGCGAAGATCTGGTCCATGCCCTCCCGCTCGGCGATGCCGGTGACCGTGGCGACGTCGGTGGTCAGCGAGAAAGCGGGCAGCGCGCGCTTGCCGACGATCACCGGGTGGACGAACTCCACCGCCACGTGCTGCGCGTCGGTGCTCGCCCCGCCGGTGCCGAAGACCACGAGCCTGCCGCCCTGGTGGAACCGCACGGCCATGGCGTGGCAGGCCTCAGCGACGGCGCCGGCCTGTTCCGCCAGCTCCCTGGCGGGCTGGTCGCGGCGCTGAAAGGCCAGCACTGCCCGCTGCGTTTCCTGCTGCCCGGTTCCCTGGCCGTTGCCAGGCACGGCCGCGTTCATCAGGCACCCGCGTTCATCAGGCGCCTCATCAGGCACCCGCTGGCTGCGACAGATCGACGTCGAGCTCGACGTCGACGCGGTCACGCACCTTGAGTGCGCCGAAGAAGCCGCTGTACGGCTTGATCCCGAAGGCTGACTGGGCCACTGAGCCGGTCGCACGATAGTGATCGGGCTCGGCCTGGGTGACCTGGAGGGTGAGCGGGCCGGATCGTCCGGCGATGGTGAACGTCCCGGTGATGGTGCCGCCGCCATTGCCATCCGGCTCGAACTTCGCGTCGCCGAACGTCGCCTGTGGGTGCTGGTCGATGCCGAGCACCTTGCGCGCCTGGGACTTGATGTCCCGCCTGTCCTTGTCGGTGAGCGGCTTGATCCCGCCACTGCCGTCGCGCACGGTCAGCGAGGTCATGTCGATAGTGGCCTCGAGGGCGGCCGGCCCAGAGTCCTCACCCATGGTCAGCTGACCGGACCAGTTGGTCATCTCGATAGTGAGGTCATGACCGGCCGACGAGGCCAGCCCATCCCTGCCAGTGCGCAGCACAAGCCGGTCACGGTTCGCGCCGACCCGGTGACGCCCAGCGGGAACAGACATGACAGCACCGTAGGACACATGTGGGGTGAGCGTCCAGTGATCCGGGAACGCAGGACACGGTGGTGCGTGCTTGGTGTCTTGTGACCTGCGGGGCGGGGCCGACGGGGGTTGGAGGTTACCGGGGCTGCCGGTCAGTGCAGCGGGACCTCGCCGAAGACTTCCCTGATCCGCTTGAGATCGCGCATCCTCGGCTGGGTCGCGCCGCCGACCCAGCGGCTGACCGTCTTGACCGACACGCCGAGCTGGCGTGCGGCGGCCTCCTGGGTCATGCCCTCCCGGCGCAGCGCGCTCGACATCCACTCGGCGAACGAGCCGGTGTGCCTCTCGGCCGGGAAGTCTTCCGCGGCGGCACCCTTCGGCATCTGCGCTGGCTGGGCGGCCTGTGACGGCGCGCTCGCCTGGGCCGGCCTGACGGGCACCATCGGCGCGCCCTGGCCGGGGCCGTCCTGGATGGCAGAGTCGGAATGGAGCACGTCGACCTCGACGTGCTCGGGGAAGATGCGGAAGGCGACCTGCACCGACCCGGTCGGCCCGGCCGCGTCGAGCAGCGCGCGGAACACGGTCTCGCCCACCTCACGCATGCCGTCCTCGTCGAGCGGGGAGTCGGCCAGGCAGCGGCGCACGAAGTCCCTGATATCAGGGATGAAGGAGGGCCGCGCGGGGAAGGACTGGGAGATCACGACCACCGGGACAACCTCGATCGGGTCCGCGGCGGGACCGCGGATGGGGTCTGTCACCGATCACTCCTCACGTCCCGCCCCCCGGCGATCCCCCCAGGTTACGTGGGCGGCCAGGAAACCGGAAACCAGAATCCGGGCGCGCGGCGTGATGCGGGCCATCTCTGCCGGCCGAAATACAGGCACATGCGTAACACCAGACACAGGAGTGTGACGGATATTACGGACACATGCGCTCCATCCGTCACATCCGGCACCGGACATTAGAGACAGTGGACCAGCCCCCCGGTCACCTCTAGACAGACATTTCTGTCCGGTCGACTGACGCAACAGTCTTGTCGGCGGCTCGCCGCAGGTCTAACATTCGTGGCGTCTGCGCATCACAAAGGTGGGTTGCGCCATGAGGATCTGCTCGACCCCAGCTGCGGCGGCTGTCCTTGCCGTCAGGCCTGAGAGCGCCCTGCCTGCCGCCGATCCAGAAGCGAGGAGGTGGCCTTCGCATGGCCACAGAGTCTGAAACCGCCGAACCGGTTGTTCACATCCTCTGGATGAACGGCGGTCTTAGCTGTGATGGGGACTCGGTCGCCCTGACGGCGGCCACTCAGCCAAGTATCGAGGAGATCGTGCTCGGCGCCTTGCCCGGGCTGCCCAAGATCGCGGTGCACTGGCCGCTGATCGACTTCGAGTGCGGCCCGGAGACCGGAGCCGACAACTTCATCGAGTGGTGGCATAAGGCCGACCGCGGCGAACTTGACCCGTTCGTGCTGGTGGTGGAGGGCTCCATCCCGAACGAGGCGATCAAGCCAGAGGGGTACTGGTGCGGCTTCGGCAACAACCCGGCGACCGGCCAGCCGATGACCACCAGCGAGTGGCTCGACCGGCTGGCGCCCAAGGCGACCGCCATTCTCGCGGTTGGCACCTGTGCCACCTACGGGGGCATCCACGCGATGGCCGGCAACCCGACGGGCGCGATGGGCGTGCCCGACTACCTCGGCTGGGACTGGCGATCCAAGGCCGGCCTGCCGATCGTCTGCGTACCCGGCTGCCCGATCCACCCGGACAACCTGTCCGAGACCATCCTCTACCTGCTGTACCAGGTGGCAGGCCAGGCCCCGATGATCCCGCTGGACGAGGCACTGCGGCCGACCTGGCTGTTCGGTGCGACCGTGCACGAGGGCTGCGACCGGGCCGGCTACTACGAGCAGGGCGACTTCGCCACCGAGTACGGCTCGCCCAAATGCCTGGTCAAGCTGGGCTGCTGGGGCCCGGTGGTCAAATGCAATGTCCCCAAGCGTGGCTGGATCAACGGCGTGGGCGGCTGCCCCAACGTGGGCGGCATCTGCATCGCCTGCACGATGCCGGGCTTCCCCGACAAGTTCATGCCGTTCATGGATGAGCCACCAGGAGCACGGGTCTCGACGACGGCGAGCAGCATGTACGGAACGGTCATCCGGACGCTCCGTAGCTTCACCGCGAAGACAGCCGACGAGGAGCCCAAGTGGCGCAAGAAGAGCGACGAGCTTCTGACCGGCTTCAAGAAGACCTGGTAGAGAGGGACACCAAAGATGACTACGGCCGAAGACACCGGCATTGTGGAGATGGCCTGGGACCCGATCACCAGGATCGTGGGCAGCCTGGGCATCTACACGAAGATTGACTTCGCCCAGAAGCGGGTCGTCGAGTGCCACAGCACATCGTCGATCTTCCGCGGCTACAGCATCTTCATGAAGGGCAAGGACCCCAGGGACGCGCACTTCATCACCAGCCGCATCTGCGGTATCTGCGGTGACAACCACGCGACCTGCTCGGTCTACAACCAGAACATGGCCTACGGCGTGCGGCCACCGCACCTCGGCGAGTGGATCATCAACCTCGGCGAGGCCGCCGAGTACATGTTCGACCACAACATCTTCCAGGAGAACCTGGTCGGGGTGGACTTCTGCGCGAAGATGGTCGGCGAGACCAACCCCGGCGTGCTCGAGCTGGCCAACCGCACCGAGGCGCCGCACGCCGACGTGCACGGCTACAAGACCATCGGCGACATCATGCGGACCCTGAACCCGCTCGAGGGCGCGTTCTACCGTGAGGCGCTCCAGGTGAGCAGGTCCACCAGGGAGATGTTCTGCCTCATGGAGGGGCGCCACGTGCACCCCTCGACGCTGTACCCGGGTGGTGTCGGCACGACCCCGACGATCCAGCTCTTCACCGACTACCTCACCCGGCTGATGCGGTACGTGGAGTTCATGAAGGCGGTCGTGCCACTGCACGATGACCTGTTCAACTTCTTCTACGACGCCATGCCCGGCTATGAGGAGGTCGGCCGGCGCCGCGCCGACATGGTCTGCTGGGGCAGCCTCAACGACCCCGAGTACTGCGACTTCACCTACCGGAACATGACCAGCTGGGGCAGGAAGATGTTCGTCACCCCCGGCGTCATCCGGGATGGGCAACTGCTCACCAACGACCTGGTGGAGATCAACCTGGGCATCCGGATCCTGCTCGGCTCCTCGTACTACGAGGACTGGGAGGACCAGGAGACGTTCGTGACCCACGACCCGCTGGGCAACCCGGTGGACCGCAGGCACCCGTGGAACCAGCACACCATCCCCCGCCCGGCCAAGCGGAACTTCGACGACAAGTACTCCTGGGTAATGTCGCCCCGCTGGTTCGACGGCACCGACCACATCGCGGCCGACACCGGCGGCGGCCCGCTGGCCCGGCTGTGGGCGACCGCGCTCGGCGGCCTGGTGGACATCGGCTACGTCAAGTCCACCGGCAGCAGCGTGCAGATCAACCTGCCGCGGACGGTCAGCAAGCCCGAAGCCACCTTCGAGTGGAAGATCCCGCACGACAAGGAGGGACGGCCGCTGTCCAACGCGATCGAGCGGGACCGGGCGCGGACCTACTTCCAGGCTTACGCGGCGGCCTGCGCACTGCACTTCATCGAGAAGTCGCTCGCCGAGATCCGGGCCGGCCACACCAAGACCTGGGAGCCGTTCACCGTTCCCGACGAGGCGAACAGCTGCGGGTTCACCGAGGCGGTGCGGGGCGTGCTCTCCCACCACATGGTGATCCGTGGCGGCAAGATCGCCAACTACCACCCGTACCCGCCGACCCCGTGGAACGCCAGCGTCCGTGACGTCTACGGAACGCCGGGCCCCTACGAGGACGCCGTGCAGAACACCCCGATCTTCGAGGAGAACCCGCCGGAGAACTTCAAGGGCATCGACATCATGCGCGCGGTCCGCAGCTTCGACCCGTGCCTGCCGTGTGGTGTCCACATGTACCTGGGCAAGGGCAGGTCCCTGGACAAGGTGCACTCGCCAATGTCAGCCATCTTGTCGACCTGACAACGCCGAGCGCGAGGGGGGGATTTGACGGTCGCCACATGCCGGGCAGATGCCTAGCGTCATTCAAATCCGCATCGCGAGTGCAGGCCCAGCGGGCCTGCGCGAGTGATCGGGCAGGATCAGGACCACGTTCACCGTGGCAGATAATTTGAATGACGCGATTTGGGTCAGATACCGCCCGTGGCGACCGGCAGTTAGCGTTTGCGGCATCCCCGACAAGGCACAGCGTACGGAGGCGAGGCGGATGACCCGCGTCAAGCAAGCCGGAGACCGGATCGAAGAGATCCTCGGCGGTCTGCGGTCGGGTGACCCCTCGGCGGCGGCTGCCGCCGAGGAACTGACCGGGCTGCTGGTCGGCCTCTACGGTGATGGCCTCGCCCACATCATGGCCGCGCTCGGTGCGTCAGGGCAGGCCGGCGCCGGGCTGGCGGCCAAGCTCACCGAGGACCCGCTGGTGGAGAGCCTGCTGTTGCTGCACGATCTGCATCCACTAGATGTGGACGCGCGGGTCCAGCGGGCGCTGGATCAGGTCAGGCCCTACCTCGGCTCACACGCCGGCGGGGTGGAGTACCTGGGCGTGAGCGACGGAGTGGCCCGGCTGCGGCTGGAAGGCAGCTGCCACGGCTGCCCGTCCTCGACGGTCACCGTGCGGCTGGCCATCGAGGACGCGGTGAAGAACGCGGCGCCCGAGGTCACCGAGGTCGCCGTGGAGGGCATGACCGAGCCGCCGCCGAAGTCGCCCCCACTGCTGCAGATCGGCCAGCGTCCCGACGGCACCGGGGCGCCTCCCCCGCTCGCCGTGGATGGCGACGGTGCCTGGGTGACCCTGCCGGACATCGGGCCGCCGAGTTCGCGGCCGGTGGGTGCGTCGGCGGGCGGGCTGCTGGTCCTTGTCTGCGCCGTCAGGGGCACCCTGTACGCCTACCGGGATCTGTGCCCGTCGTGCGGCGCGTCGATGGCGGCCGGGCATCTTGACCGTGAGGTGCTGAGCTGTCCCTGCGGGAAACGCTACGACGTCCGCGCCGCGGGCCGTGGGGTGGACGATCCTGGCCTGCATCTCGACCCGCTGCCGCTGCTCGCCGACAGCCAGGGCGTGCGGGTCGCCGTTCCCGCGGCGGTGGCGTCGTGACCGTCCCGAACAGCCCGGCCGGGCTGCGCAGGTTCGTCCCCGGCGCTCAGCCATCTGCCCCGGCTGCCCCGGGCGGCGCCCCGGCTGCCCCGTCTGCTCCAGGTGGCGCCTTGGCTGGCACGGGGCTGCCCGAGGATACGCCGGCCGCGGTGCTCGAACGCATCAGGGCGGTCAAGGGCGAGGGCGCCAGGCCGGACGAAACCTGTGAGCTGTGCGCCACCCCGGTCGCGGCTGGCCACAACCACGTGGCCGACCTGGAAAAGTCCTCGCTGCTGTGCGCCTGCCGCGCCTGCTACCTGCTGTTCGAGAACTCCCAGGCGGGCGGCCACCACTACCGGGCGGTGCCGGAGCGGTATCTGCAGGATCCGGGCCGGCCGATGAGCCCGGCCGAATGGGACGAGCTGGAGATCCCGGTCGGCCTGGCGTTCTTCCTGTACAGCTCGCAGCGCGACGAAGTGGCCGGGTTCTACCCGAGCCCGGCTGGATCGACCGAGTGCCGGCTCGACCTGACCGCGTGGCAGCGGATCGCGCAGGCCCATCCGCTGCTCGGCGCGATCGCACCCGACGTGGAAGCCGCGCTGATCAGCCGCACCGACGGCACCGTCGAGCACTTCCTGGTCCCGATCGACGCCTGCTACGAGCTGGCCGGCCGGATGCGCATGCTGTGGAAGGGCTTCGACGGAGGGACCGAGGCGCGGCAGAGCATCGCCGAGTTCCTCGGCAACGTCAGATCCCGCGCCAGGGTGTTCAGCCAGGAGCCCTCCTGACATGGCCGAGCTCGTATTCGACTGCATCGGCGTCGCCGCGGACAAGTATGCCGTCATCCCGTCCATGACGCTGAAGCTGCGGATCAGCGAGACCACCGGCCAGCGGATCGAGACGATCGCGCTGCGCTGCCAGATCCGGATCGAGCCGGCCAGGCGCCGCTACAGCAGGGCCGAGGAGGAGCGGCTGAACGACCTGTTCGGTGACACCAGCAGGTGGGCGGACACGCTCAAGCCGATGCAGTTCACCACCCTGACGGCCATGGTGCCCGGCTTCACCGGCAGCACGGAGGCCGAGCTGCCGATCCCGTTCAGCTACGACCTGGAGCTGGGCTCGGCCAGGTACTTCACGGCGCTGGAAGCCGGCGAGATACCGCTGCTCCTGCTGTTCAGCGGCACGGTCTTCGCGGTCGCCGATGGGCGGATCTCCGTGCAGCTCGTGCCGTGGAGCAAGGAGGCACCCTGCCGGATCCCGGTGAGCGTCTGGCGGGAGGCGATCGACGTGCACTTCCCCAACAGCGCGTGGCTCAAGATGAGCACGGAGACCTTCGACCAGCTGCAGCGGTTCAAGAACAGGCGGGCGCTGCCGACCTGGGACGCGACGCTGCAGGCGCTGCTCGCGGAGGCGGCCGACCCGGCTTCTTCTCCGGCTCCGGTGGAGTGTCAGCCATGACCGTTCGTTCTGAGCACCTCGACCAGGCCCGGCAGGTGGCCGACGCCATCCTGTACGAGGGCTACCTGCTGTATCCCTACCGCAAGTCGTCGCAGAAGAACAAGGCCAGGTTCCAGTTCGGCGTGCTGATGCCGCCGGCCTACGCCACGGTGGATGCGTGTGAGCCGTCGGCCAGCCAGACCGAGTTCCTGGCCGAGTGCCGTCCGGGTGCCAAGCTGTGGGTGCTGACGCGGTTCCTGCACCTGCGGCGGCGGATCGTGCAGGGCGTGGATCCGGTCACCGGCGGGCTGCGCGACACCGCCAGGCTGCTGGTGGACGGGACCGAGTACAGCCCGTGGGACGAGGCCACCGATCGCGAGCACCGGATCGCCGTATCGGTGGACGAGCTGCTGGCGGGCGGCCCGGAGGGGGGCGGCGGCACGGCGAGCGGCGGGGCGGAGCTGGCCGTTCACGTCGAGGCCGGCCATGAGGACGAGGACATCACCGACACGGCAGGCGCGGTGGTGGGCCGGCTGATCCACCGCTGGGACACGCTGGACGCTGCGGTCACCGTGCATCTGGAGCGGATGCCCGGGCCCTATGGAGTGCTGCGATGCCGGGTGCGGGTGGAGAACCGCACACAGCCGCCGGCCGGGCTGCGCACCCGCGACGACGGCCTGCGGTACGCCCTGATCTCGGCGCACGCGCTCATCGGCGCCGAGGACGGCACCTTCCTGTCCATGACCGACCCGCCGGAGTGGGCGTCGGAGCTGATCGCCGGGTGCACCAACACCGGCATCTGGCCGGTGCTGGCCGGCCCGCAGGACTGCGGGAACCTGATGATGGCCTCCCCCATCATCCTCTACGACCACCCGGAGATCGCGCCGGAGAGCGCCGGGGACCTGTTCGACGCCACCGAGATCGACGAGATCCTCACCCTGCGGACGCTCACGCTGACCGACGAGGAGAAGGCGGAAGCCCGCGCCACCGACCCGCGCGCCGCCGATCTGCTGGACCGGCTGGATGGGCTGCCACCGGAGATGCTCGAGAAGATGCACGGTGCCATCCGCTATCTGGCGCCCGCCAGTGGCCCGGTGCTGAAGACGCCACCACCGTCCGGGCCACAGTCGCCGCCGGAGTTCACGACGCCGGGCGAGTACACCGTGGAGCGGCCCTCCGCGCCCTGGTGGGACCCGGGCGAGGACGCCTCGGTGTCACCGGAGACCGATCACGTGGTGGTCAACGGCGTCCGGGTGGCCAAGGGCAGCAGGGTCGTCATGCGGCCCGGCTCGCGGCGGGCCGACGCCCAGGACCTGTTCCTGACCGGCCGCGAGGCGGCCGTGGAAGCCGTGCTCTTCGACGTGGACGGCCAGGTGCACGTGGCGGTCACCCCCGATGGCGACCCCCTGCTGGCCGACCTGCAGCGAAGCCACGGCAGGTTCCTTTACTTCTCCCCCGATGAGATCGAGCCGGCCCGGCCAGGCCGGCCAGCGGCAGGTGGCACCCGTGGTGACCGGTCAGCCGGTCAGAAGGAGGAACCCAGATGATCAGCAACCTGATCAAGGCGGCAGTGCTCGCGGCAGTCCTGGCTGTGATCGTCCAGTCGCTGCCCGATGTGAAGCGCTACCTCGAACTTCGCGAGATGTAGCAATAACGCGATTTTCCAAAGAAATACTGCGGATTGAGGCGGTAGGAATGGAAACGTTCATCGGCTTCGTGGCCGGGTATCTCGTCGGTACCCAGGAGGGGAAGGGCGGGCTGGAGAGGCTGAAGACGTCGATCCGCTCGATCATCGCCTCCCCGGAAGCACACAGGCTGGTCGCGGAGGCGATGGCGGTCGCCGAGCCGGTCGTGCGCAAGGCCTCCAGCGCGGGCCTGAGCAACATCGGCGGGGTTGGCGGCAACGTCGTCCGCCAGATCGTCAGCCGGGCCGCTGGCGTCCGCGAGGACTCCCGCGCCGCCTGACCAGGGCTGCACCCCAGCTACGTTCCCATCGGGTGCCAGACCGTCTTGGTCTCCAGGAAGGCCAGCATCCGGCGGGGGGCGGGTGGCGCCGCCCAGTCGTCGCCGGCCGCGAACACGCGCTTGACGCTGGCCGCTGCCAGCCGCTCCAGCTCCGCCCGGGCGTCCGGCTCCACCCCGGTCACGTCGATCGCGTTCACGTCCATATGCCCGGCCAGAACGGGCGCCAGCTCACCGCTGAAGCCGGTGAGCATGTTCACCACACCACCGGGGACGTCGGAGGTGGCCAGCACCTCGGCCAGGGTGATCGCGGGCAGCGGCCGGTCCTGGCTGGCCACGACGACGGCCGCGTTGCCGGTGGCGATGACCGGGGCGACGACACTGACCAGGCCGAGCAGGCTCGACTCCGGCGGGGCGATGACCGCCACCACGCCGGTCGGCTCGGGCACGCTGAAGTTGAAGTACGGGCCAGCGACCGGGTTCGCGCCGCCGGCCACCTGCGCGACCTTGTCCGGCCAGCCGGCGTACCAGATCCAGCGGTCGATGGCCGCGTCCACCAGGTCAGCCGCCTGCCGGCCGCTGACCTGCTCGGCCGCGGCGACCTCGGCGGCGAACTGTGCGGCCCGGCCTTCGAGCATCTCGGCCACGCGGTAGAGCACCTGCCCGCGGTTGCAGGCCGTCGCCCCGGACCATTTGCCGACCGCCGGCCTAGCCGCGACCACCGCGTCCCTGGCGTCCTTGCGCGAGGCCCGGGCGACGTTGACCATGACATCCCCGGCGCCGCGGACCTGATAGGTGCGGCCGGACTCCGAGCGCGGGAAGGCACCGCCGATGAACAGCTTGTACGTCTTACGGACTGCCAGCCGGCCATCGTGAGCGGGCTCAGGCACGGCCACCGTCTGCGCGGACGCTGACGTGGGTGTCCTGGCCCCCGCTGGCGCGGCCTTGGCTGGGACGTCCTTAGCCGGCCCGGCCTTGGCCGATGCGGCGCGCGGCTTGGCCGTGGCCCGGGTGGTGCTGCGCTTGTCAGGCATTGAGGTAAGCCTCCAGTCCGTGCCGCCCACCCTCACGGCCGAAGCCCGACTCGCGATAGCCACCGAACGGGCTCGCCGGGTCGAACCTGTTGTAGGTGTTGGCCCAGACCACCCCGGCCCGCAGCCGCTGGGCCATCCACAGGATCCGGCTGCCCTTCTCCGTCCAGACACCGGCGGACAGGCCATAGGGCGTGTTGTTCGCTTTGGCCACCGCCTCCTCCGGGGTGCGGAACGTCAGCACCGACAGCACCGGCCCGAAGATCTCCTCCCGGGCGATCCGGTGCGACTGGCTGACGCCGGTGAACAGCGTCGGCGGGAACCAGTAGCCCCGGTCGGGCAGCTGACAGGGGGGCGACCAGCGCTGCGCGCCCTCGGCCTCCCCCGCCGCGGACAGGTCGCGGATCTTGTCAAGCTGCTCGCGCGAGTTGATCGCCCCGATGTCGGTGTTCTTGTCCAGCGGGTCACCGAGCCGCAGCGTGCCGAGGCGGCGCTGCAGCCGCTCCAGCACCGGGCCGGCCACCGATTCCTGCACGAGCAGCCGCGAACCGGCGCAGCATACGTGGCCCTGGTTGAAGAAGATGCCGTTCACGATCCCCTCGACCACGGCCTCGACCGGGGCGTCCTCGAAGACCACGTTGGCGGCCTTGCCGCCGAGCTCCATGGTCAGCTTCTTCCCCGACCCCGCCGAGGCGGCGAGGATCTGCTTGCCCACCTCGGTCGAGCCGGTGAACGCCACCTTGTCCACGTCCGGGTGGGTCACGACGGCCGCGCCGGTCTCCCCCGCCCCGGTCACCACGTTCACCACGCCCTCGGGCAGGCCGGCCTGCTGGCACACCTCGGCGAGCAGCAGCGCGGTCAGCGGGGTGGTCTCGGCCGGCTTGAGCACGCAGGTGTTGCCCGCGGCCAGCGCGGGTGCCAGCTTCCAGGCCGCCATCAGCAGCGGGAAGTTCCACGGGATGACCTGCCCGGCCACGCCGAGCGGGCGTGGCCGCGGGCCGAGGCCCGCGTAGTCCAGCTTGTCCGCCCAGCCCGCATGGTAGAAGAAGTGCGCGCTGGCCAGCGGCACGTCGACGTCGCGTGACTCCTTGATCGGCTTTCCGTTGTCGATGCTCTCCAGTACGGCGAACTCACGGGCACGCTCGGCGATGATCCGGGCGATCCGGTAGATGTACTTGGCCCGCTGTGCCCCCGGCATCGGTCCCCAGACCTTGTCGTAGGCCGCTCGGGCCGCCCGCACGGCGCGGTCCACGTCGGCCTTGCCCGCCACGGCGATCTCGGCGAGCGGCTCCTCGGTCGCCGGGTTGACCGTGGTGAGCGTCCGGCCGTCTGCCGCCGGGGCGAACTCACCGTTCACGAACAGGCCGTACGAGGGCGCGATCGTGACGAAGTCCCGCTCCTGCGGCGCGGGCGCGTACTCCCAGGAAGCTGGGCCAGCCGAAACCGTACCTGAAGCGGTGGAAACAGTGTCGGCCACGTTCTTCCTAACCGGGTGGGGGCTGCCTGCGGGATGGCTTACAGGGTGAAGTAGTCGGGGCTGGAGTAGACGCCGGTGAGCTGCTTGCCGCGCTGCATGAGCAGGTCGTTGAGCAGGCTGGAGGCGCCGATACGGAACAGGCTGGGGGTCAGCCACTCCGGTCCGGCGGTCTCGTTGACGATCACCAGGTACCTGATGGCGTCCTTGGCCGTGCGGATCCCGCCGGCCACCTTCACACCGACCCGCCGCCCGGTGGCCTCGGCGAAGTCGCGGACGGCGGCGAGCATGACGTGCGCGACCGGTGGGGTGGCGGCGGGCGCCACCTTGCCGGTGGACGTCTTGATGAAGTCGGCCCCGGCCAGCATGGCCAGCCAGGAGGCGCGGGACACGTTGTCCAGCGTGGCCAGCTCGCCGGTTTCCAGGATGACCTTGAGGTGGGCGGATCCGCAGGCCTCGCGCACGGCCCGGACCTCCTCGTAGATCTGCCCGTAGCGGCCGGCCAGGAACGCGCCGCGGTCGATGACCATGTCCACCTCGTCGGCGCCGGCGTTCACCGCATCCGCGGTGTCGGCCAGCTTCACCGCCAGCGACGCACGGCCGGAGGGGAACGCGGTCGCTACCGAGGCCACCTTGACCGGGCTGCCCGCCACGTCCGCGCGCGCCGCCCTGACCAGGTCGGGGTAGACGCAGACCGCCGCGACCGGCGGTACGGCGGGATCGGCCGGGTCCGGTCTGCGCGCCTTCACGCACAAGTCGCGCACCTTGCCGGGGGTGTCGGCGCCTTCCAGCGTGGTCAGGTCCATCATCCGGACGGCCATGGTGAGCGCCCACAGCTTCGCGTCCCGCTTGATGGACCGGGTGGCCAGGCTCGCCACCCGCTCGTTCGTGGCGACCTGGTCGACACCGGGA
Source organism: Streptosporangiaceae bacterium (assembly GCA_036495485.1). Lineage (GTDB taxonomy): Bacteria > Actinomycetota > Actinomycetes > Streptosporangiales > Streptosporangiaceae > PALSA-505. The sequence goes on from DASXMU010000001.1 coordinate 24,664, forward strand.
AGGCCGAGCAGCACCTGCCGGAGCGCGGCATCGGAGATCTCGGCCCCGACGGCCCCGGCCGGCCAGCCCCGGTGGGCGACCGCGCTGGCAGCAGGTTCAGCGCTCATGATCCCTCCTGCCTGACGCCGGAACCGGCAACGGGACCGCGGCGCACCACTGCGTCACTCGCCGCCCTGGCCACCGCTTCAGCGCTCATGATCCCTCCTGCCTGACGCCGGGACCGGCAACGGGACCGCGGCGCACCACTGCGTCGCTCGCCGCCCTGGCCACCGCGAACCCGGGCTTGATCACCGTGTTGATGATGTGCAGCCGCTGGTCGAAGGGGGCGAACGCGCTCTTCATCGCGTTGATGGTGAGCCATTCGAAGTCGGACCAGCCGTACCCGAACGTCTCCGCCAGCGCCTGGAACTCCGACGACAGCGTGACCGCGCTCATCAGCCTGTTGTCGGTGTTGACCGTCACCCGGAAGGAGAGCTGGCGCAGCAGGCCGATCGGGTGCTCGGCGAGGGACGGCGCCGCGCCGGTCTGGACGTTGGAGGTCGGGCACAGCTCCAGTGGGATCCGCCGGTCGCGGATGTAGCTGGCCAGCCTGCCCAGTGCGACCGTGCCGTCGGAGGAGACCTGGATGTCGTCGACGATCCTGACCCCATGGCCGAGCCGCTCGGCCCCGCACCACTGCAGCGCCTCCCAGATGGACGGCAGGCCGAAGCCCTCCCCGGCGTGGATCGTGATGTGGAAGTTCTCCCTGGCCACGTACTGGAACGCGTCCAGGTGCCTGCTCGGCGGGCTGCCCGCCTCCGCCCCGGCGATGTCGAACCCGACGACCCCCTGATCGCGGTGCCGCACGGCCAGCTCGGCGATCTCCAGCGACCGCGCCGCCGTGCGCATCGCGGTCAGCAGCGCGTATACGGTGATCCCCCGGCCGGCGCTGCCGCGCCGGAAGCCTTCGAGCACCGCCTCGACCACCTGATCGAGGCTGAGCCCGCCCGCCACGTGCAGCTCGGGAGCGAACCTGACCTCGGCGTACACCACACCGTCGTCGGCGAGGTCCCCGGCGCACTCGGTGGCCACCCTGATCAGCGCTTCCCTGGTTTGCATGACCGCCACAGTGTGCTGGAACGCGTCCAGGTAGTACTTGAGGTGACCGCGGCGGGCACCCCGGGTCAGCCAGCTCGCAACCTCGCCGGGGTCGCGCGACGGCAGCCGGTCATACCCGATCTCGGCGGCCAGCTCGACGACCGTGGAGGGCCGGAGGCCGCCGTCCAGATGGTCGTGCAGGAGCACCTTGGGTACGGCCCGGATTTCCTCCATGGTCTGCGGCATCAGCCCATTATCCTCCCGGCCGTGATCAGCAGCCGTGATCAGGGGCCACAATCATGATCAAACGATCACTGCCGGGCCGCGCTCAGGGGCCGGTGCACCGTCGGCGATCAAGAGCCGATGCGCTCCAGGATGAGCGGCCGTGGCTCCGGCGGCTCCGCCCCGATCTCGATCGCCCCCTCCAGTGCCCGCAGCGCTCTGGCTATCCGCCCCTCGTCGCTGGTGCGCAGCTCAAGCACGGGCTGCCCCTGAGCCACCTGCTCGCCCGGCTTGACCAGGCACAGGATGCCAGCCGCCGGATCGACCGGATCCTCCTTGCGGGCCCGGCCAGCGCCGAGCCGCCAGGCGGCGACGCCAACCCCCCGCGCGTCCAGACGGCGCAGCCAGCCGCCCTGCTGAGCGGTCACAGCGGCGGTGTGCGCGGCGCGCGGCAGGGGCGCGTCCGGATCCCCGCCCTGCGCGGCCACCATCTCGCGGTAGGTGCCGAGCGCCCGGCCACTGGCCAGCACCGCCGCCGGATCGGCCGGAACGCCGGCCAGCGCCAGCATCTCCCCGGCGAGCGCGAGGGTCACCTCGGCGAGGTCCGCCGGCCCCTCACCGGCCAGCGTGGCGACGGACTCGGCCACCTCGACGCCGTTCCCCACGGCCCGGCCGAGCGGGGTGTCCATGCTGGTGAGCAGCGCGGATGTCCGTACGCCGTGCTCGGCGCCGAGCGCCACCATGGTCTGCGCCAGCTCGCGCGCCCGGTCCAGCTCGCGCATGAACGCGCCGCTGCCGACCTTCACGTCGAGCACCAGCGCAGACGTTCCCTCCGCGATTTTCTTTGACATGATCGAACTGGCGATCAGCGGGATCGACTCGACGGTCCCGGTGACGTCGCGCAGCGCGTACAGCTTGCGGTCGGCCGGTGCCAGGCCCGGCCCGGCCGCGCAGATGACGCAGCCCACCCGGGCGAGCACCGAGATCATCTCCCCGGGTGGCAGGGCCGCCCGCCAGCCGGGGATGGACTCCAGCTTGTCCAGGGTGCCGCCGGTGTGGCCGAGCCCGCGCCCGGAGAGCTGGGGCACGGCGGCGCCGCAGTGCGCGACCAGCGGTGCGAGGATCAGCGAGACCTTGTCGCCGACCCCGCCGGTGGAGTGCTTGTCCACCGTGGGCCATGGCACCGGGCTCAGGTCGAGGCGCGAGCCGGAGGCCACCATGGCCGCGGTCCAGGTGCGCAGCTCGGCCGGGTCGAGCCCCTGGTAGTAGACGGCCATGAGCAGGGCGGACATCTGCTCGTCCGGGATGGCGCCGCGAGCGTAGGCGTCGATGAGCCAGCGGATGTCCGGATCGGCCAGGCGCCCGCCGTCCCGCTTGGCCAGGATGAGGTCGATAGCCTCAGGCATCGCCGCCGCTCTCCTCCCCCCGCCCCGCGCCGCCGGTGTCCTCCCGCCGCGCCGCCAGGTCGCCCGTGGTGAACGCCGCCGGCAGCAGGCTGATCAGCTCCTGCGGCCCCGCTTCGGTCTCCACCAGCAGCCCGGGGCCGCCGGCTTCGAGCAGAAGCTGGCGGCACCGCCCGCACGGCAGCAGCGGCGCCCCATCCCCCGCCACCACGCTCACCGCGACCAGCGAGGGCGAACCAGAATCCGCAGACCCCCGCGCGCCCGCAGACCCCCGCGCGCCCGCAGGCCCCGAAGCGTGCAGCGCGGACACCAGGCCACACTCCGCGCACAACGTAAGCCCGTAGGACGCGTTCTCCACGTTGCAGCCCACCACGATCTGGCCGTCCGCCGTCAGGCCAGCCGCCCCGACCCGCAGCTTCGAGTACGGCGCGTACGCCCGGCGCGCAACCTCGGTGGCCTTCGCCCGCAGCATCGCCCAGTCGATCGTCGCCTGCGCCATCACAGCACCTCCAGCGGGGAGGGTAGCAGGAACGTGCAGGTGAGGGCCTGGTGCAGGGTAAACCGGAAAGACGGCGGCGAATATGATCAGCGCGCGTCTCGATTTGGCAACGGCATGGTTCGCCATGTGCCGGGGTGCTTCCGCGATGACGTGATCGGGTCTAGCCTGCGGGCATCCCCGGCGGGCTCGGTCCAGACCGCTGGTACGCGAGGCGTGCCCGGGGCGGGCCACCGCGTGGGTGCACCTGGACGGCAACTGGCGGTCCAGGTGGAGGGAGGTAACCGTGAGAGGGACGATCAAGGCGGTCGCGGCGTTCAGCGTCGTGGCGCTGCTGGCCGCAGGCTGCGGTAAGAGCAACTCCGGGGGCGGCAGCTCGCCGAGTGCGAGCAGTTCGGGCAGCTCCGGGTCGACGGCGGGCAAGTTCGTCGGATGCATGGTGACCGACACCGGAGGCATCGACGACAGGTCGTTCAACGCCTCGTCCTGGCAGGGCATGCAGGAAGCGTCGACCGCCGAGCCCAGCAAGATCAGCGTCAAGTACCTGCAGTCCACCAGCCCCGCCGACTACGCCTCCAACATCACGGCGTTCCTCGGCGAGAAGTGCGGGATCATCGTCACCGTCGGGTTCCTGATGGCCGGCGCGACCGGGACGGCCGCCACCTCGAATGCCAGCGCCAAGTTCGCGATCGTGGACTGTGCCATCGCCACCGCGAACTGCCCGGTGAGCTCGACCGGCGCGGCCTCGACGCCGCCGCCGAACGTGGACTCCCTGGTGTTCAACACCGTCCAGGACGGTTTCCTCGGCGGTTACCTGGCCGCCGGGATGACGAAGACCGGCAAGGTGGCCACGTTCGGCGGCGAGAAGCTGCCCACCGTGACCATCTACATGGACGGCTTCTGGGACGGCGTGAACTACTACAACAAGCAGCACCACACTCACGTGACGGTGCTCGGCTGGAACGAGCAGACCCAGTCCGGTTCGTTCACCAACAGCTTCACCAACCTGACCGCGGGCCAGACGACCACGCAGCAGTTCATCAGCGAGGGTGCGGACATCATCTTCCCGGTCGCCGGCGGTGTCGGCCTGGGCGCGGCCAAGGCCGTCCAGAACGCCGACAACGCGGCGGGCTCGCAGAAGGTGAACATGATGTGGGTGGACACCGACGGCTGTGTCAGCGCCCCGCAGTACTGCAAGTACTTCATCACCAGCGTGGAGAAGGGCATCCAGACGGCGGTGAAGACCGCCGTGGAGAGCGCGGCCGGCAGCACGTTCAAGGGCGGCACCTACGTGGGCGCGCTGGCGAACGGTGGCGTCACGCTCGCCCCGTACCACGACTTCGCCAGCACGATCCCGTCCACCCTCCAGTCCGAGATCAGCACGCTGAAGACCGACATCATCAACGGCACGATCACCCCGGCCACCAAGAGCCCGGTGTAATCAGGCCGTCCCCGGGCTGGGCCGGGCCCCATCGCGGGCCCGGCCCAGCTTCGGCGCAACGGCACCAGTCAGAGGGACGGTCGTGGAACTTGAGCTACGCGGCATTACCAAGCGCTTCGGTAGCCTGGTTGCCAGCGATCACATGGACCTCACCGTCGCCGCTGGCGAGATCCGCGGCCTGCTCGGCGAGAACGGGGCCGGCAAGACCACCCTGATGAACGTGCTCTACGGGCTGGTGCAGCCGGACGAGGGCGAGATCCGGGTCGACGGCAAGCTGGTGACGATCCGCTCCCCCAAGGACGCGATCAACGCCAGGATCGGGATGGTGCACCAGCACTTCATGCTGGTGCCGGTCTTCACCGTCACCGAGAACGTCATCCTCGGCCTCGAACCCACCCGCGGCCGCTGGCTGCTGGACCGCAGGCGCGCCAGGCGCGAAGTGCGTGAGCTCTCCGAGCGCTACGGGCTGCAGGTCAGCCCCGATGCAACGATCGAGGAGCTGTCGGTCGGGGCGCAGCAGCGGGTGGAGATCATCAAGGCGCTGATGCGCCAGGCCAGCGTGCTGATCCTGGACGAGCCCACCGCGGTGCTCACCCCGAGCGAGACCGAGGATCTGTTCCGGGTCATGCGCGAGCTGCGCGAGGGCGGCCGGTCGATCGTCTTCATCTCGCACAAGCTCAAAGAAGTCCAGGCGATCGCCGACAACATCACCGTGATCCGCCGCGGCCAGGTGGTCGGCGAACGGCCACCCACCACCAGCGACGGCGAACTCGCCGCGCTCATGGTCGGCAGGCCGGTGGAGCTGCGGGTCAGCAAGCAGCCCGCCAGTCCCGGCGACGTGGTGCTCGATATCGCCGGACTGTCCGTGCCGGCCGGCCAGCAGCTGACCGACGGGCACCCCGCCGCCGTGGATAACATCTCGTTCCAGGTCAGGGCCGGTGAGATCCTGGGCATCGCCGGGGTGCAGGGCAACGGCCAGACCGAGCTGTGCGAGGCGATCATGGGGCTGCGGCCCGCCACCGGCACCGTACGCCTGAACGCCAGGGACCTCAGCCACGCCAGCCCGCGGGACAGGCTGCGGGCCGGCATCGCCTACATCCCCGAGGACCGGCAGGAAGACGGCATCGTCAAGGACTTCTCCGTAGCCGACAACCTCGTCCTCGACCTCTATGACCGCCCGCCGTACGCCTCGCGGATCGCGATGGACCTCCCGGTCGTCAGGGAGAACGCGAAGAAGCTGGTCGCGGAGTTCGACGTCCGCACCTCCTCGATCGACACCCCGGTCGGCACCCTGTCCGGCGGCAACCAGCAGAAGGTGATCCTGGCCCGCGAGGTCGGCAGGCAGGTCCGGCTGCTGCTGGCTAGCCAGCCCACCCGCGGCCTGGACGTCGGCTCGATCGAGTTCGTGCACCGCAGGATCGTCGAGGAGCGCGACCAGGGCACGGCGGTGATCATCGTTTCGTCCGAGCTCGACGAGATCTACGCGCTCGCCGACCGCATCGCCGTCATGTACGAGGGAAAGATCACCGGCTTCCGGCCGCCGACCGTGCCCGTCGCCGAGCTCGGCCTGCTCATGGCCGGCGGCGGGAACGGCGCCACCGGCGGCGAAGGGGAACTACCGCAGGCGATGGCCGCAGCGGACGCCGTCGTGGCCGAAGGCGTGGTCGCCGGCAACCCGGCGATCGGCGGTGGCCCCGTGGTCACCAGCGACGCACCCGCCGCCACGGACTCGCCGCCAGCCAGCGGCCAGCCCGCCGCC
>DASXMU010000002.1:0-13030 GCA_036495485.1 Streptosporangiaceae bacterium
GGTCAGTGCGGCGCGTGCACCGTGCACGTCGACGGCAGGCCCGTGCTCTCGTGCCTCACCCTGGCCGCCACGGTGAGGGCACCGGTGACAACGGTGGACGGCCTGTCCACCGGGGACCGGTTGCACCCGGTCCAGCAGGCGTTCGTCGACCGGGACGCCCTGCAGTGCGGTTTCTGCACCCCCGGCCAGATCATGTCGGCGGTCGCGGCCGTCGAGCAGGACGTCGAGGATGTCCGGGAGTTCATGTCCGGCAACATCTGCCGCTGCTCGGCGTACCCCAACATCGTCGCCGCCGTCGACCAGGCGAGGCGGGCCAATGCGACCCTTTGACCTGACCGCGCCCGCAACCGTGCAGGCCGCCCTGGCCTCGCCCGGGACTTTCCTGGCCGGCGGCACCACCCTCGTCGACCTGATGAAGCTCAATGTCCTGACGCCGATGCACGTCACCGACATCAACGCACTGCCGTTGCGGGGCATCGACACCAGCGACGGCCTGCGGATCGGGGCACTGGAGCGGATGAGCGACGTCGCCCGGCACCCCGGCGTGTACCCGGCCATCTCCCGTGCCCTGCTGCTGAGCGCCTCCCAGCAACTGCGCAACATGGCCAGCATCGGCGGCAACCTGCTGCAACGCACCCGTTGCGGCTACTTCCGCGACGTCAACACGCCCTGCAACAAGCGCGAACCCGGCAGCGGCTGCCCGGCCATCTCCGGGGCCAACCGGACGCACGCCGTGCTGGGCACGAGCGACTCGTGCGTGGCGACGCACGCCAGCGACGTCGCGGTTGCCCTCGTCGCCCTGGATGCGGAGATCCGGCTCGCCGACGCCTCGGGAACCCGCACCGTCCGGCTGGCCGACTTCTACCGCCTGCCAGGCGACACACCTGAGGTGGAAAACGACCTGCGGCCGGGTGAGCTGATCACCGAGGTGGTCGTTCCGCGGCTCGACTGGGCCCGGCGCTCCACCTACGTGAAGGTGCGGGACCGGCAGTCGTACGAGTTCGCACTCTGCTCCGCCGCGGTCGCCCTGGACATCCGGGACTCGCGCGTCATCGACGCCCGGGTGGCCGCCGGCGGCGTGGCGGCCAGGCCGTGGCGGCTGGCCTCGGTCGAGGCAGCCCTGCGTGGCGCGCCTGCGACGCTGGAGGCCTTCGAGGACGCCGCGTCCGGGGCGGCCGAAGGGGCCAGGCCACTGCCCGGCAACGGGTTCAAGGTGTCCCTGCTGAAGCGGACCGTCGTCCGCGCGCTGATCGAGGGGAGCCGCTGATGACCAGCCGGCTGGACGGCCCGCTGAAAGTGACCGGCCGGGCCAAGTACGGGGCGGACCACAACCTTCCCGGCATGGCGCACGGCTACATCGTGGTCGCCACGATCGCCCACGGCGAGATCCAGGCCATGGACGTGACGGCGGCCAGGACCGCTCCGGGGGTGATCGGCGTCTACTCGCCGTTCGACCCGGTGGACCTGCGGACACCGAGCACCCCGATGTTTGGTGAGACGTGGGTTCCCCTCCAGGACAAGGAGGTCACGTACTACGGCCAGCCCATCGGCCTGGTGGTGGCGGAGACGTACGAGCAGGCCCGGGACGCGGCGATGACCGTCGAGGTCACCTACCACGAGCGTCCGGCGCTGACCTCGCTGCTGGCGGGCCTCTCCTCCGCCGAGGACGCGCCGCCGGGCTTCGACGGGTCGCCCTCGACCATGGACATACTCGCGCCCGGCGTCCCGTCCATCCAGGACGCCCTGGCGGCCAGCCCGGTCGTGGTCGAGGCTACGTACTCCACCGCGGCCCAGAACCATGCCGCGATGGAGCCGCATTCGGCCGTCGCGGCGTGGGACTCCGGCGGCCTCACCGTGTACAGCGGAAACCAGGGATCCCATATCCAGGCGATGGAACTGGCCGAGGCGCTGAACACAGATCCGTCGTCGGTGCGCTCGGTCAACCCGTTCGTGGGTGGCGCCTTCGGCGGCAAAGCCCGCACGTCCGTCGCGGCGTTCCTGGCAGCGGCGGCGGCCAGGACCCTCGGCCGGCCGGTCAAGGTCGTACTGAGCCGGGAACAGGTCTTCACCGCGACCGCGAACCGAGCCGCGACAATCCAGAAGATCGCCCTCGGCGCGGCCGCGGACGGCTCGCTGATCGCGGTCCGCCACGACTCGTGGTCCAGCACGCCGGTGGACCGGTCGTTCGTCGAACCGACCTCGTCTAGCACCAGGGAGTACTACGCCGCCCAGAACCTGTCCATCAGCCAGAAGATGGTGCCGCTGAATATCCCGCCGACCACATTCATGCGGGCGCCGGGGGAAGCCCCCGGATCGTTCGCGCTGGAGAGCGCGATCGACGAACTGGCAGTCGCGCTGAACATGGACCCGATCGAGCTGCGCATGAAGAACGACTCGACCGCGCCGCTGGGCAAGGACCTGCTGTGGTCAGGCAAGCATCTCGACGAGTGCTTCCGCATTGGCGCCGCCAGGTTCGGCTGGGCGGACCGCAGGCCGCACGGCCGCACGGACGGCGACTGGCTCACCGGCCTCGGCACGGCCACCGCCATGTTTCCCGCTCACCGGTTCCCGGCCTCGGTAAGGGTCACCCTGCGGGACGACGACACGGCCGAGGTGGCGACCAGCGGCGCGGATCCGGGAACCGGCCTGCTGACGGTGCTCTCCCTCGTGGGCGCCGAGTCGCTCGATATCCCGCCAGCCCAGGTCACGCCCCTGCTGGGCGACTCGGCCCTCCCGCCGGGCGGCATGTCCGGCGGTTCGACCGGGACCGCCAGCGCGGGATCGGCGATCATGATCGCCGCGGCGCAGGTGATCGACGAACTGCTGGCCCTGGCATCGTCCCCTGGCGCGCCCTTCGATGGCATGGAGGTCTCCTACGCTGACGGCCGCGTGCTGGCCGATGGCCGGGCGATGAGCTTCGGCGAGCTCCTCAGGGCGGTGAATCGCCCGTCGATCTCCGCGATCGGCTCGTCGGCGCCCGGCGAGGAGCTGACGAAGCACTCGTTCAGCTCCTTCGCCGCCCAGTTCTGCGAGGTCCGGGTGCACAGGTGGACACGGGAGGCGCGCGTGTCCCGCATGCTCGGCGTCTTCGACGCCGGCCGGATCATCAACGCCGAAACGGCGCGCAGCCAGATCATCGGCGGCATGATCTGGGGTGTGTCCGCTGCTCTGCACGAGGGCCTGGAGATCGAGGCGAACGGCCGGCCGGCCAACGGCGACCTGGCCGGCTACCTGGTCCCGGTGAACGCGGACATCTCCGACGTCGACGTCCACTTCGTCGAGTACCCGGACACCCTGCACAACACCGTCGGGGCCAAGGGCATCGGCGAGATCGGCACGGTGGGCATGGCGGCGGCGGTCGCCAACGCCATCTACAACGCCACCGGCATCCGGGTCAGGCACATCCCCATCATGATCGAGGACCTCCTGCCCTAGGGCGGCTCGCTTCCCACGTTTGTGCAGCTCAGAGGATGTTGGGTGAAAGGCGCCTGAAGCCGGGCCATTTCGTCGCGAGGCGCCGCGGCGAGCGTGTGACACGCCCGCTGATCGAGCCCCTGACTTGCGCGATCGTCAAACATGGCGAACCGCAGCAACGAACGATCTTGCATGAGCGTCATGACGGGTGAGGACGGTTATCAGGTCATCCCCCGGACCGAAAGGCGTCATGCTGCCCGCCCATGCACAGCACTCTGTCCGACCAGACGCAGACACGACAGCGACGCCAGCCAGGCGGCTGGTGACCGGCTCAGGAACGCAAGAGATCCCGGCAGGCCGAGTGAGCTTGCCCGCGTCCTGGCCACTTGTCTCCGTGATCATCCCGACACTGAATGAAGCCAGGAACCTGCCTCATGTATTCGCCCGGCTGCCCGCCGGCATTCATGAGGTCATCGTCGTTGACGGGCACTCGGCCGACGATACCTATGCGGTGGCCCGTCGGCTGCGGCCCGATGCCCGCATGGTCATGCAGACCCGCAGAGGTAAGGGTAACGCGCTGGCCTGCGGGTTCGCCGTCGCGACCGGCGATGTCATCGTCATGCTCGATGCGGACGGATCGGCCGATGCAGGGGAGATCCCTGCCTTCGTCCAGGCCCTCCTTGAGGGTGCCGACTTTGCGAAGGGCACCAGGTTTGGCCGGGGCGGTGGCAGCGACGACCTCACCCGGCTGCGCACCCTGGGCAATCGCCTGCTGATGTCCGCGGTGAACCTGTGCTACGGCACCACATATACCGATCTCTGCTACGGCTTCAACGTCTTCTGGCGCCGGCACCTGCCCGTGCTGACCCTCGACGCGACAACCCCGCTGCGCCGCGATGGCGACGGCCGGCTGTGGGGTGACGGCTTCGAGATCGAGACGTTAATTGCCATCCGCGTCGCCATAGCCCGCCTGGCCGTGGTTGAGGTTCCGAGTTTCGAGCACTCGCGTATCCATGGCGCGAGCAACCTCACCGCGTTCAGCGACGGCCTGCGTGTGCTGCGGATAATCCTCACCGAGCGCCGCAGGCGCAAAACTACTGAGGTGAAAGCGCCCGGGCTGAAGACCCCAGCTCCGGCCCGCGACCCCAAACTGCGCCGCGCGGCCCGGTCACTGGTGTACCGCCTGCCCGTGGGGGTGGAGCGGCGGCTGCTGTTCGTCTACCACAACCGCAAGCTCCCGCACTTCAGTAAGCCGGTGACGTTCAGTGACAAGGTCAACTGGCGGATCCTGAACGACCGCAGACCGCTGCTCGAATGGACCTGCGACAAACTGGCGATGAAGGACTACGCAGTCAAGGCGGGACTGCCGGATCTGCACGTCCCGCAGACGATATGGTCCGGCTTGGACATGAGCGAGCTGCGGGACATCAGGCTCCCTGAGCATTGGGTGCTCAAGCCGAATCACCGGTCCGGTCTCATCCACTTCGGTCACCGGCAGGCAGATCACCGGGAGCTCTCGGCGATCACCGCGACCTGGCTCGATACGTTCGAGGCGAGCAAGATGCGCGAGTGGGCCTACGCCACGGCCCGGCCGATGCTCTTAGTAGAGGAGCTGCTTGGGGCGCCCGGATCGCCACCGCCGGACTACAAGATTTTCGTCTTCGGCGGGAAGCCGGAACTCATCGAGATGGTCAACCGGTACGGCGGGAACCGGCAGCGGCTCTACCGGCCGGACTGGTCGCCGCTGGAGGTGCTGTACGGGCCGCAGCTGATGGCTCCGGTGGCGCCGCCGCCACCGAATCTGGACCGCATGCTTGCGATCGCGCAGCAGCTGGGCAAGCCGTTCGACTTCATGCGCGTCGACCTCTACGACGTCGACGGGGTGATCGTGTTCGGTGAGCTCACGCCCTACCCATGCGGTGGCCTGGAACGCTTCGTCCCTCTTTCTTTTGATATCGAACTCGGGCGTAAATGGCGGTTGCCGGATCTGTGAGCACGCGCCATCGCAGCCCGACGCCGATAAGGAGAAAGAAAGAAATGCCTTACCTGGACCGCCATGTCCTGGTCGCCGAGTACAGCCATCTTCGCCGCCAGAAGGTGCGCGGGATCGCCATGGAGCGGATGATCTTCTCGATCATGCACGGAAACGGTAACGTGATCCTCGTCGTGGATGAGGCGCTCAGCGGCCTGGCCGGCCCTGAGATCGGCAGCGACCTGGCGCGAGTCCTCTGCGGAGCGTTCCGCGGGGTGCGAGTGGACGGGGTGGCGTTCGTGCGGGCCGGCGCCGGGCCGGTGCGGATGACCTACTTCGACCGGGATGGCACCCATGAGCAGATGTGCGGCAACGGGCTGCGCTGCGTGACCCGCTACGGTACGGAGCAGGGGTACCTGCGGGCTGCAGCGGACGTCGTCATGACCGCAGACGGACCGAAGTGGGTGTCGGCCGCCGGGGGCGTCATCCGGGTCGCGGTCGGGCCCGGGCGGGAGTTCCAGCGGGTCGCACCGGACCGGTACTTCGTGTTCAGCGGGGTGGCGCACCTGGTGCTGCTGCTCGGCGATCTCGAGGACCTCAGCGCGGTCGACGTGCGGACCGAGGGGGCCGCGCTGCGCTACGACGGCCGGCTGGGCCGGCAACTGCGTCATCCGGAAGGCCTGCACGTGGACTTCATGCAACGGCATCGGGACGGGATCCGGATCCGCACCTATGAGGTGGGGGTGGAGGACGAGACGCTGGCCTGCGGCACCGGGGCCGCGGGATCCGCCTACGTCGCCCACCGGGTCTGGGGCCTGCCGTACCCGCTCCGGGTGGCCGTCGGGGAAGGCGAGATGCGCGTCGAGGAGTCCGGGCACGGGCTGCTCATCAGCGGTGCCACCGGTCACCTGTTCGGGAACACGCCGGCGGGAGTGCACACGCCGGCGGGAGAGATCGCGATGGCAGCGGTTTGCGGTGACTGAGCCTGCGCGCGTGTGCGTGGCCGGCCCGGGAACCCGGTTCCTGTCCGGCGTCACCTACTACACGTATTCGCTGATCGGGGCGCTGGCCGCGGCGGGTCACCCGTGCTCGGCCGTGCTCATCCGCGGGCTGGTGCCGGTGCGTTTCTATCCGGGACGGGCCCGGGTGGGAAACAGCCTGACCGATCTGCGCCTGCCGCCGGACGTCCATCGGGTGGACGGGGTCAACTGGTACTGGGGCTGGTCTCTGGTCCGGGCCGTCACGTTCCTGTGGCGCGAGCGGCCGCAGGTTCTCATCCTGCAGTGGTGGACCGGAGCGGTCCTGCACACCTACCTGGTGCTGGCCGTGGTGGCCCGGCTGCGTGGGGCCAAGGTGGCCGTGGAATTTCACGAGGCCCAGGACGTCGGCGAAGCCCGGCTTCCTTTCGCCGCTCGTTACACCGGTATCCTCGGCCGGATCCTGGTCTGGCTGTCCGCGGCCCAGGTGGTGCACTCAAATTTTGATCTTGACCTGATCAGGGGCCGCTACGGCCTGAGCCGGAGCGTGGCGCTGGTCCCGCACGCCGGCTATGACTACCTCCCGCCACGGCCGGCCCTCAGGGCCGCCCCAGCCGGGGTGATCAACCTGCTGTACTTCGGTGTCATCCGGCCGTTCAAGGGAGTCGAGGACCTCATCACTGCCGTGGACCTTCTCGGGTCCGCCAGGTCCCGCTTCTGGATAACCGTCGTCGGCGAGACCTGGGAAGGCTGGGACCTGCCCGGCCGCCTGATCGCCGCCTCGCCGTACCGGGACCAGATCACCTTCGTCAACCGGTACGTCTCCGACGCCGAGGCCGCCGGCTACTTCGGCGGCGCCGACATCGTGATACTGCCCTACCACCGCTCCTCGTCCTCGGGGCCGCTCCAGATCGCCATGGCCAGGGGCCTGCCCGTGGTAGCGACCAGGGTGGGTGGCCTGGTGGAAGCCACGGCCGGGTACGACGGCGCGGTACTGGTCGAGCCACGCGACCCGGCGGCGCTTGCGGACGGCATCAAGCGGGCGGCCAGCCTCGCTGGCCAGAGCTTCAAGGGCAGCAGTACCTGGACCGACACCGCCGAGGGCTATGCGCGGTTGTTCGACCGGATATTCCGGTGACGACCGCGGATCCGTCACGCTGCCTCGGCTTGCGTGCCCGCGGCCGGGATCCGCTGATCCAGAACTCGGCGTACCTGATGGCCGCGACCATAGTGACGTCGCTGGTGGGCTACCTCTTCTGGACCGTAGCCGCTCACCTGTACTCCGCGTCCGCCATCGGCGAGGCAGGAGCCGGCGTCTCGGCGATGGCCTTTGCCTCGCTGCTCGGGGCGATGGGGGGCTCCATGGCCATCCTCGCCGAGTTGCCCGGCAAGCAGCGGCCCGCCGACTGGTCTGCCACCATCACGGCCTCTCTCGTGTTCACCTGCGCCACGTCAGCGGCGACCGCACTGGTCACGGTGCTGGTCCTGGCCCAGACCGGGCACTCAGCGTTCCTCTACCGGAACGCATGGTGGGTGGCGGCCTTTGTGGTGGGCGTGGTGGCCACCACGGCTTCTCAGCTGCTGGAGAACATCTGGCTGGCCGAGCACAAGGCGGTCTGGTTCCTCGGTGCCAGTACCGTCTTCGCCCTCGTCAAGCTGGCCATCATTGCCATCCCGGTCTTCGCGGTCTTCGGGGCCACCGGGATTGTCTCCGCCTGGTCGGCCACCCTGGCCGCCACCGTGGCGGGCTGCCTGCTGGTGCTGGGCCGCATGTTCGGCTACCGGCCGCGGCTGGCCGGCTTCTCCGGGCAGATCTGGTCGATGCGGCAGTCCCTCACCGGCAACTACATCATCAGCGTCGGTGATCAGGTAACGCTGTACGCGATTCCGGTCCTCGTCGCGCTGCAGGTCTCCCCGCAAGCCACGGGCTGGTTCTATGTGGCCTGGAAGATCGGTGGCTTCTACGCGGTATTCGCCTCGGCCGTCGGGACATCCACCTTTGCCGAGGGCAGCCACAGCCCGCACCGCGCGCTGCCGATGGCCTGGTCCGGCCTGCGAATGATCCTCCCGCTCATGGCCCTGGGCGCGGCCGTCACGATATTCGCCGGCCACCTGGTCCTGCGCGTCTTCGGCACGCAATACGCGGTACACGCCTACCCGCTTCTCGTCCTTCTGTCGCTGGCTGCTTTCCCCGATGCCGTGGTCACGATCTATCGCGGCGTCCTGCGTGTGCAGAAGCGCTACCGGGCAGCAGCGGGCATGTGCTGGGCCATCTCCGGCTGCCGGCTCGCCCTCACGGCGCTGGCTCTAGTTCACTGGGGAATTACGGGCGCGGGCTGGGCCTGGCTGGCAACCCAGACGGGCGGGGCGGCCTGGTGCGCGCTGGATCTGGCGTGGCACCGCAGATCCTCCACCAGGGAACCGGCACAGGCCGTCAAGGAGGAATCACCGTGAGGTACCTGGCCGGCCGGCAGCAGGCGGGCGCGGAGGTGAAGCCCGGGTGAGAATTGCTATGGTCTGCGCGCATTATGCCCCGTTCACCGGGGGTGTCGAGTCGCACGTCGAACAGATCGCGCGGCGGCTGGCCGACCGCGGCGAAACCGTGGAAGTCCTGACCCATCTCGACGATCCCGGCCTGCCCCGGGCTGAGGTCCGTGACGGTGTCTTCGTGCGGCGGCACCGCGTGCCGCTGCCCAGCCAGCACTTCGGGCTGTCCCCGGCCTTGTGGGCAGCGCTGGCGCGGCAGCGGCATCGCTACGACGTGGTGCACGCGCACAGCTACCATTCCTCTGCCCCGCTGGCCGCCGTCCTGGCCCGGGCCTCGCCGCTGGTCTTCACGCCGCACTACCACGGCACCGGTCACTCACCGTTCCGCAAGGCCCTGCACGTTCCTTACCGCAGGGTGGGAGCGGGAATCGTGGCCAGGGCCGGGCGTGTCATCTGCGTGTCGCAAGCCGAGGCTGATCTGTTCATGGCCCACTTCCGCGCGGCCGGGCCGCGCGTCAGCGTCATTCCCAACGGCGTCGACCTGGGACGGATCACCGCGGCGCAGCCGTTCCCCGATGCGGGCCCTGTGGTCATCACCGGCGGGCGCCTGCAGTCCTACAAACAGGTCGATCGCATCGTCGAGGCCATGACCCTGACGCCGCCGGGACTTCGCCTGGTGGTGACCGGCGATGGGCCCGAGCGGGCTGCGCTGGAGTCGCTCGCCGCTGAGCGCGCGGTCGGCGACAAGGTCTGTTTCCTCGGCCAGGTGGACACCGGTGTGCTGTACCGCTGGTACGCCAGTGCCGAGGTGTTCTGCTCCATGTCTGCCCACGAGGCGATGCCGGTCACCGTGCTGGAACTGCTGGCCGCGGGAGCCCGGGTGGTCGCCTCGGACATCCCGGCCCACCGCGATCTGCGTGCCAGCACGGCCGGGGCCATCACGCTGGTGCCCCTGGATGCCACCCCGCTGGCCCTGGCCACAGCCCTGCAGTCCGCCTTCCAGCAGCCGCCCGCGGCCGGGCAGAGCATCCCGACCTGGGATGAGGTAGCGACGCAGACCCTGCAGGTCTACCGCGCCCTCACGGGAGCAGTGGAAGTGGCATGACGGCGCCAGCAGAAGACCGGCCGGTGCGGGTTCTTTACTGGTTCACCCAGCCCACCCCCTATGTGGTGGCGCGTTTCAACGCCGCCGTCGAGCGGCCAGAGCTCGACTTCCATGCCGTTTTCTCCCGCGTCCGCCAGCCGGACCGGTCCTGGAACGTGGACGAGTCGGCCTGGAAGTTCCCGGCCCGCTACCTGGGCCGGGTCAAGGTGCCGCTGAGCGAGCTGCGCCGCCTGCGCCCCGACGTGTTCGTCCTGGAATACGACCGCTGGAACCTGGCGCTGGGAGCGATCATCGGCTTCGCCACAGCCCGGCGGGTGGCCTTCCGCGTCCTGCCCAACTTCGACGCCTGGTCCAGGCGCACGTGGTGGCGCGAGCTCGGCAAGCACGTGCTGTTCCGGGCGATCGACGGGGCTAAGGTCCCCGGCCCTGACGGGGTCGCGCTGGCTGGCCGGTACGGCCTGCCAGCGCACCGCACCGCTGCGGTCACGCAGTCGGTCAATGTAGCCCACTATGGCCGGGGCCGGGATATGCCGGCCGCCGAGCGCCAGCGCCGGCGCGCCGAACTGGGTCTGTCCGGATGCGCCTTCATCTATGTGGGGCGCATCTGGGCGGGCAAGGGGCTCGATGAGCTCTTCGACGCCTACCGGCGGCTTCGCGCGAGCCGGGCTGATGTCAGCCTGCTCGTGGCCGGGGATGGCGTGGACTACGGGCGCTATGCGGGCCGCGAGCAGGCCACGCCTGGCGTCAGGTTTACCGGGTTCGTTCAGCCCGCGGATCTGCCAGAGTGGTATGCCGTCTGCGACGTTCTCGTCTTCCCCACCCATGGCGATCCCAACGGCCTGGTGGTAGAGGAGGCCCTGGCGGCCGGGCTCCCGGTCATAGTCTCCGATGCCGCGGGCGACATCAGAACCCGCGTGCCAGCCTCCGTCGGCCGCGTCGTCCCGGCCGGCGATGTCACCGCCCTGTGCCGGGCCATGCAGTCGCTGGCCGATCCGGCCAGCAGGGCGCCCATGGCCGCCCGTGCGCCCGGCTGGGTCACCGGGAAAAACGACGAGCGCTACGCCGAGGATCTGGCCCGTTTCGTACAGGGCCTGACCACGAGATCCCGGCGGCGGACCCGCTGCCGGGCCTGCTGCGCAGCCCTCGGGCGGCTGCTGGCCTGGCCGGTGCGGCCAGGCGAATGACGCTGGACGCGGCCCCGGGGAAAGCCACGTATGCTGTCGCGATGGCCGCGGCGGCACGGGGACGGCCGGCCGCCAGCGCGACCGGGCTAGCGGTCGGGCTGACCTTGACCGCCGATGGCGCTGGTGTTCTCCTCCTGGCAGCCGCGGACGCCCACTCGCGGTCCGGGGCATCCGGTGGTTACGCGCTCTTCTGGGCCGGCCTGGCGGTCATCTTCCTGCCCAGCGCCGGCGTCCTGCTGCTGTCTCACCTCAGCAAGGAGGCGCGGCTCGCCGTCGCCCTGAGCTTCGGGCTCGCGCTGTACCTGGCGAAGGTCGTCTATGAGCCGGCCGCGTTCACCTTTCATGACGAGTTCGCCCACTACCGGAACGCCGTCAACCTGCTGTCGCCGGGGCACCTCTTCGGCTATAACCCGCTGATCCGTGCGACCGGCTACTATCCGGGCCTGGCCGTCGCGACGGACGCGCTCGTGCACCTGACAGGGCTGTCCGTCTACACGTGCGGTCTCATCCTCATCGGCTGCGCGCGGCTGACGCTCGTGGGGGCGCTGTTCCTGCTCATCGATGAGCTTCTCGACTCCCCCAGGGCGGCCGGCTTCGCCGTCCTGGTGTACGCGGCCAATCCCGACTTTCTCTACTGGGACAGCCAGTACGCCTACGAGTCGCTGGCCCTCCCACTGGCGGTCCTGGCTGTCTATTTCCTCGCCCGCCGCAACGGCAGGCCGCCGCGGGTCCTGGCCGTACTGGCGGCGCTGACGACCGCGCTCGCCGTGGTAGCCACTCACCACATCACGTCCTGGAGCCTGACTGCCCTGCTCCTGGTGTGGGTGGCGGCCACCTGGTGGCACGGGCGCCGCCCTGGGGCCGTGCCGCAGTACCAGCCACTCCTTCCGGCGGCGGTGACGGCGGCCGCAGTCGCCGCGTGGCTCGTGGCCGTAGCGCCGATCACCTACAGTTACATCCAGCCGGTGATATCCCGCGCTGCCGCCCAGGGTGTCCAGCTCATCATCCAGCATCACGTGTCGCACAGCTTGTTCGCCAATACCGGGCAGGCCGCCACGGCCCCACCGTGGGAGCAGGCCGCCGCCATCGGTGCCACGCTGGCCATCCTCGTCACGCTTCCGCAAGCCCTGTACCGCATGAGGCGAACCGAACTCCCTGTCATCGCGAAACTGCTGGCCGTGTCGTCGGTGATCTGGGTGGCCCTGCTGCCCCTTCGCCTCACCTCCGGCGGCCAGGAGACGGCGAATCGTTCCTCTGAGTTTCTCTACGTGGGCATCGCGCTGTGCTTCGCCTTCCTCCTGGACTCCTACCTGGACTCCGCCGGCTGGCGACGCATCTACGCCCTGGGCGTCGTCGTCCTCATCTTCACCGGCGGGATTGCCGTCTCATGGAACTACGCCCAGCGGCTGGCCCCGGACTACAGCCGGGAGAACGGGTCGGAGGTGGTGACGCCCGGCGATCAGGCCCTCGCCGCCTGGATACTCACCGAGCTCGGCCCCGGCCACCGGATAGCCGCGGACCCGCAGACCAGCCTGGCGCTGGGGTCACTCGGGCGCCAGGACGTGCTATCCGCGGCCGAGGACGGTGCGCAGATCTGGCGGATCTTCTACCCCCGGACCGTCAACAGCGAAGTCCTGGCCGAGCTACGCCGGTCACGGGTCCAGTACGTGGTCGTCCAGCAGGACATGCTCACGTCGCCGGCCGGCGTGCCCCGCTTCGACGACTCCGAGCCCGCGGCGGACTACGATGGCCCGTTCTCTGCCGCGTCGCTGTCCAAGTTCGGCCGAAGCCCGGTGTTCCGCGAAATCTATGCGTCCGGGCCACTGCGCGCGTACCAGGTGATCGGATCAGTGGAAAGCGGGCAGCCATGACCCGTCACCGCCCCGGTAAC
>DASXMU010000003.1:0-28016 GCA_036495485.1 Streptosporangiaceae bacterium
GACTTGCCCGTCACGATCCACCGATCAGGCTGCTCGACTACTCTGCAGGGCGGGGACATCCAGTTCAGCGGCTTGTAGGAGCCGCCGTCGGAGTGCACGAGCACGGAGCCGTCGGCCTTGACGATGAGCAGCCTGGTGGCCAGGGGAAGGTGGGCCGACAGGCGGCCCGCATAATCCACACTGCACCGGGCAATGACAATGCGCACGACAGCCAACCCTAGCGAGGCCAGCGGCCCTCGAAGGCAAGCACCGCTGTCTGCGGGCCGTGGCACCCTGGTTCCCCCAACGTGGAGGCTCCGGGGAAGGGGACGGTGACCGGTCAACCGCAGACCAGATAGCGTGCCCGTGGCGGCCACCCCGGCCGGCCGGTTGATGCGTCACGACGTCTATCACCTCTCCCATGGGCTACCGGCATATGCGCCCGGGCGAGTGGTCTTCGCCGGGATGCCGCGCACGCCGCGTTGCCTACCGCAGGTCAGGTAGTTGACGGGCTGGCCGCGACTAGCCTCTAATTGCCATGTGCAACCCACCGAACCCGCCGACGTGATCTCTGCGAGTCCACGGACGGTGCCTCCGTGGGTGGCATGGCTCGCGATGGTTGTGGTCCTGGCCGCCGCCTTGACCGGGGTGCTCACGGTCGCGCTGCACTACCGCCAGGAGGCGGCAACGCTGCGTCGGCAGCTACGCTCGGTTCCCGCGCACATTCCGTCCCATCGCGCCGTGCTGGCGGTGTCCAGCGGCACGGTACCGCTGCCCGCGGCTGGGAGATTGGCAGGCGAGGTAACCGTCGTCGCGGTCCGCTCATCTGCCGGTCAGGCACAGGTCGTCGTGACGGCCCGGATCACCGGCGGGCAACCGGACTCGCAATACGAGCTGTTCGGGGGGGATTGCGCTAGCAATACCGTTGATCGCGCCTGGGCGTGGGGCACTACCGACTCCCACGGGTCCGCTGACCTTTCCGGGCACGCCTGGACCGTCTCTGCCAGGGATGAGTACTACCTCGTGGTCGGCACCCGGGGTTTGTACCGTGAACACCCTGGGCCTGCCGTACACGGCCAGTTTGGGCTCACCCGCGAGCTTTCCGCCGTCCAGGATGGGTTCCCGCCTTGCGCATCGTGACCTGGCAGGTCGTTGAAAGCGGTGCACATGATCGACCGCCCGCTTCCGGCAGCGGCGAAGCGTATCCGCCTGACCCCGGCTCTGGAAAACGACCCGACCTAGCGCTGCAAGGACAGCAATTACAGCGGGCGGTTCGCTATCCCACAGCCAACCGGACTACTCGACCTCCTTGAGGATCTTCTGCAGGGACTCCATCTGCTCGCGCAGGTAGTCGATGCGGACGCTGACGTCGCCGAGCTTGAGGTCGGTGTGCTCCTGGGCGGTGATGGCCAGGTCGGCCAGGCGGCGGTACTCGTCGGCTAGCTGGCGGTACTCCGCACCGCTGGTGATCTCGTTCCTGGTCGCCTTGCTGCCGGTGGTGAGCTGCCAGAGCCAGGCGAGCAGCGGAATCGCGACGAGGGGGATGATGTACGGGGCTTTCAGCTTCTCGGCTCCCAGTACCACCGAGGCGATGACAAGCACCGCGCACACGCAGATGGCCGAAGTTTCGATTCCCGTCCTGGCCTTCACCGCACCTGCACCTCACGATCTGACTCTTCGCTCAGTGACTGCGCCGCGACCATGATCGTCTTGGGCGTCAGGTGCACGGCGAAGGGGGTTACCTCGTAGAACTTCATGGCCTTCCCGTCTTCCGAGACCTCGATGGCGGCCGACACCAGGCCGGCCGACTCTAGTTTGCGCAGGTGGACCTGGAGCAGCGGCCTGCTGATACCCAGCTCGCGGGCGAGCTGGCTGACGTAGTTGCGCTCGTCCGCCAGGGCGGCCACGACCCGCAGGCGATGCGGGTTGGCGAGCGTCGAGAGCATGTGCAGCAAGCCGTCCCCAGTCATGGTCGTCACATCCATGACATCCTTTCTAGCATGTGCAAAGTATTATTAGCATGTGCTGAATCGATGCGTCAATGGATGCGGGAACCCGGCAGGTGCCGGCATGGCATACATTGACCGCCGTGAGCCCACGCAGAGCCCGGCGGCTGCCCGCCAACGTCCCACGGAAGGGGCGCGGCGGGGTTGTCCCGGGCCGGGCGGGCGAGGACGATCCCGATGAGCGCCCGCCGGTCCCTGCGGGGCCTGAGACCGTGGAGTCGTGGCCGGACGGGGACTGGGTGGTGCGGCTGGTGCCGGGGCCCGCAGCGGTGAAGGAGTATCGCTGCCCGGGCTGCGACCAGGAGATCCCGGTGGGCACGGCGCATCTGGTCGCGTGGCCGGCCCTGACGCCGGGACTTGACATGCGCAGGCACTGGCATCGGGCATGCTGGCAGCGACGGCTGCACCGCAGGCCAGGCGTGCGGCGGCCGAGGCGGCCGGGGCGGCCCGCGTAGAGCACAGAGTACGGGCGCGGAGAGGTGGATGAGCAACAGCATGACCGAGATCAGGGCCTCGACGATCCTGCCGGCCAGACGCACGCCGGTGACCCTGCATACCGCCGATGGCCTGCGGCTGATCGGCGAGCTCGCGCTGCCGCAGGACCGCGATCCGGTGGCCACCCTCATCTGCCTGCACCCGCTGCCGACGCAGGGCGGCATGATGGACAGCCACCTGCTGCGCAAGGCCTCCTACCGGCTGCCCGCGCTGGCCGACCTGGCAGTCCTGCGGTTCAACACACGTGGCACATCATCGGAGCAGGGCACCAGCGAGGGCGCGTTTGGCGGCGGCGACACCGAGCGCAGCGACGTGGCCGCAGCCATCGCCTACTGCGTCGCCTCGGGGCTGCCGAGGCTGTGGCTGGCCGGCTGGTCGTTCGGCACGGAGCTGGCGCTGATGTGGGGGAACGACCCGGCCGTGGAAGGGGCGATCCTGATCTCGCCACCGCTTCGCCGGGCCAGTAACGCATACCTCGACGCCTGGGCGGCGTCCGGGCGGGCGCTGACCGCTCTGGTGCCCGAGCTCGATGACTACCTGCGGCCCGATGAGGCCAGGCGCAGGTTCGCCCGGGTGCCACAGGCGGAGGTTATCGCCGGTGAGCGGGCCAAGCACCTGTGGGTAGGCGAGCCGTATGTGCGTATTGTGCTGAACGAGATCGTGCGCAGGCTCAATCCGGCCGCCTGGCCGCTGCCGACCGAGTGGAAGGATTCCGATGAGCGCTAACCCCTTCGGCCTGACCGGGAAGACCGCCTTCGTCACCGGGGCTTCGCGGGGTATCGGCCGCGCGATAGCCGTCGCCATGGCCGCAGCGGGAGCGGACCTCGGCCTGGTCGCGCGCAGCGAGGACGGCCTGGCTGAGACCGCACGCCTGGTCGGCGAGCACGGCAGGAAGGCCTTCGCCATCCCGGCCGACGTGACCAGCGAAGAGGCGGTCGCGGCGGCGGTGGCGGCCGGGATCGAGCGGCTCGGCCACATCGACATCGTGGTGAACAACGCGGGTGGCACCAACTTCATGGTCCCGTTCGCCGACCTGCGCCTGTCCGGCTGGGACAAGGTCATGCGGCTGAACGTCAACTCGACCGTGTATGTCTGTCACGCGGTCGCCGGTCACCTGCTGGAGCGGGGTACCGGCTCGGTGATCAACGTAGCCTCGGTAGGCGGGGTGGCCGCCGCGCCGCTGATCTCCCCTTACGGCGCATCGAAGGCGGCGGTGATCTCGCTGACCAAGTCGCTGGCCGTGGAGTGGGCGCCGCAGGGGATCCGGGTCAACGTGCTCTGCCCCGGCTGGACCGCCACCGACCTCAACCGCAACCTCTGGGAAGACGAGGTAGCCGGCCCGGCAACCGTGGCGGCCGTGCCCCTGCACCGCTGGGCGCGCCCAGAGGAAATGGCCGGGCCAGCGGTGTTCCTGGCCAGCGACGCATCCTCCTACATCACCGGCCAGGCCCTCGTCGTAGACGGCGGCCAGACGATAAGCCCCTGACCCTGGGAGGAAATGGCCGGGCCAGCGGTGTTCCTGGCCAGCGACGCGTCTTCCTACATCACCGGCCAGGCCCTCGTCGTAGATGGCGGCCAGACGATAAGCCCCTGACCCTGGGCTGCGTGCCCATGTCCAAACGCGGTCGATGTGACGTCGCCAGGGTCTGGTGCCGGTCAACGTCACATCGACCGGATTCAGCAACGGGTGGCGGCGGTTCGGGGACGGGAAAGGACAGGGACAGGAAAGAACAGGGACAGAAGAGAACGGGGAAGGGAGAGAACGGGCTGTCAGCGGGTGAGCACGGCGGCCTGTTCGGGGTCGGCGATGGCCAGCGGGGCGCGGCCGGCGATGAGGTCGGCGGCCCGCTCGGCGATGGCGATCGTGGGCGCGTTGGTGTTGCCGCGCGGCACGGTGGGCATCACCGACGCGTCCACCACCCGCAGGCCGGTCACGCCGCGCACCCGCAACTCGGGGTCGACCACGCTGGTTAGCCTGCTGGCGGCCAGCCGCGAGTCACCGCCCATGGCGCAGGTGCCGACCGGATGGTACAGGGTAGCGAGATCCTGCCTGATGAAGGTGCGCAGCTCGGCCTCGGTGTCCGCGCCGGGGCCGGGTGCGAGCTCGCTCGCGCAGAC
The DNA here is from genome assembly GCA_036495485.1 of Streptosporangiaceae bacterium. Classification (GTDB taxonomy): domain Bacteria; phylum Actinomycetota; class Actinomycetes; order Streptosporangiales; family Streptosporangiaceae; genus PALSA-505. The sequence goes on from DASXMU010000003.1 coordinate 4,599, forward strand.
CTTGGCCATCGGCTTGGCCGCCGCGAACTGCCTGGCGAGCTGCAGGCCCGCGACCAGCGGCTCGATGTCGGCGCTGTCGGCCAGGTAGCTGGGGTCGATGGCCGGCTTGTGCCTGGGGTCGGCGCTGCGCAGGGTGATCCGGCCCCGGCTGCGCACCTCGACGAGCGTGACCAGCAGGGAGAAGGCACGCTTGGCCGGGTCGGTGAGCCCCTGATTCTCGTAGGGAGTGGGCAGCGCGTGCCACTGCAGGTCGGGTGCTGGCAGTGCGGGATCCGAACGGCTGAACCCGCCCGCCTCGGCCACGTTGGTCACCAGCGGCCCGTTGTGCGCGACCTGCCACCGCATCAGGTTGACCGGGCCGGCCTGCTCCCAGAGCCCGCGAACCTTGGGCGTGTGCCACATGGCCGTGACGATGGGGTGGTCGCAGAGGTTGGCACCGACGCCCGGGCTGTCGGCAATCACGTCGATGCCCAGCTCGCGAAGGTGGTCCGCCGGGCCGATGCCGGACAGCATGAGCAGTTGCGGGCTGTTCACCGTGCCGCCCGCCAGGAGGATCTCGCGTTCGGCCCGCGCCGTCTCCGCCATCCCGCCGTGCAGGTAACGCACCGCAGCAGCCCGGCCGTCCTCCACCTCGATCTTGGTGACCAGGGCGTCGGTCCGCACGGTGAGGTTGGGCCGGGACATGGCCGGCCTGAGGTAGGCGTCCGCCGTCGACCACCGGCGGCCCCCGCGCTGCGTCACCTGGTAGAAGCCGGCCCCGTCCTGCTGCGCGCCGTTGAAGTCGTCGTTCGCCGGCAGACCGCAGGCGATGGCGGCCTCGACGAAGGCCTTGGTCAGCGGTGACCGGTGACCGGCATCCTGCACCCGGAGCGGGCCGCCGGCGCCGTGGTAGGCGGAGGAGCCACGCGAGTTGTCCTCGGCCCGGCGGAAGTACGGCAGCAGGTCCGTGTAGCCCCAGCCGGTGCAGCCGTATTCGTCACGCCAGGTGTCGTAGTCGTAGCGGTTGCCCCTGATGTAGATCATGGCGTTGATCGACGACGAGCCACCCAGGGTCTTGCCCCGGGGCCAGTAGACGCTGCGGCCGCCGGTGCGGTCCTGCGGGACGGTGCTGTAGTCCCAGTCGTACTCGGTCTTCCACAGCAGGTTGACGGCGGCGGGGATGTGGATCTCCTCCGCGTCATCGGGCGGCCCAGCCTCGAGCAGCAGCACCTGAGCGGATGGGTCCTCGCTCAGCCGCGCGGCCAGGACACAGCCCGCGCTGCCCGCACCAATGATGACGTAGTCGTACACGGCCGCCTCCCGAACGTGGTTCGGACAGGCCAACCTTACTCGGGTGGCGTCACCGGGCGGAGGCGAGGTGCCGCAGAAAACGCCGGAAAGCAATCCTTTGGCCCCGAATAGTAGCCGCGCTCCCGGCCGACGGGCCAGGAGCGCGGCTTCCCCCTGTTCGGGTACCCTGCGGCCCCCGAGATCCGCCGGGTACCGGGTGTCAGGCCATTAACCGGCAATGACACCGGGCAACGGGAAATGCCGCTAACGCGGTTCGGGCAGTACAGACGGCCGCCGAAACAACGGCCCTGAGCTGCGCCCTGACGACCGCTCCGGTCGATCCCCCGATTACTCTATGCATTCATACGATGCCACATCGTGTTCGTGATGTGAATACCCGGGATCCAAATTTTTGATCATGGATGTCAGTGGCCCGGTGAGTGGCGGGTGGTACACATGGTGCGACTGGGGTCCCGCCACGACGCTGGGAGGGGCCGGTGCGGGCGTGGTGTGGCGGGCTATCTGTGGAGGCCAGGGCCTGGCGAGGGGACGCGAAAGCGGCCGGTACGGTGTGGGGATGGCCGATGATCGCAGAGAAGATCCTGTTGTGCTCTCCCGCATCTACACCCGGACGGGAGACGACGGCACGACCGCCCTCGGTGACATGTCACAGGCGAGCAAGACCGATCCGCGGCTGGTCGCCTATGCGGACGTGGACGAGGCCAACTGTGCGATCGGGGTAGCGCTCAGCCTCGGCCACCTGGAGCCTGCGATCGCCGCGCTGCTGACCCGCATCCAGAACGAATTGTTCGACGTCGGTGCCGACCTGTGCAACCCGGTCACGCCCGATTCTCCGCGGTCCGCACTGCGGGTCACCGGCGAGTATGTTGCCACGCTGGAGCGGGCGTGTGACGAGCACAACGCGGACCTGCCCACGCTGCGCAGCTTCGTCCTGCCCGGTGGCACGCCGGGCGCCGCACTGCTGCACGTGGCCCGCACCGTGGTCCGGCGCGCGGAACGCAGCACCTGGACAGCGATACAGGCGCACGGGGACACGGTGAACCCGGTCGCGGCGCAGTATCTCAACCGCCTGTCCGACCTGCTGTTCATCCTCGCCCGCGAGGCAAACGGCGCCAACGGCGACGTACTGTGGCGCCCAGGCGGCGAGCGCTGAGCCGACCATGTGCGGCAGCCACGTCCGCCCGGCCAGCAAGCGCTGAGCCGACCGCGTGCGGCCAGCCACGTCCGCCCGGTAGCGAGCGGTAACGACCCGCGACCAGGCCAGCCACGTCCGCCCAGCCATCGAGCGCTGAGGACCCGCGATCGGGCTCAGCCGCGCCCGTTCAGCAATTTCCTTTTCATATAAAAAAGAAATTTATGGACACCTCAACGGATGGCGATAAGACCAGCCGGAGACCAGCCGAGCGCAATAAGACCACACGCGGCCCTGGTGGAGCGGATTCCAGCCAGGAGAGAAACCCGGTGAGGGCCGATTCGCTCATGGCCAGTTCCATCGGCTCGGCTTCGTCGCCGGCCCGGCACTCGACCACGATCAGCCCGGGGCCGAGGCTGGCCGCCTCGACCGCGTCAGGTGCCCGCCGGGAGACGACGGTCAGCGTGCGGCGCGGGAAGATCTCGTCGGGCCGCATGAAGACGCCGAAGACCTGATGCCAGCGCAGTTCGTCGGGCTGGTAGGAGGCGAGGCCGAGACGCCAGGGGCTGTCCTGGCCATGCCGCCGCAGGCCGCATTCGACCGTGCCGCCGCCGCGTTCGAGCAGCGCCCGGCGGACGGCCACGGCCAGCGCGGCGAGCACGAGCAGGACAAGGATGATCGCGACGAGCCAGCCGGCATCGACTGCCGTCGATCCGCCCACCGCCACGCGGCCTTCGTCAGGCCTGCTCGCCAGCGGCCCGTAGCCGCGCTCTGGCGTATTTGACCTCAGCGGGTTCCGCGCCGCCCGCCGCGTCCGCCTCCGCTGCCTCGAGCTCAGCCCGGGCCGCCGAAACGTCGATGTCACTGGCGAGCTGGGCGTCGTGTGCCAGGATCGAGATCCGGTCATCGGACACCGAGAAGAAGCCGCCGCTCACAGCCGCGACCAGCTCAGACTGGTCACCGGCCGAGCCAGCCGGGGCGTCCTGGGCGTCCGGTCCGCCGGCCTCAGGGTCCAGGATCCTGACCATGCTTCCCTCGGCCAGCAGGGAGAGCACCGGCGGGTGCGACGGCAGGATGCCCATGTCGCCGTCGGGTGTCTTGGCGATGACCATCCTGGCGGAGCCCGACCAGATTTCGCGGTCAGGGACCACCAGCTCTACGTGCACTGTCACCGGCACTCCCTCCAGGATGGTCTCGGCTCAGGGGTCAGCGGCACCTCAGGACTTCTCAAGCTCCGCTGCCTTCTTCTCCACATCCTCGATGCCGCCGCACATGAAGAATGCCTGCTCGGGAATGTGGTCGTACTTGCCTTCGGTCAGCGCCTTGAACGACGAGATCGTCTCGCTGAGCGGGACGAAGACGCCGGGCTGCCCGGTGAACTGCTCGGCGACGAACATCGGGTGAGACAGGAAGCGCTCGATCCGGCGGGCTCGCTGGACCGTGACCTTGTCCTCTTCGGACAGTTCGTCGATGCCGAGGATCGCGATGATGTCCTGCAGCTCGTTGTACCGCTGCAGGATCCGCTGCACCTCGCGGGCCACGTCGTAGTGCTCCTGGCCGACGTACTTGGCGTCCAGGATGCGCGAGGTGGAGTCGAGCGGGTCCACCGCCGGGAAGATACCCTTCTCGGTGATCTTGCGGTCCAGCACGGTGGTGGCGTCCAGGTGCGCGAACACGTTGTGCGGCGCCGGGTCGGTGATGTCGTCGGCGGGCACGAAGATCGCCTGCATCGAGGTGATCGAGTGGCCCCTGGTGGAGGTGATCCGCTCCTGGAGCTGGCCCATCTCGTCGGCCAGGGTCGGCTGGTAACCCACGGCCGAGGGCATCCGGCCGAGCAAGGTGGACACCTCGGAACCGGCCTGGGTGAACCGGAAGATGTTGTCGATGAACAGCAGCACGTCCTGCTGCTGCTCGTCACGGAAGTACTCGGCCATGGTGAGCGCGGCCAGGCCCACCCTCAGGCGGGTGCCCGGCGGCTCGTCCATCTGGCCGAAGACCAGCGCCGTGTCCCTGATGACGTTGGACTCCGTCATCTCGATGAACAGGTCGTTGCCCTCGCGGGTCCGCTCGCCCACGCCGGCGAACACCGACACGCCACCGAAGTTCTTGGCGACCCTGGTGATCATTTCCTGGATGAGAACGGTCTTGCCCACACCGGCACCGCCGAACAGCCCGATCTTTCCACCCTTGACGTACGGGGTGAGCAGGTCGAGCACCTTGATACCGGTCTCCAGGATCTCGGTCCGCGCCTCCAGTTCGTCGAACGGCGGCGGGTCCCGGTGGATCGGCCAGCGCTGCTTGACCCCCAGGGACGCGGTCGGCACGTCCAGTGTCTCGCCGAGCACGTTGAACACGTGGCCCTTGGTCACGTCACCGACCGGGACCGAGATAGCGGCACCGGTGTCGGTGACCGTGGCACCGCGGACCAGGCCATCGGTCTGCTGCATGGAGATCGCGCGGACCATGTTGTCGCCGATGTGCTGGGCGACCTCCAGGGTCAGCGTCTTCGTCGTGCCCTGGTCGTGCACGTCGACGTGCAGGGCGTTGTAGATGTCGGGCATCCGCTCGGCGGAGAACTCGGCGTCGACGACCGGGCCGATCACCCGGGCGACACGCCCGGTGCTCGCGGCCGTCTCGCCGCTGGTGGCGTCATTCTGGACGGTAGCGGTCATGATTGCCTCACTCACTTCCGGCGATCTCCGCGGCCAGCGCGTTGGCACCGCCCACGATTTCGCTGATCTCCTGGGTAATCTCGGCCTGCCGTGCCTTGTTGGCTTCCCTCGTCAGCAGGTCGATCAGGTCATTGGCGTTGTCGGTCGCCGACTTCATCGCGCGGCGCCTGGCCGCGACCTCGGCGGCCGCGGACTCGAGCAGTGCCTGGTAAAGCCTGGTCTCTACGTACCAGGGCAGCAGTGCGTCAAGCACCGCCTCGGGCGATGGCTCGAACTCGTAGATGTTCAGCCGGTTCTCTGGCGGCGGCTCATCGGTCTTCTCGATCTCCAGCGGCAGGATCCTGCGGACGGCAGGGCGCTGGGTGAGCATCGAGATGAACTCGGTGTGCACCAGGTAGATCTCGTCCAGCCCGCCGCTCTCGGCCGGCTTGCCGAAGTCCTCGATCAGCCGGGCGGCGATCTCGCTCGCGTTGCTGAACGCCGGGGTCTCGGAGAACCCGCTCCACTCGGCGGTTATGTCGCGCTGCCTGAAGCGGTGCCAGACGATCCCCTTCCGGCCCGCCACGTAGGGCAGCGCCGTAACGCCGCGCCCGGACAGCAGCGCGGCCAGGGACTGGGCTTCGCGGAGCACATTGGCGTTGTACCCGCCCGCGAAGCCGCGATCGCTGGTGAGCATGACCACCGCTGCCCTGGATGCTTTCTGCGGCTCGGTGACCAGCGGGTGGGTGAGCGACGGTGACCCGTTGACCACGGCCTCGACGGCCCTGGTCAGCTCGCGCGCATACGGTGCCGCCGCGCGCACCCGCTGCTGGGCCTTGATGATCCGGGACGAGGCGATCAGTTCCTGGGCGCGCGTGATCTTGGCGGTGGACTGGACTGCGCCGATCCGCCGCCGCACCGCGCGAAGCTGTGCTCCCATGGTCTGTTACCTCGCTACCTCAGCCTTGCGCCTGCTTGGGCTCCGGCTTCCTGGTGTACTGCTTGATCTTGTCCTGCTCGGCCTTCTCCGGGTCCAAGGCGCCGACGTGCTCGTCCTGCACCAGCAGGTCGCCGCTGCCGATCGCGAAGCTCTTCTTGAAGTGCTCGATCGCGTCCTTCAGTGCGGTCTTCGTGTCGTCGGACAGCTTGCCGGTCTCCCTGATCGCGTCGAAGATGCCGGCGTGGGAGCGGCCCACGTAGTCGAGGAACTCCTCCTCGAACCGCCTGACATCCTCTACCGGCACCTCGTCGAGCTGGCCCGTGGTGCCGGCCCAGATCGAGACCACCTGGCGCTCGACCGGGAACGGGCTGTACTGGGCCTGCTTGAGCAGTTCGACCAGGCGCTCGCCCCGGTCGAGCTGCGAACGGGACGCGGCGTCCAGGTCGGACGAGAACGAGGCGAAGGCCTCCAGGTCGCGGAACTGCGAGAGGGCCAGCTTGAGGCCGCCGGCCACCTCCTTCATGGCCTTGATCTGCGCGTCGCCGCCCACCCGGGAGACCGAGCGGCCGACGTTGATAGCCGGCCTGACACCGGAGTTGAACAGGTCGGTCTCCAGGAAGATCTGGCCGTCGGTGATCGAGATGACGTTGGTCGGGATGTAGGCCGAGATGTCGTTGGCCTTGGTCTCGATCACCGGCAGCCCGGTCATCGAGCCGGCCCCCATGTCGTCCGACAGCTTGGCGCACCGCTCGAGCAGCCGGGAGTGCAGGTAGAAGACGTCACCAGGGTAGGCTTCGCGGCCCGGCGGGCGGCGCAGCAGCAGCGACACGGCCCGGTAGGCCTCGGCCTGCTTGGACAGGTCGTCGAAGATGATCAGCACGTGCTGGCCGTTGTACATCCAGTGCTGGCCGATCGCCGACCCGGTGTAGGGCGCGATGTACTTGAACCCGGCCGGGTCCGACGCGGGCGCGGCCACGATCGTCGTGTACTCCAGCGCACCGGCGTCCTCGAGCGACTGCCGCACCTGGGCGGTCGTGCTGCCCTTCTGGCCGATCGCCACGTAGATGCACTTGACCTGCCTGGCCGGGTCGCCGGACTCCCAGTTGGCCTTCTGGTTGATGATCGCGTCGATGCCGATCGCGGTCTTGCCGGTCTGCCGGTCGCCGATGATCAGCTCACGCTGGCCCCGGCCGATCGGCGTGATCGCGTCGATCGACTTGATGCCGGTCTGCAGCGGCTCGTGCACCTTCTTGCGCTGCACCACGCTGGGTGCCTGGATCTCAAGCTCGCGAAGCTGGGTGCCGGCGATCTCGCCGAGGCCGTCCATCGGGCTGCCGAGCGGGTCCACCACGCGGCCGAGGAAGGCGTCACCCACCGGGACCGACAGCACCTCGCCGGTGCGGCGGACCTGCTGGCCTTCCTCGATCTTGCTGAAGTCACCGAGGACGACCACGCCGATCTCGCGCACATCCAGGTTCAGCGCGAGGCCGCGGGTCCCGTCGGGGAACTCGAGCAGTTCGCTTGCCATGGCCGAGGGCAGTCCCTCGACCCGGGCGATGCCGTCACCACATTCGGTGACCGTGCCGACCTCTTCCCTCGAGGGGACGTCGGGCTTGTAGTCATCGACAAATCGCGCCAGCGCGTCCCGGATCTCTTCCGGCCGGATTGTCAGCTCCGTCATCTTCCTCGCGTCCCTCGTGTTGCTGTCATGGCTCAGCTCGCTAGCTTGCGGCGCACGGCTGCCAGGCGGCTGGCCACGCTCGCGTCGATGAACTCATCACCGACCTGGACCGACATGCCGCCTACGACGTGTGGGTCCAGCACGATGTTCAGAAATACGTCATGTCCGTAGATGGCGGCGAGCGCCGCCGCCAGCCGGTCTTGCTGCTCCCGGCTGAGCGCGGATGCCACCCGCACCACGGCGACCAGCCGCTGCCTGCGCTCGGCCGCGGCATTGGCGTAGGAGTCCAGGTTCGCCTCCAGGCTACGTCCCCGTGGCTCCAGGGCCGCCTGGGTGATCAGCCGCTCGGCTTCGGCGCTGACCTTGCCGTCCAGCAGGGCGTTGAGCAGCCCTTGCTTGCGCTCACCGGGCAGGTAGGGGTTGGTCAGGGCGGAGTACAGCTCCGGCTGCCCCATCGTCACCCGGCCGAACCTGAACAGGTCGTCTTCCAGGTCGTCCAGGTTGCCGGCCTGTTCGGCGGCGATCACCACGGCCTTCACCGCGAGCTCCTCGGCCGCATCGGCCAGGTCGCGCGCGGCCGACCAGCGGGCCGACGCCAGGCCGGCCACCAGGTCCAGCGTCTGGGCGGAAACCCTCCCGTCCAGCAGCGAGCGGGCCAGGCCGGCCTTGGCCTCGGCCTGCCGGGCCGGATCGGTCAGCGCCCGGCGCAGGCCATGTTCGGAGTCGAGCAGCCTGACCACGGCGAACAACTCGTCGCCGACCGTGTCAGCAGTCGCCTTGCTGGTGGCCACGGCTGAGAGCTGCTCACTGGCCTGCGCCAGCGAGGCCCTGCTAGCGCCTCTCATCAGCTCACCTCCGCTCCGGTTGCTGTCCGTTGATTGGCTGGAAAGAAAGACCCCGAACGGACACGGGCCAGCCGAGTGCTCAACGGCCGGCCCGCAGCTCGGAAGCCTGGGTGCCCTGGCCCTCGATCTCGTCGAGGAACCTGTCGACTACCCGGCTTTGCCTGGCTTCATCGGTGAGCGACTCGCCGACGATACGTCCGGCCAGTTCGGTCGCCAGGTCGCCGACCTGGCGCCGGAGCGAGGCCAGCGCCTGCTGGCGCTCGGTTTCGATCTGCGCCTGGGCGGCCTCGACCAGGCGGGTGGCCTCGGCCTGTGCCTGGGCACGCATCTCTGCGATGATCTGCGCCCCCTGCTCCTTGGCCTCCTCGCGTAGCTTGGAGGACTCGTGCCTGGCCTGGTCGAGCTGCTCACGGTAGAGCGTGAGCAGCCGTTCGGCTTCAGCCTGGGTCTCTTCGGCCTTCTGCAGGCCACCCTCGATGGCGGTGGTCCGCTCCTCCAGAGTCTTCTGGATCCTGGGCAGCAGCACCTTGCCGAGCGCGCCGAAGACGACGATGAACCCGATCAGCCCGAGGATCAGCTCGGTCGCTGAGGGGATGAGCGGGTTCGGGTTCGAGGCCGCCGCTGCCTTTGCTAGGTGGTACATCACGGTGCGATCACCCGTCTCGGCGTCGTCAGTGCGTGAAGATGAACGGCACGACGATGCCGATCAGCGCGAGGGCTTCGGCCAGGGCGAATCCGACCCACATGTTGGCGCGGATGATGCCCGCTGCCTCGGGCTGACGGGCCATCGCCTCGGTGGCGTGGCCGAAGATCAGGCCGATGCCGACGCCGGGGCCGATGGCCGCGAGGCCATAGGCGACGGCGCCGAGCCGGCCGGCGATCGTGACGGTGGCGCTGCCGATGCCGTTACCAGTGCTGCCCGCGGCCAGAGCGTGAGTTACCAGATCAATCATCTCTTCGTTCCTTCATCATCCGGACCGGCGGTTTCGGCCCGCCGGTGAGGTTGGTCAAAAGCTTGGTCAGTGCGCCGATTCCAGCGAGTCGCCTATGTAAAAGGCGGTCAGCATGGTGAAGATGAACGCCTGCAGAAACTGGATCAGCATCTCGAACGCGGTCAGGATGATCACCATCGCCAGCGAGCCCACCGCGTACACAGCGCCCGCGCTCGCGCTCACGAAGTACCACGTGGCGAAGTAGAAGACCAGCAGCAGCAGGTGCCCGGCGAACATGTTCGCGAACAGCCGCACACCGAGTGTGAACGGCCGGACGATGATGTCTGACAGCCAGATGATCGGCACCAGCAGGCCCATGATCCACCACGGCACACCGCTGGGGATCATGCCACGGAAGAAGCCGATGGGTCCCTTCGCCCGGATCCCGACGGTCATGTAGGTGAACCAGACCAGGGCGACCAGGATCCAGGCGAAGCCGATATGCGCGGGCACCGGGAACTGCGCGACCGGGATGATCTCCAACAGGTTCATGATCCAGATGAAGAAGAACAGCGACACCAGGAAAGGCAGGTAGCCGTCGCCCTTCCGCCCGATCATGGGGCGGAGGATCTGGTCCCGGACGAACAGCACACCGAGCTCACCGATGTTCTGGACCCCGCGGGGCACAAGCTTGGGCCTGCGGAACGCGGCCCAGAAAAAGAGCAGGATGGCCAGGACGCAGATCACCATGAGCAACTCGGGCTTGGTGACGTGCCACGGACCGATGCTGAAGGCCGGACTGAAGACGAAGTCGTTATTCGAGGGCGCCGGGTAGCCGCACCCCGAGAAGATGTGGCAACCACTGGCCAGAGCGGTCGCGTGGACACCATTGCTCACAGAGATACTCCTCACACCCATCTGCCTCCGGCCGCACCCCTGCGACCGGTTACCTCAGTACTGCAAAGCTCAGTGCTGGTCTCGGTAGTGCTGGCCCTGGTGCCGCTGGGCACAGGGCTACGAACGTCAGCGCCGCGGGTGGCGCTCCTTGCGGCGCTCTCAGCGCATTCGCTGCTGCCGGCGCTTGCGGTTCTCCCTGTGCTTTCGGTGTGCCAGCCCGCGATGATCAGGACCGGCCGAAGCGCAGGATGACCAGGACGATCGAGAGCGCCAGCCCGACGACCATCCCGAGCGGGAAAAACAGCGGCGAGTGGATGACCCAATGGCCGATGGCCCATCCGACAGCGCCGTAGAAGATCATGCCAGTCAGCAGGTAGCTGAAGACAGCCCACCCCGGATTCTCCGCCCCGGTCAGCTTCCTGCTGTCCGGTGTCTCGCCCGGCGAGGTGCCGTTCCCATTCCCGGTCATGGGAGTGCCGTTCCCAGTCATAGGAGTGCCGTTCCCGGTCATGGCCTGCCGCCCGGTGCTGGCCGGAGCGCGCACCCGGCCGGTGGCCGGGGCGTGAACCGCGCGGACCACAGCGATGACGGGCAGCCTGAATCACGGGCCGCGATCCGCCGTCCGGAAGCTGGGTCCTGGCCACGCGTCACCGTTCCCCATCCGGTTCGACGTACATCATCTTCTGCCGGGCAGAGGTGATCGCCTGCGAGACAGTCCAGGCCACGATGCAGACGATCGCAGTGAAGCCAAAGAGCTTCGAGTTGAACGCGCTCGTGCCGGCCAGCCGGTCGACCAGGAACGCCAGCAGGATGATCTTGATCAGGAAGGTGGCGAGCGCGGTGATCATCATCGCCTGCGGGCTCACCCGGGCGGCCCGCCCGACGGCGAGCACGCTGATCCCGAAGAAGACGATGACGAGTGCGACCCCGAGAAGCGCCCCGATGAACCCCTTCATGCCGCCGAAAGCGCCACACAGAGCTACCATCAGCACCGCGGCGGGTGCTGTGAGCATGACCGACCACCGAAGTGTCCGGACGTAGCTCTCTGGCATCTAAGTAACTCCGAAGTGCTTGTCGTGTGTGTGCTTGCCGGGTCTGTGCTTGTTGTATGTGGGGTTGTCGTGTGTGGGGTTGAAGGGTCTGGATTCGCTGGGACAAGGCTCGCCGGGAAGACAGGCAACCGGCGGATGCGCCGCGAGGACGGACCCAGGGCGGAGCCGGGGCAAGCCCGCGCCGCCACTGCGACGCGACTGCTCCGCCGGGTCACCGCACCGTATCACGATCCCCTCACAAATCCTTCGATCGGTCTCTTGTGAAAGATATCACAAGCTCCTTGGCAAAGTCTTTACCGGGGGGACTGTTCGAAAAAATACGCTCCTGACCGGGCAAAACGACGCCGATCACAGGTTAACGAGAGCCTTGGAGGCCTTGGGCCGGGCCCACCGGGAAGATCCAGGGCTGGCCTGCCGGGAAGATCCAGGTCGCGGGTGCCGAGAAGATCCAGGGCTTGGCCTGCCAGGAAGATCCGGGCCACAGGTGCCGGGAAGATCCAGGGCTTGGCCTGCCGGGAAGATCCGGGTCACGGCTGCCAGGAAGATCTGGGCCGGGTCACGGCTGCCGGGACCATCCGGCTGCCTGCCGGGAAGATCCAGGCCACAGGTGCCGGGACCATCCGGGGCTGCCTGCCGGGAAGATCCGGGTCACGGTTGCCGGGAAGATCCGGTCGGGGCGCCCGGGTTCGCGGCCGCTGACCCCGGGGCGTGCGGGGGGTGCGGCACAGGCTGACCCGCAGCGTGCAAGGGCTGCCCTGCAGCCTGCGGGGAACCCGTACCGGGCGCGTGCGTGACGGGCTGACTGGATGCGCGCGTCACGGGCTGACCGGGCGCGGCGGCGGCGTCCCCGTTGCGCGCCGGGCGGCGGACCGGACGGCGCGGCTGCAGCCTGGGCACCGTGACCAGCAGCAACGTCAGCATGCCCAGCAGGGTGGCGCCCGCCAGGATCATCAGCTTGGTCCGTATGATGGACAGCGCGACCACCGCGCCTGCGAACAGGGCGGCCCAGAGGTACATGATCAGCACGCTCTTGCGCTGTGAGTGCCCGAAATTCATCAGCCGGTGGTGCAGGTGCTTCATGTCCGCGGTGAACGGCGACTGCCCCGCCCTGGTTCGCCGGACCACCGCCAGCAGCAGGTCGCCGTACGGGATGAGGAAGATCGCGACCGGCAGCAACAGCGGCAGGATCGTCGGGAACCGGTCCACGACGTGCGTCTTTCCATAGGCGACCAGGATGCTCGGGTCGAGGGTCGCTGTGCTGGAGATGGGCCCGTAGGCGAGCAGCAACCCCAGCAGCATCGCGCCGGTGTCACCCATGAAGATGCGGGCCGGGTAGAAGTTGTGCGGCAGGAAGCCCAGGCACATCCCGGCCAGGATCGCCGACATCAGGGCCGGCAACGACTGGGTGGAGTCGTTGGTCACCTTGAGCAGCGTGTACGAGTAGGAGAAGTAGGCGAGCGCCGAGATGGCGACGATGCCCGCGGCCAGCCCGTCCAGGCCGTCGATGAAGTTGACCGCGTTGATCGTCATGGCCACGACCAAGATGGTCAGCACCAGGCCCTGGTTCGAGGACAGCACGATCACGTTGCCATATGGGCTCGGGATCCAGGACAGCTCGGTCCCGCTCCAGACCAGGATTCCGCCGGCGGCCACCTGGGCGGCCAGCTTGCTGATCGCGCTCATCCCCCAGCGGTCATCCACCACGCCCACGGCGACGAGCAGGCCGCCGGCCAGCAGGATTCCGCTGCTCGTCCGGGGCCCACCGAGTGCCTGGCTGAGATAGCCGAACCTGCCCGCCAGCAGCAGGGCGACGAGGAGGCCGCCGTACATGGCGAGGCCACCGAGCAGCGGGGTGCGCACAACGTGCACGTCACGGTCGCGCGGGTCATGCATCGCACCGAACTTCTCCGATACCCACCGGGCCAGGGGCGTCAGCAGGTACGTCACCGCCGCGGCGGTGAGGAGCGTGAGCATGTACTCCCGCACGAGGCTCAGCCGCCGCAGGCAGGTTCTGAGATCATCGGCGCTCCGTCGGCAATGGGTCCCCCCAGGCTAGTGGGCGTGTTCCCGGACGTCCTCGTCGTCGTCCCCGTGATGGCCGTCATCCTCGTCTTCGTCGTCCCCGCCGTCCTCTTCTTCGCCGTCCTCGTCGTCCCCGCCCTCTTCGTCGCCGCCCTCTTCGTCGCCGGCGTCTTCGTCGTCCCCGCCCTCTTCGTCGTCATCCTCGTCTTCGTCGTCGTACACGTCGTCTTCGTCGTTGTACTCTTCGTCCTCGTCGTACACGTCGTCTTCATCGTTGTACTCTTCGTCCTCATCGTCGGACGAGGGGTACGCAGCCGGGGGCATCGACAGGTTCAGGGTCACCGCTGCCACCGACCTGAGCTTCTCGATCGGGATCGCTCCCTCCCGGAGCAGCCGGGGAACCAGGCCGGTCAGATCGAGGATGGTGGACGGGACGCCGCCGGTGGTACGCCCGGCGTCCAGCAAAACGGCGACCGAGTCGCCCAGCTGCTCCTCTGCGTCGTCAGCGGTGAGCGCGGGCCCCGCACCATGCAGGTTCGCGCTGCTCACCGCCAGTGGGCCGACCTCTTTGAGCAGGTCGAGAGCGACCGGGTGCAACGGCATCCGGACCGCGACCGTCCCCTTGGTGTGGCCGAGATCCCAGCTCAGCGTGGGCTGTGCACGGCACACCAGGGTGAGGCCGCCCGGCCAGAACTCGTTGATGAAGTCCTTGCCGACCTCGCTCAGGTCTTCGACCAGCGCGGTGGCCGCACGGACCGACCCGACGAGCACTGGCGGCGGCATGTCCCGGCCGCGGCGCTTGGCGGAGAACAGGCCGGCCACGGCCGCTGGGGTGAAGGCGTCGGCACCAACGCCGTAGACGGTGTCGGTGGGCAGGACAACCAGTTCGCCGCGGCGCACCGCGTCTGCCGCGGCGGCCAGCCCGGCCGCGCGCTGCTCGGGGTCCGAGCAGTCAAAGCGCTCGCTCATGGCTGTCCATCCTGCCATTGCCGGACCATAGTGACGAACCGATCGCGGCCAGCCAGATCCTTGTGCTGCGCGATCTCCTGCCAGTCACCACCGAGTGCGAAAACGCCGCGGACCGCGCCACCCTGCGGCGCACCATGCTCGACCGCGGCCAGCCCGCCGGTATGCAACAGCCGGTACGCGGTCCGCTGCACCACCCGGATGGCGTCCAGCCCGTCGTCCCCGCTCCACAGCGCGGACGGTGGGTCATACTCGCCAACCTCGGGTGGGACCACCGCGCCCAGCGGAATGTATGGCGGGTTGCTGACGACCAGGTCCACCGTCCCGTCCAGTTCGTGCAGGGCATCGGTGAAGTCGGCGGCCACCAGCGTCACCCGCCGCCCGGGGTGTGGTTCACGGTTGTCGTAGGCGGCGACGTTGCGCTTCGCGAAGGCGAGCGCGAGCGGGTCAGCCTCGACCGCGTACACCCGGGCACCTGGCACCTCGAGGGCGATGGACAGGGCAATCGCACCGGAGCCCGTGCCCAGGTCGACGACGACCGGCGCGGACTCGTCCATCTCCCGCAGCACCTCGATCGCCCAGCCGGTCATCATCTCGGTCTCCGGCCGCGGCGTGAACACCCCGGGCCCGATCTCCAGCTCGATATACCTGAAGTAGGCCAGCCCGGTGATGTGCTGCAACGGCTCCCGGGCGGCCCGCCGGGCCACCGCGTCCCAGAACCTCGTGTCGAATTCGGTATCGGGAACGGAATGAAGCTCGGTCCGGCGCACGCCATGTACGTGCGCGGCAATCTGCTCTGCATCGGCCCGCGGCGACTCGACCTCAGCCTCGGCCAGCCGGGCCGCCGCCCTCGTGACCTCATCAAGCAACAGGTTCACCCGTTGCGCTCCCGCCCAGTGCGGTGGGGTTCGGCGGCGCCGTCGGTACGCTCGGCCAGGTCTGCCTCGGTCAGCGCGCCGATCAGCGCGTCCAGGTCACCATCGAGTACCTGGTCGAGGTTGTAGGCCTTGTAGCCGATCCGGTGGTCGGCGATGCGGTTCTCCGGGAAGTTGTAGGTCCGGATGCGTTCGGAGCGGTCGACGGTGCGCACCTGGCCACGCCGCTGCGCGGCGGCCTGAGCATCCGCTGCCTCCTGCGCCTGGGCCAGCAGCCGGGCGCGCAGGATGCGCATCGCCTGCTCCCGGTTCTGCAGCTGGCTCTTCTCGTTCTGGCAGGAGACCACGATCCCGGTGGGCAGGTGGGTGATCCGGACTGCGGAGTCCGTGGTGTTCACGCTCTGGCCACCCGGTCCGGAGGACCGGAACACATCGACCCGGATGTCGTTCGGCTCTACCTCGACCTCGACGGGGTCGGCCTCCGGCATCACGAGCACTCCGGCAGCCGAGGTGTGGATCCGGCCCTGCGACTCGGTGACCGGGACCCGCTGCACGCGGTGCACGCCGCCCTCGAACTTCAGCCGGGCCCAGACACCGGGCCCGCTGCGCCTGGACTTGACCGCCACGGTCGCGTCCTTGGTCCCGCCGAGCCCGGTCAGCGCCGAGTCCAGCACCTCGGTCTTCCAGCCCTGCCGCTCGGCATAGCGCAGGTACATCCGCAGCAGGTCACCGGCGAACAACGCCGACTCATCGCCACCCTCGCCGGCCTTGACCTCGAGGATGACATCCTTGCCGTCGCTGGGGTCCCTGGGGGCCAGCAGCTCGGTGAGCTGCTTCTCCAGCTTCGACCGCTGCTCGCCGAACTGCCCGGCCTCAGCGAGGAACGCGGGATCCTCGCTGGCCAGCTCGCGCGCGGCCTGCTCGTCGGCGACGACCCGCTGCCACTCGTGATAGGCATGCACCACCGGGCTCAGCTCGGCGTAGCGGCGGCCAAGCGCCCTCGCCCGGTCCTGGTCCGCGTGCAGCTCAGGATTGGCGAGCGCGCTTTCTAGTTCCGCATGCTCAGCGGCCAGCCCACCGAGCCGGTCAAACACCAGATTCCTCCTGACGCCCTGCGCCGTCCAGGGCAGAAGCTAAGCAACCAACCCGAGCCACCAGCGTGGGGCGCCAACCCCAGCCGACGGCACGGGCCGCAAACCCAAGCCACCAGCCTGGGCCACAACCCAAGCCACCAGCCTGGGCCACAACCCAAGCCACCAGCGTGGGGTCCGGGGGCTCGGCCCCCCGGGATAAGCACTGCGGGCCGCGGCGAAATCGGCCGGAGGCCGATGAGCAGCGCGGCCCGCCACGGCCCGCCCCGGACGTGCTACTTGCTGCTGCCCGCGTCCTTCTTACCGAAGCGGCGCTCGAACCTGGCGACCCGGCCACCGGTGTCGAGAATCTTCTGCTTGCCGGTGTAGAAGGGGTGGCAGTTCGAGCAGACGTCGGCGTGGATCGTGCCGGTCGGCGACGTGCTGCGGGTGACGAAGGTGTGGCCGCACGTGCAGGTGACGGTCGTCGTCCTGTAGGCGGGGTGAATTCCTGGCTTCATGTGTGAAGTCTCCTGGCTCAGGCGGCAGCCGGGTCGCCAGCCGTCCAGATCGCTGCCTGCCCGGGCGCTGGGCCGCCGGGGCGAACGACAGTGAGCCGACTGGCGTGAACCGGCACCGCATACTCGGTCCCAGTGTGCCAGACATTGGAACGTGTAACGTCCCATGCTGATTCCCCAGCAAGCTGGGGGTGGAGCTTGGAGGTCGCGCGGGCAGGACTGCTGAGGTTCGCAGCGCCTACCCGCGCGACCGCTTACGCATTGAGAGTCGTCTTCTGGACCTGGAGCAGGAACTCGGCGTTGCTCTTGGTCTCGCGCATCTTGTCCATCAGGACCTCGAGCGCCTGCTGCGGCTCGAGCGCGTGCAGCACCCGGCGCAGCTGCCAGACGATCCTGAGCTCCTCCGGGGACATCAGCAGCTCTTCCTTACGGGTACTGGACGCGTCGACGTCCACCGCGGGGAAGATGCGCTTCTCGGCGAGCTCACGGCGCAGCCGCAGCTCCATGTTGCCGGTCCCCTTGAACTCCTCGAAGATGACCTCGTCAGCCCGGGAGCCAGTCTCGATCAGGGCGGTGGCCAGGATGGTCAGCGAACCGCCATGCTCGATGTTGCGGGCCGCGCCGAAGAACCGCTTCGGCGGGTACAGGGCGGTCGAGTCCACACCACCGGACATGATCCGGCCGCTCGCGGGTGCCGCGAGGTTGTAGGCACGGCCGAGACGGGTGATCGAGTCGAGCAGCACGACCACGTCGTGACCCATCTCCACCAGCCGCTTCGCCCGCTCGATGCCCAGCTCGGCGACCGTGGTGTGATCCTCGGCGGGCCGGTCGAAGGTGGAGTGGATGACCTCGCCCTTCACCGCGCGCTGCATGTCGGTGACTTCCTCGGGCCGCTCGTCGACCAGGACGACCATGAGGTGGCACTCGGGGTTGTTCTTGGTGATCGCGTTCGCGATGGACTGCATGATCAGCGTCTTGCCGGCCTTCGACGGGGACACGATGAGCCCGCGCTGGCCCTTGCCGATCGGGGCGATCAGGTCGATGATCCGCGTGGTCAGCACGCCGGGGTCGGTCTCCAGCCGGAGCCTGTCCTGCGGGTAGAGCGGGACGAGCTTGGAGAACTCGGACCGGTTGCGGGCCTGCTCGGGGTCGAGGCCGTTGACCTTGTCCAGCCGGACCAGCGCGTTGAACTTCTCCCTGCGCTCGCCGTCGCGCGGCTGGCGCACCGCGCCCTCGATCACGTCACCCTTGCGCAGGCCGTGCTTGCGAACCTGGGACAGGGACACGTACACGTCGTTCGGGCCAGGCAGGTAGCCGGTCGTCCGGACGAACGCGTAGTTGTCCAGCACGTCCAGGATGCCGGCGATCGGAATGAGCACGTCATCCTCGGCGATGACCGGCTCGGACTCGCCCGGCCGCTCACGGCGCTGCCGGTTGCGGTTGCGGAACCTGTCCCGGCTGCGGCGCCGGCCCGACGGGTCGTTGTCGTCATCGCGCTGGTCGTTCTGCTGGACGCGGTTCGCGTTCTGGTCGGCGGGCTGCTCGCGGCGCTGCTCACCGCTGGACTGGTCACGGCGCTGGCCGTCCTGGTCACGGCGCTGGCCGTCCTGGTCGCGGCGCTGGTCACCGCCGCCATCCCCGCGTGGCCGCGACTGGTCCGGCCGGCCGTTGCGGCGGCGCCGGTCACGCTGGCCATCACCGGATGACCTGCTGTCATCCCGGTGCTGAGCCTGCTGGCGGCCGGTGTCCGCGACCGCACCGGACTCCACCCGGTCAAAGGGAAGCTGCTCTTCGCCAGCCGGACGGGCCGGGGCGGCCGTCTCGGTGGCGCGGGCCGCCGGGCCGACGCTGTCGGCGGCAACCTGCACCTGGCTGGCGGCCGGTTCCACCGCAGTCTGCACCGCGTCGGCTGCCGCCGGGGCGGACCGCCGGGGTGCTCTGTCCTGCGCGGCGGATGCACGGGCGCCTCCGCCGCTGTCCTTCTCCTGGATCGCCGTGATGACCTCCCCCTTCCGCATCCGGCCGGTCCCCTTGATGCCCATCTGCTGGGCGAGCTGCTGCAACTCGGCCAGCTTCATGGCGGCGAGGCCGGCACCGCTCGCGCGGCGGGTCGCCGCTGAAGCGGTCTTGGTTGCCCCTGAGACCGAGTTTGAACCCGCGTCGCGGCCCAGGCCGGACGGGGAATCGGCCGGCTCAGAGGTGCCGTGCGGAGTGAGGAATTCAGTGGTATCGCTCACGAGGGATCCTTCCCAGGGGCGGGCGCCGACTGCTCAGGCGGCCGGCTGGCCCAGTTTCGCGACCTGGCGACTTCACCAGGCCAATGTTCTGCCTTCTCTGCCATCTGCACGCTCTCGCGGTGCGGGGCCAGGGCATGTAACCGAGGCTCCACGACTGGCACAGAAGGCTCAGGGTGCATCCAGATGGCGTGGGTAACGTGGGTGCTCGGCAGTGTTAACCCGGGCCACCCTGCGGTACCCCCGGACCCCCCGTTCCCGCTCGATCCGCTAGGCCACCCCCAGCTCATACGGGCGTGAGGGAGATTCAACCGGCCGAAGCGGTAACGGAGTGCCACGGCCCCCGAAAGACTTACCGGACCGGGCAACAAGGAACTTGCGAGCACCTGTTCCCGTGGCGGGGCATCTGGTGCGCTACCCAGCCTAACACTAAGAGAGCCCACTGCATTCCTCAGAGATGTCCGTGTTTCGCGGAAGTAGACCAACGATCTGGCCAGGACCGACCCATATGACCTGCCCGTGCCCTGCGCAGGCCGCCTCCGTGCCGCCCTTGGCGGGCGCCAGCCCGGATGCGTATGCCCGGCGGGACGGACTGGATGGTTGCACCTTGTCTGTCTACGTCCAGGGGGCTTACGTGCCACTCATTACCCGTTTGAATCGCGATTGAATCCACCTCAGGGGACCCAGGCGTTCGCCCGTTCACAACAAATGCCAGAACAGTGGGCCCGGCACCGGACAGCACGGCGGGGATCCCGGCCCGGCGCAGACGGCCGATCAGGTCGGCGCTGGCCGGCATCAAGGGGGCACGGTACGGCTCGTGCAAGAGGTCGTAGGTAGCATCAAACAGCAGGTCAGGGTGCCGAGTGAGGGCCGCTACCAGCAGCGCGCTGCGTCCGGAGCTCGCCGCCGCGTCCGCGTGCGGAATCGTCTCGGGGAGCGCGCGGCGCGCCTTCTTGGTCGCCAGCGAGGTCGCCGGGACACACACGACCGGCACGATCGCCGGATCAGGCTCGAGCCGGACCGCCCTGCATCCACCGCGCTGCCCGGGACGGCCATCCGTGGGAGCGGGTGTCCAGGCCACGGTCAGCCCGCCGGCCAGGCACGCGGCCGCATTGTCCGGATGCCCTTCCAGCTCCGCCGCCATCGCCAGCAGCCCCTCGTCCACAAACCAGGCCGCTCCCCCAGCCGCACCACCGGCCCTGGCGCCCAGCGAGCCCGAGGCCGTACCCTCACCATCCCCGGGCAGGCTGACCTGGGCATCCGGCCCCGGCGCAGCACCACCCGAGGCCGATTCCGGCGCGACCTGCTCCGGAGGCCGGGCGCCCAGCGAGCCCGAAGCCGCCCCACTCCCAGCGTCCCCGGGCAGGCTGACCTGGGCATCCGGCCCCGGCGCAGCACCACCCGAGGCCGATTCCGGCGCGACCTGCTCCGCAAGGGCGTCGCCGGACAGCGCGAGGGCCGCGAGTGCGCGGCCAGCCAGCAGACCAGCCACTACGGCGCCGGCCGAAGACCCCAGCCCGCGTCCCTGCGGGATCGTGTTGACGCAGCTCAGCGCCAGCCCTGGCGGCTGCTCGCCAACCGCCACCTCGAACCCGGCCCGCATGGCCCTGACCACCAGGTGACGCTCGCCCGCGGTCGCCGCGTCCGCGCCCTCACCAGACACCTCGATGGCCAGGCCCGAGCCGGTGACCTCGGCCGTGACCTCGTCATACCGGGCCAGGGCCAGGCCCAGGGCGTCGAACCCCGGCCCAAGGTTCGCACTCGTCGCCGGAACCCTGACCTTGACAGCCCTTCGCGGCCAGCTCACCATGACGCCCCCTCGCACCCGCTGGCCCGCCGCTGAATGTCGTGGTTGTGGAAACGTCGACCGAAGAGTGTCGACGTTGCCACAACCAGTACCTGGCTCAGGCCCATGTCAGGCGAGCTGGAGGGCTGCGGCGGCAGCCGTCACGTCGGCCGGGATGACCGCGGGGGTGGGCGCGGCGGACACCGCCCAGTCGGGGTCCTTCAGGCCGTTGCCGGTGATGGTGCAGACGACGCGGGAACCGGGGGCCAGCTTGCCCTCGGCGGCGGCCTGGAGCAGGCCCGCCACGCTGGCCGAGGACGCCAGCTCGCCGAAAACCGCCTCCTGGCCTGCCAGGAGCCGGTAGGCGGCCAGGATCTGGCGGTCGGTGACCGAGCAGATCATCCCGCCCGACTCGTCCCGCGCGGCCTCCGCGGCCAGCCAGGACGCCGGGTTGCCGATCCTGATCGCAGTCGCGATCGTCTGCGGGAACGCAACCGGTTCGCCGCTGACGATGGGTGCGGCGCCGCTGGCCTGGAAGCCGAACATCCTGGGCAGGTGCGAGGCCAGGCCGGACCCGGCGCACTCGCGGTAACCCATCCAGTACGCGGTGATGTTTCCGGCGTTGCCGACCGGGAGGCAGTGCACATCCGGCGCGTCGCCGAGCTGGTCCACGATCTCGAAGGCCGCCGTCTTCTGGCCTTGCAGCCGGTCCGGGTTGACCGAGTTGACCAGGGCGACCGGGTACTCCACGGCCAGCTTGGAGGCAAGCTCGAGGCAGTCGTCGAAGTTGCCCTCCACCTGGAGCAATCGTGCCCCGTGCACGAGTGCCTGGGCCAGCTTGCCCAGCGCGATCTTGCCTCGTGGCACGAGGACGGCGCAGTCGAGACCGGCCCTGGCCGCGTAGGCGGCGGCGCTCGCGCTGGTGTTGCCGGTGGACGCGCAGATGACAGCCCTGGCGCCGCGGCCGACCGCCAGGCTGATCGCCAGGGTCATGCCGCGGTCCTTGAACGAACCGGTCGGGTTCCCGCCCTCGACCTTGAGGTACACCTCACAGCCGGTCCTGGCTGACAGCACCGGCGCGGGCAGCAGCGGCGTGCCGCCCTCATGCAGCGTGACGATCGGGGTGCTGTCCGTGACCGGAAGCCGGTCCCGGTACTCAGCGATCACCCCGCGCCACAGCGTTTTATCCGAAAGTCGCGTCATGCAAATTTCCTGCCTGGTAGCTCTGGCTCATCTAGCTCGATCGCTCGCGTGTCGTCACTGCCCGGCCCCGCCTTCCACTCGCATCACGCTGGCGACCGAACGCACCGAGGGCATCGCCGCCAGGCCGGACACCGTCGCCGCCAGGTCCGCGTCCCGCGCCTGGTGGGTGACGATGACCAGCGTGGCAGCTTCGCCCCTGCCCTCCTGCTGGACCGCCTTGATCGACACGTCATGCTGGGCGAAGGCCTCGGCCACCTGGGCGAGCACACCGGGCCGGTCGGCCACATCCAAGGCCACGTGGTACGCGGTGAGCGTCTCTCCCATGGGCAGCACGGGCAGGCCGGCGTAGGTGGTCGCGTCCGGGCCCCGGGTGCCGGCCAGCCGGTTGCGGGCCACGGCGACCAGGTCGCCGAGGATGGCGCTCGCGGTCGGCGCACCGCCCGCGCCAGCTCCGTAGAACATGAGCCGCCCGGCCGACTCCGCCTCGACGAACACCGCGTTGTAGGCCTCGCGCACCCCGGCGAGCGGGTGACCGCGCGGGATCATCGCCGGGTGCACCCGGACGCCGACACCGCGGCTGGTGCGCTCGCAGATGGCCAGCAGTTTCACCACGCAGCCCAGCGTCTTCGCGCTCTGGATGTCGGCGGGCCGCACGGCGGTGATTCCCTCCCGGTACACGTCCGCGGCGGTCACCGGGGTGTGGAAGGCCAGGCCGGACAGGATGGCCGCCTTAGCCGCGGCGTCGAATCCGTCCACGTCGGCGGTCGGGTCGGCCTCGGCGTAGCCCAGCGCCTGCGCTTCCTCCAGCGCGTCGGCGAAACCGGAACCGGACGTGTCCATCTTGTCGAGGATGTAGTTGGTTGTCCCGTTGACGATGCCGAGCACGCGGTGCACCTCGTCGCCGGCCAGCGACTCGCGCAGCGGCCGCAGCAGCGGGATCGCCCCGGCCACGGCGGCCTCGTAGTAGAGGTCGGCGCCGTGGTCGCGGGCCGCGCCGTGGATGGTCGCGCCGTCCTCGGCCAGCAGCGCCTTGTTGGCGGTGACCACTGACTTGCCGGACTTCATGGCCATCAGCAGGAGCGTTCTGGCTGGCTCGATACCACCGATCACCTCGATCACGATGTCGGTGTCCGGCCTGGAGACGAGCTCGGCGGCGTCGGTGGTGAGCAGCCCGCGGTCGATCCCGGCCGCCCGCTGCCGCTGCAGCCGCCGCACCGCGATCCCGGTCACCTGGAGCGGTGCGCCGATCCTGGCCGCCAGGTCGGCCGCCTGCTCACGCAGCAGCCTGACGACCTCCGAGCCCACCACGCCGCAGCCCAGCAGG
>DASXMU010000004.1:0-13474 GCA_036495485.1 Streptosporangiaceae bacterium
GGCTTGTAGCCGCCGTTGCCATCCGGCCGGTACTGGGCGTAGGCGGCGCAGCCGTTGGCCGCGGTGGGCAGCAGCCGCGAGCCGCGGCACTCCGAGCCGGTACCGGTCATCCACCGCCGGATCTGGTCCACCCCGCGCAGCCACAGGGCCAGCGGCGGCATCGAGTTCACCGCGTCGCTGCGCAGCAGCGAGGTGAGCCGGGGCACGTCGTAGGACTCGAACGCGGCCACGTACTCCTCCAGCAGTTCGGTGTCGCCGGCTGCCGGGCCGGTCTCGTCGCTGGCTGGCAGCACCACCCGTGCCCGCTGCAGCGCGCTGTTGGCCGAGGCGACCGTGGTGCCGAGCAGCTCGGCACTCTCGGCGGCGGAGAACTTCAGCACGTCCCGCAGGATCAGCACCGCGCGCTGGCGCGGGGTCAGCCGCTGCATCGCGGCCACGAAGGCGAGCCGCACGGTCTCCCTGCACACCACGTGGTCGGCCGGGTCCGCGTCGATCCGGCCGTCTGGCACCGGCAGCACCCAGGTCTGCCTGTCCAGCATGTGCCCGATCTCGGTGCGGTCGCCGGGCGAGGGCGGCTCCAGGTCCATGGGCACGCTGCGGTGCGGCTGCTTGCGCAGCATGTCGATGCACACGTTCGTCGCGATCCGGTACAGCCAGGTGCGCAGCGAGGACCGGCCCTCGAACCGCCCGAACTCCCGCCACGCCCGCAGCATCGTGTCCTGCACCGCGTCCTCGGCGTCGAACGGCGAGCCGAGCATCCGGTAGCAGTATCCCGTCAGCTCGCGGCAGAGCCGCTCGTACTCCGCCCGCTCCAGGCCGCCGAAGATGTCACCGGGCCGGGTCTGCTGATCGATCATCATGCCGCCCACCGTAGGCCGGGGTACCGACAACGGCCCACGGCCACGTCAGCATCAGGCAGAACACCAGCCTCGAGGCTCTCGCCCTCGCGCACGCTGTGGACCCGGACACCGCGAGACGGTTCACCCAGGCTCATCCACGAGAGCCAAAAACATCGGACGGCGATGTCGAGAACCTGTGACTGGCTCCGTCCCCGCAATGAACGCGACCACAATGGGTCGCACCAGCGAGGAGAAACACGATGGCCAAGTACTTGCTGCTCAAGCACTACCGTGGCGCCCCGGCTTCGGTCAACGGCGTGCCGATGGACCAGTGGACGACCGACGAGATCTCGGCCCACGTGCAGTACATGAACGACTTCGCGGCCCGGCTGGAGCAGACCGGCGAGTTCGTCGACAGTCAGGCACTCGCCCCCGGGGGGTCATTCGTCCGGTACGACGGTGAGGGGCGCCCGCCGGTCACCGACGGCCCGTTCGCCGAGACCAAGGACCTCATCGCCGGCTGGATGGTGATCGACGTCGACAGCTACGAGCGCGCCGTCGAGCTGGCCGGGGAGCTGTCGGCCGCCCCCGGGGCGGGCGGCAAGCCGATCCACGAGTGGCTCGAGCTGCGCCCGTTCCTGGGCTCGCACCCCACCATCACGGAGTGACCTCATCGATGAACGAGGCCCTGGTCCGGAGCCTCACGCCGAGCGTGCTCGCCGTCCTCGCCCGCCGCGGAGCCGACTTCGCGGCGGCCGAGGACGCGGTACAGGACGCACTGGCCGAGGCGGTCCGCGTCTGGCCGGCCGACCCGCCGCGGGATGCGAAGGGCTGGCTGGTCACCGTGGCCTGGCGCAAGTTCCTCGACGCCACCCGCTCGGATGCCGCCCGCTGCCGGCGTGAGGTCCGCGTCGACGAGGAGCCGGCACCCGGGCCCGCGCCCGCGGTGGACGACACGCTCCAGCTCTACTTCCTGTGCGCCCACCCCTCGCTGACGCCGTCGTCCGCCGTCGCGCTCACGCTGCGCGCCGTGGGCGGGCTCACCACCCGCCAGATTGCCCAGGCCTACCTGGTGCCCGAGGCGACCATGGCGCAACGCATCAGCCGGGCTAAGCGCACCGTCTCCGACGTGCGATTCGACCAGCCCGGCGACGTCGCCACCGTGCTGCGCGTCCTCTACCTGGTCTTCAACGAGGGCTACTCCGGCGACGTCGACCTCGCCGCCGAGGCCATCCGGCTCACCCGGCAGCTCGCGGTCGCGATCGACCACCCCGAGGTGGCCGGACTGCTCGCCCTCATGCTGCTCCACCACGCCCGGCGCGCCAGCAGGACCGCGCCGGACGGCAGCCTGGTGCCGCTCGCCGAGCAGGACCGCGGCCGGTGGGACACCGGGACGATCGCCGAGGGCGTCGAGATCCTGCAGGCGGCCCTCGCCCGCGACCGGCTGGGCGAGTTCCAGGCCCAGGCCGCCATCGCGGCACTCCACGCCGACGCGGCCACCGCTGGGGAGACCGACTGGGCACAGATCGTCGAGTGGTACGACGAGCTCACGCGCCTGACCGACAGCCCGGTCGTCCGGCTCAACCGCGCGGTCGCCGTCGGGGAGGCCGACGGACCGCGCGCCGGCCTGGCGGCGCTCGCGGCGCTGGACGCCTCACTGCCCCGCTACGTCGCGGTGGCGGCGTACCTCCACGAGCGCGACGGCGACCTGGCGACGGCGGCACGGCTGTACGCCGAGGCGGCCCACAAGGCACCCAACCTCGCCGAGCGCGATCACCTGACGCGCCAGGCCGCCCGGCTCAACAGCCCAGCAGCCAGCTCCTGACGCAGCCCGCCGCGGTACTGGTCAGCTCGCAGCAGGCGGCCTTGCCGATGACCACGCGGTTGGCCAGTGCAAGGTAGTCATGCCCCCAGGTGCCTGGCGAGCCAGTCGGCCGCGTAGGGCCGGTGCCGGTACGTCACGTTCGCGCATCCGTGGTTTCCGTCTTCGAGCAGTAGCAGCTCCGCAGTCGGGCCCACCTCGTCGTAGAGCCGCTGCGCGTCCTGCCACGGGAAGATCCGGTCACGTTTGCCCATGATGATCAGCAGCGGCATGGTCAGCCCGCTCGCCCGCCCGGCCATGCTGAGCTGGCTGGCCGCGAGCCGCGCTTCCGCTTCCGAGCCGGATTTCGACCGCACACGGAAGGCGTTCTGGCTCAGCCCGGGCAGCCCGTCCCAGATGTCGCCGAGGCAGTAGGGGCCGCACAAAGAGACGCAGGCGCGCAGCCGGGGCTCGCCGCTGGCCGCGCGGGCGGCGTAGTAGCCACCCAGGCTGACCCCCCACATGCCGATGCGGTCCGGGTCGATGCCGGGAAGCCCCAGGACCGCGTCGACGATCGCCGCCGCCGGGATCTCCCAGTCCCCGCGGATCGCCAGCTCGTACTCGGCCTCACCCTGCCCGGGCCCGTCCACCGACAGCGTGGCCAGGCCCCGGCTCAGGAACGTTTCTTCGGTCGGCCGGAATTCTTCCTTGGCCGAGTCGAGACCCGGGATCATGATCACGATCGGATGCGGCCCCGGGCCGGGAGGACGCCGCAGGATCGCCGCGAGCACCGTGCCGTCGAACGGGATTTCCACCCGCTCGGCGGGCGGGTCGAGGTGCGGCAGCGCGTCCTGCAGGCACGCCACCCCGCGCAGGTGAGCCGCCCGCATCTCGCCGGGGTCTTGCACGAACATGAACTTCCCGAAGTGGAAGTAGACCGCTGCCTGGACCAGGTGGCCCCCGGCGGACCGGCCGTCGCCGCGCTCCAGGGCTGCCCGGCCCAGTCCCTCGTGCACCTCGGCCGCCTCGCACCAGCGTTCACACCACTCGTCCCAGCGTGTGATCCCGGCGGTCACCCGCCTGAAGTCGCTGTAGTCCACGCCGTTGGCGATGAACCGTGGCGCCCAGTGGCCGATCGCCGACCCGACCCGCTCGTCCGCCACTTCTCCTGCCACTTCTCCTGCCGCACTGCCTGCCGCGCTGTCTGCCACCAGGGCAGCATTGCACACGATTGCAGGCCGGAGCCATACCAACTCGAAACGGTTCAAATAACAGCCCTGCCACAGTCCGGCCGAACCCATTGACAACCGTAGGGCGGGTGCGCCACTCTTGGATGCAAACGATTGCAGTTCGCGCTCCGGTGTTACCGGCATGGCAGTGTTTCTCCGGCGCTACCTTCTCCGGCACTACGATGCTCGCGGCACCGGGGAGCCGCGCATAGATGCTGAGGTCAGGTATGTCCGATGCCGCGAACGGGCGGCGCCTGGGCTGGCTGGGGACCGGGCGGATGGGCATTGCGCTCGCCCGCCGGCTGCTGGCGGCCGGGTGTGATGTAACGGTCTACAACCGGACCAGGGCCAGGGCGGAGCCGCTCGCCGAGGCCGGCGCCAAGATCGCGGCGACCGCTGCCGACCTGGGCACGGCCGACATCGTTTTCGTGACGGTGGGCACCTCGGAGGATCTGGCCGACGCCGTGACCGGCCCGGCCGGCCTGGTGTCGGCCGGTAACGCGCCATCGATCGTGGTGGACTGCTCGACGGTCTCGCCGGAGACCTCCGAGCAGGTGCGGGCTAAGCTCGCCACCCATGGCTGCCACTTCCTCGCGGCGCCGGTCATGGGGAACCCAAAGGTGGCGAGCGTGGGCAGGCTGACCTTCGCGGTCTCCGGCGATCGCTCCGCCTTCGAGGCGGCCCAGCCGTTCCTGGATCTGCTCGGCGCCGGCGCCACCTATGTCGGCGAGGGCGAACTGGCCAGGACGGTCAAGCTGTGCCACAACCTCTTCCTCGGGGTCGTCACCCAGTCGCTGGCCGAGGTGACGGTCCTGGCGGAGAAGAGCGGCATCAGCAGGCAGGCCCTGCTCGCCTGCCTGAACAACAGCGTGCTCGGCTCGACCTTCTCCAGATACAAGACCCCCGCCTTCGTCAATCTGGACTTTCACCCGACGTTCACCTCGGAACTGCTGCGCAAGGACTTCGACCTTGGGCTCGCCGCGGCACGCCAGCACGAAGTGCCGCTCCCGGTCGCCTCGGCCGTGCACCAGCTCGTGCAGAGCCTCGTTGGCCACGGATTCGGCGAGGACGACTTCGCCACCCTGCTCGTCCTGCAGGCCCAGTCGGCAGGACTGCCGCTGACCAGCGAGAACGCCGAGGTATCCGACGGGCTCGAGCCCGGGCAGGCACAAGCAGCAGGGCCGTCCTGAGGGCGGCTCTGTCCAACCTCACGCTTGGAAGGAGGACCGGGGATGAACGCTCATCGCGCCCGGTTCTTGGCAGTTGGAACCGTGTCAGTTGTGCTCGCCGCCTCGCTTGCCGCCTGCAGCAAATCCAGTACCGGCGGTTCGTCACCGCTGCTGATCGGTGCATCGCTGTCGCTGACCGGCCAGTTCTCAGCCGACGGGCAGGCGTTCCAGAAGGGCTACGAGCTGTGGGCCAAGGACCAGAACGCCAAGGGCGGGCTGCTTGGCCGGCCGGTGAAGCTGGACATCATCAACGATGCGAGCTCGCCCACCCAGGTGGTCACGAACTACCAGACCCTGATCAACGTCAAGCACTGCGCCCTGGTGTTCGGCCCGTTCTCCTCGCTGCTGACCGGGCCGGCGGTGCAGGTCGCGCACCGTTACGGGTACTCGTTCGTGGAGGGCGCCGGCGGTGCGCCATCGGTGTTCGCGACCGGCCTGAACGACCTGTTCGACGTGAGCCTGCCGGTGAAGGACGCGCTGGTGCCGCTGGTCAAGTGGATCACCGCGCTGCCGGCCAGCCAGCGCCCGGCCTCGGCGGCGTTCCCGACCAGCAACGACCCGTTCACCCAGCCGCAGGTCCAGGTGGCGCAGCAGATGCTGACGGCGGCCGGCATCAAGTCGGTGTACAGCAAGGTCTTCCCGGCCGAGCCGACCCAGTACAAGGGCATCGCCGACCAGGTGGTCGGCAGCAAGGCGCAGATCGTGGTGCTCGGCTCGGTGGACGTGCCGACGATCGCCGCGTTCACCCAGGCGTTCGTCCAGCAGCACTACAACCCCACCATCTTCATCTCCACGGCAGGTCCCGACCAGGGCGCGGCCTATGTCAGTGCGGTCGGCGGCCAGGGCAACACCGGGGGCGTCATGGTGCCCAACGCCTGGTATGGCGGCGCCCCGAACGCGCAGAGCAAGAAGATGGTCGCCGAATACATCGCCAAGTACGGCGGCACCGCCTCGGGAGTGAACGCCGACGTGGCCGAGGCTTACTCGGTCGGCCAGGTGGTGACCCAGGCGGTGCAGGCCACCAAGGGTTTCGACAATGCCAAGATCGTCAGCTACCTGCACAGCGGCGTCACGCTGAGCAGCGTGCAGGGGCCGGTGCACTTCAACTCGGTCGGTGAGAACGAGCAGGCGACGGCCTTCATCTTCCAGTGGCAGCACGGCAACCTGATCCAGGTGCTGCCCACCGGCACCGGATCGACCCCCGTCGAGTTCCCCAAGCCCAACTGGGGCAAGTGAGCGGCAAGGTGCGGGATGCGATATTTTCTTGGCCGGAAAAACGCTCTACGGCATTTCTTTTGGCCGGAAAAACACCATATGACGGCGCGCGGCGATGGCAGACCGGGTAACCACCGATGACCCAGTACGCTCAGGCAATCACGGACGGGATACTCGGCGGCGCGGTGTACGCGCTGATGGCGGCGGGCCTGACGCTGATCTTCGGCGTGCTCGACATCATCAACATCGCCCAGGGCATCCTGGTCGTGCTCGCGGCCTACCTGAGCTACGCGCTCTCCGTGCACCTGCACATCGACCTGCTGGTTGGCCTGCTGATCACCATCCCGACGATGTTCGCGCTCGGCCTGTTCATCGAATGGGCCTTCATGCGGCGGCTGCGCGGCCGGGAGCGCACCGCGATGTCGCTGCTGGTCAGTTACGCGGTCGCGGTCATCATCGAGGGCAGCCTGTACCAGATCTTCGGCGTCACCCAGGTGTCCCTGCAGGCCTGGTACATCACCTCGAGCGTGCACATCTTCGGCTTCTACCTCGCCGACATCTACCTCATCGGCTTCGGCCTGGCCGTGGTGTCGCTGACCGCGGTCTACTTCATGCTGTACCGCACCAAGTTCGGCCGCAGCGTGCGGGCGACCATGCAGGACCGGACCGCGGCGCGGCTGGTCGGCATTAATGTGGACCGGGTGTCCGGGCTCACCTTCGGCATCGGCGTCGCGGTCACGGCGGCCGGCGGGATGGTGTTCGGCGCGACCAGCGTGTTCAACGCCGACAGCGGCTACGACCTGATCTCCCGGCTCCTCGCCATCGTCATCCTCGGCGGGCTGGGCAGCATCGGCGGCGCGATGGCTGCCGCGCTGATCATGGTCACCGGTGAGGAGATCGTCAACATCTGGGCACCGACCTGGTCGACGGCGGTGTTCTACGCCGCCCTGGTCATCGTGCTGGTGATCCGCCCGTCCGGGTTGTTCGGCAGGCAGGCGGTGCGCGCGCAGTGACTGCCACAGGGCGTGGTTCCGGCGAAAAAAGCACTGCCATAGGGCGTCTTTCCGGCAAAAGAAATGGCGCAGACCGGGTAGGGCGGCTGGCGGCCGCCGGCCTGCTGATCGCCGTCGCGGTGGCGTTCCCGCTGGTGTTCACCAACCCGGCGATCTCCAACTACGGCGTGCTCACCCTGATCTTCATCGCGGCCGCGGTGAGCTGGAACATCTTCTCCGGCTACACCGGCTACATCTCGCTCGGGCATGCCATCTTCTTTGGCACCGGCGCCTACTTCACCGGCGTGACCGCCAAGGACTGGCACGTGACCGGCTCGGATGTCTTCGGGCTGCTGCCGCTGGCCGGGGTGACCGCCGCGATCATCGCGGTTCCGCTCGGCCTTGTTGCCCTGCGGGTGCGCCGCCATACGTTCGTGGTGATCACGATCGCGTTCTTCTTCATCTTCCAGCTCATGGCCTACAACCTGTCCTCGCTGACCGGGGGGACGTCGGGCCTGCTCACACCCACGATCAACTTCGACCCGAGCACGTTCAACAACCCGTTCTACTACATCGCGCTGGCCGTGGCGGTGTGCATGATCGCCCTGTCCTGGCTGATCCGCCGGTCCAGGTTCGGCCTCCAGTTGCGTGCCATCAAGGACGACGAGGACCGTGCCCGTGGCCTGGGCGTGCGGCCAATGCGCGTCAAGCTCTCCGCGTTCGTGATCTCCGCGGTGCCGATGGCGGTGCTCGGCGGGCTGTGGTGGTACTACATCGGCATCGTGGACCCGTCGTCGGGCTTCGACCCGCTGTTCGACGTCGCCGTCGCGCTGATGGCGTTCCTTGGCGGGCTGGGCACCGTGTCCGGCCCCATCCTGGGAGCGCTGATCCTCGAGCCCACCCAGCTCTACTTCACCCAGCAGGTCACCTCCGGTTACGTGTACCTGATCCTGTACGGCGCGCTGTTCCTGGCCGTCATCCTGGTGCTGCCGCGCGGCATCATCCCGACCGGCGCCGAGCTGATCACCGACTGGCGGGCACGCCGGTCCGGTCGGCCCGGCCCGCCCGCACCCGGCCAGCCGGCTCCCCCCATGGCCACCAGGGAGCTGGCATGACCACGCCGCTGCCGCACCCAACCCCGTCGACGTCACATCGACAGGGTCTGGACCCCGGCGGTGTCACATCGACCGGGTGGAGCTGGCTGGAGGAGGTGCCCTGGTGACCGTCCTGCTGCGCACCGAGGCGGTGTCCAAGGCGTTCGGCGGCGTGCACGCGCTGAGCGAGGCCAGCATCGAGGTCACCGAGGGCTCGATCACCGGCCTGATCGGCCCCAACGGCTCGGGCAAGACGACCCTGTTCAACGTCATCACCGGGTACGAGCGGGCCGATTCCGGCCAGGTGTACCTCGGCGGCCAGGTCATCACGAACGCGAAGCCGGAGCGGGTATTCACCCTGGGCATCGGGCGGACGTTCCAGCTCACCCGGATCTTCCCGAGCATGACCGTGCTGGAGAACATGCTGATCGCGGCGCGGCACCACGAACGCTCCCGCAACCCGCTGGCCCGGATGGGCGCCCCAGCCAGGCGGCACGCGATGGAACTGCTGGACTTCACCGGCCTGACCGGGCACGCCGGCGCGCTGGCGCAGTCACTGTCCTACGGCCAGCGCAAGCTGCTGGAGCTCGCCTACGTGCTCGTGGCCGACCCGGCGATCGTGCTGCTCGACGAGCCCGCCGGCGGGGTGAACCCGACCCTGATCAACCAGATCACCGCCCGGGTCAGGGATCTGAACGCAACGGGAAAGACGTTCCTGATCGTCGAGCACAACATGGACTTCGTCATGGGCCTGTGCGGCCAGGTGACCGTGCTGGACCACGGCACGGTCATCGCCTCCGGGCCGCCGGACCAGATCCGCAGCGACTCGCAGGTGCTCGACGCCTATCTCGGTGTGGCCGAGGACGGGCACGGTGACCATTGATGGCTGAGCCCACCCGGCCCGCGCCAGGGACATCGGCCGCCGCCGAGCCGCCGCCGGGCAATCCGGTGCTCGCGATCGACCGGCTGGTGGTCGGCTACGGCGGCGGTGACGTGCTGCGCGGGGTCAGCTTCGGCGTCGCCGACGGCGGGATCACCTGTGTGGTGGGGCCGAACGGCTCGGGTAAGTCGACGCTGATGGCGGCGATCAGCGGGCTGCTGCGGCCACGGCAGGGCAGCATCACGTTCCGCGGTGAGCAGCTGGCTGGCAAGACCCCCCGGCAGGTGCTCGATCTCGGCCTGGTGCACGTTCCGCAGAACCACAGCCTGTTCCCGGACATGACGGTGCGGGAGAACATCGATCTCGGCGGCTACACGATCCGCAGATCCGTGCTGCTCGCCCAGCGGCGTGCCCAGGTCGGGGATATGTTCCCCGAGGTCGCCGCCTGGGGCAGCCAGCGGGCCGGCAGCCTGTCCGGCGGCCAGCAGCGGCTGGTCGAGTTCGCCAGGTGCCTGATGCTCGACCCCGCGATGATCATCCTGGATGAGCCGTCCATGGGCCTGGCCCCGAGGGTGTTCCGTGCGGTGTTCGACGCCGTCCGGATGATGAACGCCAGCGGCAAGACAATCCTGCTGGTCGAGCAGAACGCCCGGGCCGGCCTGCGGCTGTGCACGCATGGCGTCGTGCTGGAGAACGGCCAGGTGCGCCTGGAGGGAACCGGCTCTGAGATCCTCAACCATCCGGAGATAGGCGCGCTCTATCTGGGCGGTCACTCGGGTTCCGCTGGGCAGACGGGTTCCGCAGACCGGACTGGTTCCGCAGGCCGGGCTGATTCAGCTGGGCAGACCGAACGCGGCAGGTGACGGAAGCGAGGCGGCGATAGATGGCAGTGCACACCTTCGGGCCGAACGCGGTGGACTGGGAGGAACGGGCCGACATCGCCCGGCTGCGCCGCGAGCGGCTGGACCGGCTCAAGGCCCACCTCGACCGGTCCGAGCTGGGTGGCTTGCTCAGCTTCGACATGGCCAACACCCGGTACATGACCGCGACCCACATCGGCACCTGGGCGATGGACAAGCTGATCAGGTTCGCCCTGCTCCCCCGCGGCGGCGAGCCGGTGATCTGGGACTTCGGCTCGGCGGCCCGCCATCACCAGCTCTACAACCCGTGGCTTGACCACGCGGCGACCGGTGCGGCCGCCCGCTCCGGCGCCCGGGCCGGCGTGTCCACGCTGCGCGGCGCGTTCCACCCCGACGCGGGGATCGCCCAGGATGTCGCCAGCAAGGTCGCCGCGGAGCTGCACGAGCACGGCCTGGCGGACGCGCCGCTCGGCATCGACGTGGCGGAGATGCCGATCCTGGCCGCGCTCAACGCGGCCGGGATCCAGACGGTCGACGGCCAGCAGGTCTTCCTGGAGGCCAGACGGACGAAGACCAGGGACGAGATCACGCTGCTCACGCAGGCCTGCTCCATGGTCGACGCGGCCTACTCCGAGCTGTATGAGTTCCTGCGTCCCGGCGTCCGGGAGAACGAGTGCGTGGGGCTGGTCAGCAAGGTGCTCTACGACCTGGGCAGCGAGTACGTCGAGGGGGTCAACGCCATCTCCGGCGAGCGGTGCTCGCCGCATCCGCACGTGTTCAGCGACCGGCTGCTCCGGCCCGGCGATCCGGCGTTCTTCGACATCCTGCACTCGCACATGGGGTACCGCACCTGCTACTACCGGACGCTCGCGGTCGGCAGCGCGTCGCGGGCCCAGCGCGACGCCTACACCCGCTGCCGCGAGTACATGGACGTGGCGATTGCCACGGTCAAGCCGGGCGCCACGACCGCCGACATCGTGTCGCTGTGGCCGCGGGCTCAGGAGTTCGGATTCCCCGACGAGATGGCCGCCTTCGCCCTGCAGTACGGGCACGGGGTGGGGCTGTCGATCTGGGAGAAGCCGATCTTCAGCAGGCTCGTCTCCCTCGATCACCCCGAGCCGCTCGAAGAGGGGATGGTGTTCGCGCTGGAGACCTACTGGCCGGCCAGCGACGGCTGGTCGGCGGCGCGGATCGAGGAGGAGGTCGTGGTGACGGCGGCCGGCTGCGAGGTCATCACCAAGTTCCCGGCCGAGGAGCTGCTGGTGGCGGGCCGGAAATACTGGACCGCCGGCGGCTCGCTCGACACGCTGCGGGAGAGCCAGTCGCACCTGAACACCGCCGCGGGCCGGGGCGAAACAGGCCCGCCAGGCGCGAACGGACCACCAATCACAGCCGCACCACTAACCACAGCCGCACCACCAACCACAGCCGCACCATCCGCACCATCCGCCCCAGTCGTGGCGGAGCCGGGCAGCACGGCTGGGGGTGCGCACTGATGGCGGCTGACCTGTACTCTGCCATGCCCGACGCCGGCAGCCTGATCGTGCTGTACGACCAGATGACGCTGATCAGGCAGACCGAGCAGGCTGCGCACGACCTGTTTCTCGCTGGCCTGGTCAAGGGCACGACCCACCTGGCGGCCGGGCACGAGGCGGTGGCGGTCGGCGCGAGCGCCGCGCTGCGCCCCGGCGACTACGTGTTCGCCACCTACCGCGGTCATCATCACGCCATGGCCCGCGGCGCCACCCCGGCCGAGTGCCTGGGTGAGCTGATGAGCAAGGCGAGCGGCCTGTGTGGCGCCAAGGGCGGGTCGATGCACCTGACCAAGGCGTCGGCCGGCATGCTCGGCTCCTACGCGATCGTCGGTGCCCACCTGCCGATCGCGGCCGGGGCCGCCTGGTCGGCCAAGATCCGCGGCTCCGGCCAGGTCGCGGTGGCCTTCTTCGGCGACGGCGCTACCAACATCGGCGCGTTCCACGAGGCGCTGAACATCGCCGCCGTCTGGGCGCTGCCCGTGCTCTTCGTCTGCGAGAACAACCTGTACATGGAGTACACCCCGATCGGCTCGGTCACCGCGGTGGCCAACCCGGCGGCCGACCGGGCCCCGGCCTACTCGATCCCGGCCGAGATCATCGACGGGAACGACGTGCTCGCCGTTGCCGATGCGGTCGCCCAGGCCGCAGAGCGGGCCAGGAGCGGCGGCGGCCCGGCCGTGCTGGAGGCGCAGACCTACCGGCACTTCGGGCACAGCCGCACCGACCCGGCGACCTACCGTCCGGCGGAAGAGGTGCAGGCGTGGCTGAAACGCGATCCGCTGATCGTGGCCCGCGCCAGGCTCGCTGAGCTGGGCGTGCCGGCCGCGACGGCGGACGAGGCCGATGAGCGGGCCGCGCGGATCGTCGCCGCGGCGATCGCCGCCGCCAAGGCGGCACCGTACCCGGATCCGGCGGAAGCGCTCACCGACATGTGGGCGGATGGAGGCTCGGCATGGCGGACGTGATCACCTACCGGGAGGCCGTGGCCGAGGGGATCGCCAGGGAGTTGCGCCGCGATCCCCGGGTGGTCTGCCTGGGCGAGGACATCGGAGCCGCTGGGGGCGTGTTCAAGACGACCGCCGGGCTGCTGGGCGAGTTCGGCACGGGCAGGATATGGGACACCCCGATCTCGGAACAGGCGATCCTGGGCATGGCCATGGGCGCGGCGATGACCGGCTTGCGGCCGGTCGCCGAGATCATGTTCTCCGACTTCTTCGCCTGCTGCTGGGACTACCTGGCCAACGAGATACCCAAGATGCGCTACATGACCGGCGGTCAGGTCACCGTGCCGCTGGTGGTGCGCACGGCCAACGGGGGCGGGCTCGGCTTCGGCGCCCAGCACTCGCAGGCGGTGGAAAACTGGACCCTGGCCATTCCCGGGCTGAAGATCGTGGCGCCGTCCACACCCAGCGACGTGGTCGGCCTGATGGCCGCGGCCATCCGCAGCGACGACCCGGTGGTCTTCTTCGAGCACAAGGGCCTGTTCGCCAGCAAGGGCCCGGCGGCGCCCAGCGGTCACGTGCTCGAGCTCGGCCGGGCGGCGGTCGCCCGGCAGGGCAGCGACGTTACCGTGGTGGCGCTGGCCGCGACCGTACCGGTCGCGCTGGCGGCGGCCGAGGCGATGGCCCGCGAAGGTGTCTCGGCCGAGGTGATCGACCTGCGCTGCCTGGTGCCGCTGGACATGGCCACCGTCCTGGAGTCGGTCGGCCGGACCTCCCGGCTGCTGATCGTGGAGGAGAACCCGTTCCAGGGCGGCTGGGGTGCGACCGTCGCCTCCATCGCCGCCGACGAGGGTTTCGA
>DASXMU010000005.1:0-5706 GCA_036495485.1 Streptosporangiaceae bacterium
GAAGGTGTCGAAGTTCTGGGTGGCGATCGTGCCGCCGTCGCCGAGCACGACCTCGCCCCACGCGGCGGCTCCCAGCGCCCAGACGAGGCCGCCTTCGACCTGCGCGCGGACGAGGTCCGGGTTGATAGTGATGCCGCAGTCGAGCGCGAAGGTGATCTTCTCGATGTGTACCCGGTTGCGGCGGTCGACGGAGATCTCGGTGACTTGCGCGGAGTGGGACAGGAAACTGCTGCAGGCGAGGCCGCGGGCGCGGCCATCGGGCAGCGGGGTGCCCCAGCCGCTCCGTTCGACCGCCAGCTCAAGCGCGCGCAGGGTGCGCGGGTTGTCGGCTAGCAGATCGCGACGCAGGTCCGCCGGGTCGCGCCCGGCGGCGTTGGCCAGTTCGTCGATCGCCGACTCGCGGGCGAACTCGGTGTGGGAGTTACCGACCGAGCGCCACACCATGATCGGTATGCCAGTTTGCACGTTGGTGGTTTCGAGCTTGAAGTTGGCTATCGTGTATGGGCCGTCGACCGCGCCGCTGGTCGTCATGTAGTCGACGCCGTTCTTGAACAGGAAGTCGACCGCGAGCGGCATGTTGGGTGAGGTCGGCTCGGCCGCGATCTGCTGGTGGAACGCGGTCAGCCTGCCGCCGGTGTCGGCGCCCGCCCGGACCCGGTGCACGGCCATCGCCCGGTACCGGCCGGACTTGAATTCCTCCTCGCGCAGCGACTGGAGCTTGATCGGGTACTTCCAGTCCAGCGCCTTTGCCACGTGCACGGCCTCGCTTGTCGGGTCGTGTCCGGAGGTGCTGTGCAGGCCGAACGAACCACCGGCGAACGGGACGTGGATCTTGATCCGGTCCTCGTCGATCCCGGAGGCTGCCTTGGCCGACATCCGGGCGTAGGTGGGACCCTCGGTGCCGGTCCACACCTCGAGGATCCCGTCGTCGGTCATCCGGGACACGGCGTTATACGGCTCCATCGGGCCGTGGACGAGGTAGGGAAGCTCGTAGATGGCGTCCACGAGGTGCGCCGCGTCCGTGAGCGCCGCCGTGACGTCGCCGTCCTGGCGCGCCACCACGGCCTGCTCGCCGGATTCGACCAGCCGCCGGTGCTCGGCCAGCAGTTCCCCCGAGCTGCGCAGTTCCGCGTTCGTCTCGTCCCAGTCCACCTGGAGCGCGAGAAGGCCCCGGTGCGCGTCGTCGAAGGTCTGCGCCACGACCGCGACTCCCTCGTCGATCGGGATCACCGCGGCGACGCCGGGCACGGCGAGCGCCGCGCTGTCGTCGATCGTGGCGGCCGTGGCGCCGAACTTGGGCGGGTGCAGGACCACCGCCGTCAGCATCCCGGGCAGGGTGACGTCGATCGTGAACCGCGTCCGGCCGAGGATCTTCCCCGGAGCGTCGACCCGGAGCGTGCCCTCGCGCCCGATCAGCCGGTACGCGCCCGGGTCCTTCGGGCTGACGTCGTCCGGGACGGGCAGTTGCCCGGCGCGAACGGCGAGATCCCCGAAGCCGGCGCTTCGCCCGCTGAAGTGGCGCAGGACGCCCAATTCGATCTTGATCTCTTCCGCGGGCACGCCCCAGGCCTCGGCGGCGGCCGCGGTGAGCCGTGCCCGTGCCTGGGCGGCGGCCAGCCGGTAACGGGCCCAGAAGCCCACAGTCCCGGTGGACGCGCCGGTTAGCTGGATGAACCCGCCGCCCGCCGGGGTCCCGTATACGTCTCCCTTGGGGCCGACCCCGTTTGACGCGTTGACCACGCGGACCGAGGCGAGGTCCGCGTCGAGTTCCTCCGCCACGATCATCGCCAGCGTGGTGTGGGCACCCTGCCCCATCTCGATCTGGTTCGAGTTAGCGACGATGATCCCGTCGGGGTGAATGCGGACGTAGGGGTGGACGGGGTCGGCCAGGTCCTCCGGCGTGAGCGGCCCCATTTCCAGTTCCGGGCCGGCCGCCAGTTCTCCCGGGTCGGCGCCCGCGGCCAGGGTCCCGGCGGCCCGGCTGATCGCCTTCCTGATGCGCGGGTAGGTGCCGCACCGGCACAGGTTCCCGTTCATCCAGTCGTTAATGTCCGCGTCGTCCGGTGACGGGGTGTCCGTCAGGAGCGCGACCGCAGCCAGGGTCTGGCCCGGCTGGCAGTAGCCGCACTGGATCACGTTGCCCTGGTGCCAGGCGTCCCGGACCGCGTCGACGACCGGCCCGGCGGCGCCCTCGACGGTCGTGACCGCCTTCCCGACGGCGCGCTCCGCAGGTGTCTGGCACGACTTGGTGTTGAGCCCGTCGATCAGCACCGTGCACGCGGCGCACTGGCCGATCCCGCACCCGTACTTCGTCCCGTGCAACCCGAGCACGTCGCGCAGCACCCACAGTAGCGGGCTGCTCGCGAAACGGTCGTCGACCTCGGCCTCCGCGCCGTTGACGGTCAGCTTCAACGCATCCTCCCGTGGCTTCGCGGCGGGTACCGGAACGTGTCAACGGCCACCCGCATGGATCATGGTCAGGCCAGGCTCATCGCAGACCCGGTGAAAGGGCATCACCAGATACCGGTGATTCGCGCGGGCCGCAGCTCAGCCGACCGGGTCCCGGCCCTCGGCAGCGGCGGCAGGGCCTGCTAGGCGGGCGTCCCCGCGTCGATCCACTGCTGCAGCTTGTCCACCTGCTCGCCGGGCCACGCGGCGTCGCACGGCATCTGCCCGCTGCGCAGGGTGCGGGCGATCTTGCGGGCGTTCTCGACGACATCGTCGTAATCGAACAGGTCAAAGGCTTGCAGCATTGCGTCGCGGTCCTTCTGGCGGAACATGGGCTTAATGTCCCGCTCGAAGCTCAGCGTGCCACCCTCACCGGGTGATGACATGAAACGTCCTCCTTGTCAGGCGGGCCAGGAAGCCGACCCATTCCGAGGCTCTCCCCCGCACAGGTGAATGGTCCTCACCGGATTCCGGTGATTCGCTACGCGTGGGGCACGAGCGCGGCGCTGGTCAGCTGCCGCGCCACCGAGCACCTGCCAGCTGGGCCTGCAGGTGCTCGGTGGCGCGGTATTCCGCCAGCGCCTCGTGCTGCCGACGGCGGCTGGACGTCAGCATGCCGGTGGCCAGGTGCAGCAGCAGCCTGATGTGGAGCCCGGTGTCGGTCTCCAGGGCGTGGGCGGTCCGGCGCAGCCAGTGTTCGCCCTCGTCGAATTCACCGGTCCAGATGAGAACGCCGGCCAGGTTCACCAGCGCCGGCGAGATGACCGGCTCCGCCCCCCAGCCATGCTGCTCGGCCAGCGCTATCGCCTCCCGGCAGCGCCGCTGCGTGGTGGCGAAGGGCTCGATCTTGGCGGCGAAGGCCAGCTCGGCCAGGCAGGCCACTTCGAGGTAGGGACGCCCGATCCGCCGCGCCAGCTCGGCGCCCTGGAGCAGGTGCCGCTGGCTATCCTGGTTTCCCAGCGACCACGCCTCAACGATGCCGCGGTTCATGAGCGCCATCGCGTGCAAGTCGCTGTCGAGCGCGATGTGGGGCCGGGCTGAGGCCATCCTGGGACCCTCATAGCCGGTCGCTCCTCGACGGCATATGCGGATAGCACCCGTCCGGTCGGCTGCACGAGCTACTCCCCCGCTGGGCCCTTCTGTGCTTGATCCGGCGGTGGGATGGGCTATCCGGTTAGCTTCCCTTCCTTATCGGTGGTCAGGATCGGAGGGCCCCAAAGGGCTAGAGGAATGCGATCACCTCGTTGAGGGCTTCATCGGGCTCGCTTACGGTGCCGGGACCGGACCCGGCCGATCTGGCGGACGGGATGCGCTCGCGACCGCCGCTTGAGACTACCAGGTATTCCGGTACGGACTACTGCCCGGCATTTCCGTGAATGTCCTGGTTCCGCGAGGTGGAATCTGAGAATTCTCTATTTTGACGGTTGATTTAATAGCTATCCTGTTTCACGATGAGGGCATCAGGCGGCCCGTTGCCGCAGGCCAGCCGTGGCGGGTCCCCCTTCATGGAGTGGAGTGGCGGCATGGACGGCGATCATCTGGGTGACCGCAGCCTGAACAACGAGGCTGTCTATGACACGGTGCGGCTTAACCAGTGGCTGGCCGGACAGGCCCGTGGCGAGGGAGTGACCCGGCGCGGCATGCTGAAGATGTTTGGCGCGGCGGGCCTGGCGGCGGCGCTGCCGGCGCTGGCCGGCCACGACGCCCGCGCGACCACGGCCCGGGGCCAGGCCGCAGCCCGGCGGGTGCGCGCCGATACGACCCCGATCTACAAGCCGACCCCGGCCAGCGAGTTCTACGTGTACGGCACCCCGCCCAGCAACGCCGAGATGCGCTGGGAAGTCATGCAGGGCCAGGGCTACACGGTGCCGAACGCGAACTTCTTCGTGCGCGACCACACCTCCACCCCGCTGATCGACGCGGACACCTGGACCCTGGACGTGTACGGCACCGGGCTGGCCGGATCCCCGACCCAGAGCAACCCGGTGCAGTTCAGCTACCAGGACCTGCTCGACATGCCGTCGCAGACCGTGGTCTCGTTCATCGAGTGCGCGGGCAACGGCCGCAGCTTCTTCACCACCCAGCAGAACGAGACCGTCACCGGCTCGCCCTGGCTGCTGGGCGCGGTCGGGGTCGCGGTCTGGAAGGGCGTCCCGCTGTCCCACGTGCTGGAACGCGCCGGGATCACCCGGCAGGCCGTGGACGTCATGCCGTCCGGCCTGGATCCCGACTATGTGACCGGCGGCACGGACTACGGCCCGGTGCGGCGGCCGATCCCGGTGTCCAAGGCGTTCGAGGATGTGATCCTGGCCTATGAGATGAACGGGGTGCCGATCATCCCCGACAGCGGTTACCCGGTCCGGTTCGTCGTGCCGTCCTGGGTGGGGATCTCCAACATCAAGTGGGTCGGCGCGATCGAGGTCTCCGACACCCCGCTGTTCTCCTACTGGAACACCCAGGCCTACCTGCTGTTCGGCCCGAGCTACCCACCCGCCGGGCAGCTGATCACCACCCAGGTGGTCAAGAGCGCCTTCGAGCTCGAATGGGACGCCCATCTGCCGGCGAACCAGCCTTACCTGCTCACCGGGCGGTCCTGGTCCGGTAACGGGCCTATCGCCTACACCCAGGTCAGCACCGACGGCGGGAACACGTGGCACTACGCCATCCCCCGCGATACCGGCTTGCCCACCGCCTGGCAATTGTGGGAATACCCCTGGCACACCCCCAGCCCCGGGTCCTACACCCTGCAGGCCAAAGCCACCGACATCACCGGCGCCACCCAGCCCGTCACCGTCACCTACAACACAGGGGGCTACCTCTTCGGCGGCATCGTCGACCACCCCATCACGACCGCCTGACCCGCCAGCCGCGGCCCTTCCCGTGTGCCCCAAGGCGAACCGGATATAAGCCGCCACCCTTCATGACAGCGGACCCCGGCGGGAGTACACCGTGACAAGGCGGCCTTCCTGCTCACCGGGCTCGTCGCCCCCGCCATGGTGGCCCGCGGGAAGGGCTCGATCATCAACATCGGCTCGATCAACGGCCTGGTGGGGATGGCCGGATCCGCCCTGTACAGCATGACGAAAGCCGCGATCCACTCGCTGACCAAATCCTGGACCGCCGAGTACGGGCCTTCGGGCGTGCGCGTGAACACGGTCGCGCCCGGCCCGACCGCCACCGAGAAGACGGCGGCCCTCGCCGGCCACGTAGCCCCGATCATCGCGCGCACCCCGTCCCGGCGCATGGGCACACCGGAAG
>DASXMU010000006.1:0-10588 GCA_036495485.1 Streptosporangiaceae bacterium
GGCATCCGGCGCAGGTGGTCCAGCGT
Organism: Streptosporangiaceae bacterium; assembly: GCA_036495485.1. Taxonomy (GTDB): domain Bacteria; phylum Actinomycetota; class Actinomycetes; order Streptosporangiales; family Streptosporangiaceae; genus PALSA-505. Next base: position 27 of record DASXMU010000006.1, read on the forward strand.
CCACATCTTCTTCTGGTCGCCCAGCTTGAGGTGCGGCTGCGCGGTCATGGTCTTGCCGTCGTCGCGGACGTAGCCCATGTCGGAGACCACGTCGGCCCAGTTCCAGCCGTGGTACATGGTCTCCCACTCGCGGGTGCCGGTGAGCTGGCCCATGTTGGGGGTGGACCGGCCCTGGAAGGTCGGCCGGAAGGCCTCGGCGTCGGTCCACCGGCAGACCTCGTGGCAGTACGTGCGCCACTGCCCGTCCACCTCCTGCATGACCATGTCCTCGCGGACCAGGCACGGCACCATGCAGGTCCAGCAGCGGTGCGGGTACACGTAGTCCACGTTCTCGGCGACGATCGGGTGGTGCCCGTTCGGCTCCGACAGGCGGGCGTAGTTCTCCCACCACTTGCCGTACTTGTCATACCAGCCCGGGTACTTGTACTCGAACCACTCGAAGTCCTCGTCGGTCATCGGGTCGATCCGCCAGTAGTTCGCCAGCCAGCCGGTGGCGAAGAACTGGGCGACCTCGTGCACGTAGCCCTTGTTCCAGATCTGGTTCCACGCCTCCTCGATGAGGTCGTGCGGGATGACCAGGCCGTACTTCTCCAGCGGCACGAGGTAGCTGCGGTAGTAGTCGTCGTAGATCCAGCGGCGCCACATCTCCGCGTAGGACTGCCGCTCCTTGCGGCGGTCCTTGGTGCCGTACTCGATGAACGTGCCGATGGCCGCGTCCACCACCCGGTGGTTGTTCCACCACGCATACCGCAGGTCGAGCTCGAGCAGCTGGTGGTTGGACTCATCAGCCAGCGCCATCAGCAGCGTCGCGTACCCGTTGCTGATGTGCCGCGACTCGTCGGACTGGACCGAGTGGAACACCGTCGGCAGCAGGTAGTCGCCGTTAGCGGCGGCTTCGGCGGGCATGGCCACGAACAGCGTGTTGGTGAACGCCGTCTCGGCCACGATCGTGAGGTAGATGCTCGCCGCGGTGATCGCGTCACCGGTGATGAACCCTTCGGCGAACTGCCGGCCGATCGTCCCGCAGTAGTCGTTCTGGAAGTTCCGGAGGCTGTTGTTGAAGCCCGCCGGGTCGATGTAGTTGTTCATGTACAGGCGCTTGAGGTTCTGCTGGATCGTCGAGTGCCGTACCTCGTCGATCATCTGGATCGCCTGGCCGTTGTGCAGCTCGGGGTTGGGGACCGTGCGGAACAGCAGCGGCATCGCCCGCGCCGCCGACACCTCGGGCAGCGGGATGATGCTCAGGAACAGCTTCTGCCACTCCAGCCAGCGCTCCTGCACCTGACGGAACATATTTCCGCGAATGGCACCGTCCTGCGCACCATAAACACGGTGGTCCTTCTCTTCCTGCATCGGGAAGTAAGACCTGAGTACCTGCTTGAGTGGGTCCTTCTTCTGCGCCTTCTGGAACGTGTAGTCGGTGCCATACTGCGCCACCGGCTCGTGATAGAGCGGTTCCCAGGACAGCTCCTGGATCTTCTGGTGGGCCTTAGCCACGCTCTGGCGACTCAATTTGCCACCTTTTCCCTTCGTTCGGGCCGAATGGTCGGCCTCCCGCAGCCTGATACTCGTCGCCGTCGCAGGCGCCACGCCTTGGCCGGGACGCGGCACGCAATTACGTGCGTACGGCGGAAGTTCTGTTGTGTGGAATCACACCGCGCACCAGACGTCATGTGGCTCTCAACATGAGACAGCGGACGCGTGGGCCGTCCGCGCAGGCCACACCCGGTCGCGCCCGGATTCAGCCCTGCTGCGGCTCGTCGCCGAACATCACCGAGCGGATCTCGGCGAGATGCTGGCGCACGCCACGTGAAATCTCCAGGTTTCCCTCGGCCGCGGGCTGGATCCCCAGGCATCTGAGCAACTCCGCCGCCGGTGCCCCGGGGTCGCCGCCGGACCCGAGGATTGGGTGTAGTCCCTGGTCAGCTAGATGGTGGAACACCAGATTGACGATGCTCCACGGGTTGAAGGTCTCGCGCTGTGGTTCGTCAGACCGCTCCATCGGGTACCTCCTAGCCGACGCATCAAAAGCCGTTAGGTGCGAAACGGGGGTCTCAACATGAGACAGACCCCGGTAACACCGCATTTACTTTGTAAGTACGACGCAAAGCTCGAACGTCATAGCGGGGCGATGGTGACCCGCCGGACCGATCCGGGAGGCAAGGAGGCGCCATGTCGCTGCCCGCGACGACCCCACTGGCCTTGACCGACGGTGAGGGCCTGGCTGAAACGCGGCAGCGCTTCCTCACCTACGAGAAGGTCGAGCCGAGCCGGGTGCGCGACACGATCCTCGCGTCCTGGTGGCGCTCCCGGCGGTGGAACGTCGCCGCCGACAATATCGACATCTCCTACACCGGTGACCCGGACCTGGACAGCAGGCTGACCCGCAGCGCCATGCCGGTGCTCAGGAGCCTGCGGGAGAACCTGGAGAGCCAGCCGATCAGCGTCATCCTCACCGACGCCTCCGGTGTGGTCCTGTCCAGGCTCGCCGCCGACACCGAGCTGGACCGCCACCTCGACAGCGTCCAGCTCGCGCCCGGCTTCAGCTACTCCGAGGAGTCGGTCGGGACCAACGGCATCGGCACGGCCCTGGAGGGCGGCCGGCCGATGCACGTGTTCGGCCACGAGCACTACGCCGAGAACCTGGAGAACCTGGCCTGCGCCGGGGTGCCGATCCGCCATCCCATCTCCGGCGTGACCCTGGGCGCGGTGGATCTCACCTGCTGGCGCAGGTACGCCGACCGGCTGCTCATCACGCTGGCCAAGACCACCGCCGACCAGATCACCCAGGCCCTGCTCGCCGACAGCAGCGGCCGGGAGATCGAGCTGCTCCAGGAGTACCTGCGGGCCTGCCGCCGCAGCGCCGGCATCGTGATGGCGCTGGGCGGCGATGTGGTCATGATGAACGACTACGCCCGGCAGGTGCTCGACCCAGGCGACCAGGGCGCGCTGCTCGCCCAGGCGGCCGAGGCGCTGGGCAGCCGGCACCCGGTCTCGCTGATCGTCGAGCTGCCCACCGGTTCCAGGGCGCGGATGTACTGCCGGCCGGTGCGGGCCAATGACCGGCACGCCGGCGGCGTGGTGCACATCAAGCTGGTGGAGGCGGCCAGCCGTGCCATGGCCGACCACGCCCCGCCCAAGCAGCAGATGTTCCTGCCCGGCCTGGTTGGCTCGGGACCGTTGTGGCTGCGCGGCAGCCAGCAGGTGGACGCGGTGTACGCGGCGGGGGAGTGGCTGGCGCTCGAGGGCGAGCCTGGTGCCGGCAAGCTGGCCGTGCTGCGGGCCGTGCACCAGCGGCGCAACCCGGCGCAGCGGTTCCACGTGATCGACGCCGCGGCCGCCGTGGACCAGGACTGGCAGGTGACCACCCGCCGCGAGCTGCTGGACGGCGTCGGCTGCCTGGTCATCAGGCACGTGGACAAGCTGAGCGCGCGCCGCCTGCACGCGCTGTCGGCCGCGCTGCAGGAGACGGTGGCGGCGGGCCGGGAGGAAGCGCTCTGGGTGGCCGTCACGCTCAGCAAGCGGCCGGTCTCCGGGGGCCTGGCCGACCTGATGCGGTTCTTCCCCAGCACGGTGGAACTGCCGCCGCTCCGGCATCACATCGAGGACCTCAACGAGCTGGTGCCGTTCTTCATCGCCAAGCTCAACCAGTACCCGCGGCTGGTCTGCTCCTCGGAGGCGATGCAGCTGCTGCTGCGGTCGAGCTGGCCAGGCAATACCGAGCAGCTCTGGCAGGTGCTGCGCAAGGTCGTCCAGCACCGCCGCACCGGGGTGATCACGCCGAACGACCTGCCGCCGGAATGCTGGACGGTGAGCCGCCGGCTGCTCAGCCCGCTGGAATCGATGGAGCGCGACGCGATCGTGCAAAGCCTGCTGGACTTTAAGGGTAATAAGGTCAAAGCGGCCGAATCGCTCGGAATGTCACGAGCAACCATTTACCGGAAGATCCACGAGTACGGAATCGTTACTCCGGCGACTTAGCGTAGAGCATGGCTCAAACTGAGAAAAGCGCGGCACTGCCGGAGCGGTAGACACGAGTCAAGGTCCACGCCCCCGTAAGTGGATTGTGAACTCTTCGGCATGTGGAGGAGCAATGACCGCGGTTGACGCAGGCGCAGGTGGTTCTGCCGCCACACAGGAAGAAGCGGCCGCTCCGGCCGTGACCGGATTGCTCGCCGGTGACCCAATGATGCTGGGGCTGCCCGCATTCATCGTGGGATCGTTCGCCCTGGCCCTCACCCTGATCGGGTCCACGGTGCCGGTCGGCACGTTCGGCTCCGCCCTGGCGATCATCATGGCGATGACCGGCCTCGGCCTGCTGGTGTCCACGCTGTGGGCGCTGGCCGTCGGGCAGAGCGCGGTGGCCTGCGTGTTCGGCATCTTCACCGGCTTCTGGCTGAGCTTCGCGACCCTGGTGCTGGCACTCGACCACAACTGGTTCGTCCTCGGCAGCACGGCGACCGGCACGATCGAGCTGTTCCTGACGAGCTGGCTGATCGGTGTCGGGATGCTCACGCTGGCGACGCTGCGGCTGCCGATGGCGTTCACCGCGGTGTTCGTGTTCATCGAGCTCGCGCTGATCTTCGTGCTGCTCGGCGTCAGCGGCGCCTCGACCGCCGACCTCAAGACCGGTGGCGTGTTCGCCATCATCTTCGCCACCATCGGTGTGTACATCTTCTTCGGCCAGTCCTCGGTGGCCACCGGCGGCAAGGCCCTCCCGCTCGGCCCGCCCATCATCAGGGGCTGACCGGCGAGACCACCGCCTGGGCCGTGCCCCGCGGGGCACGGCCCAGGCGCGCGGCTATGTGCCCGGGTCCGGCCCGGGTAGTCAACGGCCGGACTTGGCGTCAGGCTAGAGGGTGCACCCGCGACGTTAGGAGAACCCTTATGGCCGCGCGCTGGCTGCCCGCCACTGTCATCGCATCGATCTCGGTCCTGTCGCTGACCGCCCCGGCGGCGGCCTCGTCCGCCGCTGCCAGCGTCCGCCAGCCGGGCGCCGGCGGGCGGTGCTCGGCCGGCGCCCATACGCTGTCCAGCGACGGCTCCCACCTGTACCCGGACACCGGCAACGGCGGCTACACCAGCGTGCACACCAGCGTCGACCTGGCCTACGACGCCACCGCCAACATGTTCCTGCCGGGCAACCACGTGGTGCTCACCGACCGGGCCACCCAGTGCCTGACCAGCTTCAGCCTGGACTTCGAGCGCACCTCGGCCAACGCGTCGGCCGGCCCGGACCTGACGGTCCGCTCGGTCAGCGTCGACGGCCACCCGGCCACGTTCACCTTCGTCCAGCCGACCTACCCGGGTGACCCGCACGGGCAGAACGACCCCAGCCCAGCCGCGCACGAGGCCTCACAGGACAACCCGGTCGGCGGGCCCAAGCACAACCCGCTGCCGCCGGCCTGCTCACCGGAGCTGATGTCCACCAGCCCGGCGAAGCAGAACTCGCTGAACGGTACCCAGTGCCCGGCGAACAAGCTGGTGATCACGCCGCGCACCCCGATCAGGAGCGGCGCGGCCTTCACCGTCTCGGTCGCCTACACCGGCAGGCCAGGCGTGCACAACGACGGCGACGGCACCACCGAGGGCTGGTTCCGGGCCAGCGACGGCGGCTTCGTCACCACCGAGCCGGTCGCCACCGAGGACTGGATGCCGCTCAACGACTACCCGGCGGCCAAGCCCACCTACGACTTCTTCGACACGGTCAGCGCCGGCAAGACCGTCATCTGCAACGGCGTCCTGGTGTGGGTCAGGCACAACAAGCCCAGCCCCGAGTTCCCGGGCGGCTCCGTCACCTGGCACTGGGACGCGCGGGCGCCTATCGCCAGCTACCTGGTCGAGGACAGCGTCGGCGACTACAACCTGACCGAGCGCACGGCCGACAACGGCATCCGGTACTACGAGGCGCAGGACACCTCGATCCCGGCGGCGCAGCAGAAGAAGAACCTGGCCATCATGAAGCTGCAGGAGAACATCACCGCCTACGAGAGCCAGTTCAGCGGCACGTTCCCGTTCACCTCTGACGGCGTGGTCGTCGGCACCCCGCCGGCCAGCTTCGAGGAGGAGATGGAGACGATGATCACCTTCGCCGGCGGGAGGATCGGGCTGAGCGTCTTCTACCACGAGAACTTCCACCAGTGGTGGGGCGACAACGTCACCGAGAGCGGCTACAACATGACCTTCTTCAAGGAAGGCATGGCCACGCTCGCGCAGTACCTGCTGGCCGCCCGGCAGGCCGAGGCCGCGGCCGGCGGGCCCAGCTCCCGCAAGGGCCAGGCCGCGTTCCAGGCCAGCCTGGTCAAGGACTTCAACCGGACCTACGCCGCGCCGTCCGGCTTCTGGGCGACCGCGCCGTCCAACCCGACCCCCCACGGGCTGTTCTCCAGCTCCAACACCTACGACCGCCCGGCCGCCGCCTACATCGCGCTGCGCCAGATCCTGGGCAGCACCAACTTCACCCAGGCCATGCAGCAGATCCAGCGCGTCTACGGCGGCAGCCACATCACCGAGCCCGAGCTGGAGGCCGCGTTCCACCAGTGGATGCCCAACCAGACCGGGGCCTGCCAGGCCAAGCTCACCACGTTCTTCACCGAGTGGTTCGACACCGCCTACCCGACCGCCACCGGCCAGGCCCACCCGGGCATCACCGGCCCCGGCCTGGCCGGCCCGGGCTTCTACAACAAGACCGGTGGCTGCACCACCACGCCCTGACCTGAGTCAGGAGGACTGCCAGGGGTCGATCAGGTCGATATCGGTGCCATCGAAATCCTTGGTGTTGCGGGTAGCGAGGGCCGCCCCATGCGCACCGCAGATGGCGGCGACCTGAGCGTCCAGCGCATCGATCGGCCGGCCGGCCCTGTTGCGCCCACTCACCACCCACGAGTAGTACACCGCAGCCGAAGCGTCAAAGGGCAGAATGTTCCGGCTGAACGCGGAGAAGACGTCATTCGCTGTTGCGCGCATCAGATCCTTGCGGTGTCCGTCCTCCAGGCGTTCGATGCCATTCCGCACCTCGGCCACGGTGATCGCCGTCGTATAGAGGTCCCGCCCGGCTTGGGAACCAGCCCAGTCCCTGACGGCGATTGCCGGCGATGACCGCATGAGCTCGGAGGCCACGTTGGTATCCACAACGATCATCAATCGAACTCGACCACCCGCGGTGCGGTAGCCCGTGCGGGTATGTCCAGGTCGACACCACCGATCGCGCTGAAGCGTTCCATAAGGGCGCCGAGCAGGCCGGTCTCCTCGCCCGGCTCCTTGACCGCTTCGGTGAGGATCGCCCTGATCTCTGCCTCCATGGACCTGCCGTGACCAGCCGCGCGCATCCGCAGCCGTTCCTGCACGTGGTCATCAAGATTCCGGATGCTGACCGCCGCCATACACCACCTCCTGTGTCAGTGCTAGCAATGCTAGCACTAGCGGCCAGCCGGTGCCACCGGCCGTTTCAGGTGGAAGACCACGTGTGGCCGGACGGGGTGGCCGGGGTCCACTCGCGGGTGCTCGAAGTGGGCGTGGAGGGTCATGCCCAGGCGCCGCATGACGGCCTGCGACGGCTCGTTGAGCACGGCGGTCATCGACCAGAGCTCGTCCAGGCCGATGCCGTTGAAGGCCACGTCCACGGCGGCGGTCGCGGCCTCGGTGGCGTAGCCGTGGTGCCAGGCGTGCTCCATCAGCCGCCAGCCCACCTCCATGCCACCGGATCCGGGCACGCCGTCAGGCATCGGGTTCAGGCCGGTGAAGCCGATGAAGTCGCCGGTCCCAGCGAGCTCCAGCGCCCACAGCCCGAAGCCCTGCCGGTCGAACAGAGCCTCCATCCGGTCGATGCTGGTGTCGCTGGTCGCCCGGTCCTGAGTGGCGGGGAAGTAGCGCATGACCACCGGGTCCGCGTTCATCGCGGCGTACGGCTCCCGGTCCGACTCCCGCCAGCGGCGCATCAGCAGCCGGTCGGTACGTATGGTGTCAAAACGTTCCCGCACGTCGGCAAGCCTAGCCAGCGGACGCGGCGGCTTGATCCAGATCGCCCGGCAGCAGCGAGAACATCACGCTGTCCCGCCGCCCCTGGGGTGTCGGCATCGCCGCCCGCAGGACCCCTTCGCGGGTGAAACCGGCCCGCCCGGCCACCCGCTGCGACGCCGTGTTGCCCGGTGCGGTCGTCAGCTGCAACCGCTCGATGCCCAGTTCCGCGAACGCCCAGCGCGACGCCAGCCCGACCGCGATCGTCGCCGCGCCCTGCCCGCGTGCCCCGCGCCGCAGCCAGTAGCCGATGCTGGCCAGCGCCGGCTCCCCGGCGTGCAGATGCACTTCGAGCATCCCGCACCCGTCGCCGCCGGCCGCCCGGGCGATCACGAAGATCGCGCTGCTGCCATCGGCCCAGGACCGGGCGACGTGCTCGGCGAAGGCGAGCGCGTCCGTCACCGAGTACGGATAGGGCATGCCCGGTATGCAGCGGCTCAGCTCGGGATCACTGCACGCCTGCGTGATCCACCCGATATCGTCGGCGGCCAGTTTGCGCAGCGCGATACCGTCGGCGGACAGCGGCGGATCGGGAAAATAAAGCTGCATCTTCAGCAGCGTACGCACACCATAGTGATGTCATGCGCCACCGAACCCACATCGACACCGCCACGTGACGGACACCCGGCCCCGGATCGGGCGGTTCATGCCCGGAGGGCCGCGCCGTCGGCTGCGCGGCCCGTTTCATGGCCTGCCGCGGGAGGTGGCGGTTCTCACCGCGGTCTCGTTCACCGTCGCGCTCGGCTACGGGATCGTCGCCCCGGCCATTCCCGCGTTCGCCCGGCAGTTTGGCGTGAGCACGGCCGCGGCCGCGAGCGTGATCAGCGCGTTCGCGCTGATGCGGGTGGCCGGGGCGCTGCCCGCCGGGCGGCTGGTCGACCGGTTCGGCGAGCACGCGGTGATGGCGGCCGGCATCGCGGTGGTCGCGGTCAGCAGCCTGCTGGCCGGGTTCTCCCAGTCCTACGTCGAGCTGCTGGTGCTGCGCGGGGCCGGCGGGGTCGGGTCGGCGATGTTCAGCGTCAGCGCGCAGACCCTGCTGCTGGTCAGCGTGCCAGCCGAGCAGCGGGGCCGGGCCAGCGGCCTGTTCAGCGGCGGGTTCCTGGTGGGCGGGATCAGCGGGCCCGCGCTCGGCGGGCTGGTCGCGGCCTGGTCGCTGCGCGCCCCCTTCCTCATCTACGGTGGCCTGCTGGCCGTCCCCGCGGTCATCGCCGCGGTCGGCCTGCGGAACGCGCCGGACCGGCGAGTCAAGGGCCAGCGGCCTGCCCGGCTGCTGGCCGCGCTGGGCTACGCGCTGCGCAGCAGTGCCTACCGGGCCGCGGCTGTCGCCAACCTGGCCGACGGGTTCTCCGCCATGGGGGTGCGCAGCGCGATCGTGCCGCTGTTCGTCCGGGACGAGCTGCACCGGTCGGCGGTCTGGACCGGCATCGGGTTCCTGGTCTTCGCCGCGACGAATGCGGCAATGCTGTGGCCCGGCGGCTGGGCGGCCGATGCCCTGGGCCGCCGCCCGGTCATCATCGCCGGCTGCGCGGGGTCCGCGGCCGGCCTGGTCATGCTGGCGTTCCTGCCCGGCCTGTGGGGGTACCTGGCCGCGCTCGCGGTGGCCGGCCTCGGCTCGGGCCTGCTCGACGTGGCGCCCTCGGCCATGATCGGCGACATCCTGCCCCCGAGCGGCGGGAGCCTGGTCGCGACCTATCAGATGGCGGGCGATACCGGCGCGGTCACCGGTCCGGTGGTGGCCGGTTTCCTCGTCGACACCGCCTCCTACGCCGCGGCCTTCGAGCTAGCCGCAGGCATGCTCGGCCTGGCTGCCGTGTTCGGCCTGTTCGCACCGGAAACCCGGTCACGCACCGCTGAGGCGTTACCGGGCTAGGGCTTCCGCCAGCTCGGTGCGGTGGCCCCGTCAGCACGATCGGGCGCAACTAAGCAACGTCCAGCTAACACTTGCCGGTCAAAAGAGACTTATTAGATAATAGGTGAATCAGGTGTCATGTTGATCTTGAGGATGTGTGATTGCCATGTGGGGACTTACCCGCCGGTCCCGCCGCGTTCCCGCCCGGGCCGCACCCCGGTCTGCCCGCCATGCTCCCGCCCGGGCCACACCCCGGTCTGCCCGCCACACTCTCGCCCGGTCTGCCCGCCACACTCTCGCCAGGTCTGCCTGCCGCGCTCCCGCCCGGGCCGCGACCAGGCCCACGCGCCGCCGCGTCCTGCCAGCCCTCGCGGCTGTGTCCGCGCTCGCCGGAGCGTTCCTGCTGCCGGCCGGGCCTGCCATGGCCGGTGGCCCGTCCGGGCTCGGCTCGCTCACCTTGCTGCACACCTACACCTCGGTGAAGTACGGCTGGCAGAGCGCCGAGCTGTGGAACGACGTGTACCCGTCCTGGCCGCCGGAGTCCTACCTGCCCGATGGCAGGGACAACCAGACCGGCCAGGCCGAGACGTTCTTCGGTGCCACCCAGCCGCCCGGGTCGGAGTTCCTGCTGTATGAGGCGCCGGGCGCGCTCACCAACACCGGCCCGCCGGTGCTGCTGGTGATGGGCGCCAACGAC
>DASXMU010000007.1:0-15958 GCA_036495485.1 Streptosporangiaceae bacterium
AGCTCGCCCGACCCCGACCCCGACCCCGACCCCGACCCCGACCCCGACCCCGACCCCGACCCCGACCCCGACCCCGACCCCGACCCCGGCCTCGACCCCGCCCCACGCCGCTGCGCGCCGATCCCGGTCACCAGCACGTACACCCCGATGCCGGCCGTCAGCACCCACACGACCATCCCTGCGATCTTCACGCCGATTCCCTCCGGGCCTGCACTCACGATGCGGTTTGCATAACGCTCAAAGGCGCTGCAGCCGCACGTCCAGGGAATCGCGGATCGCGTCGCCGATCAAATTGAACGCCACCACCGTGATAATCAGGATGATCGCCGGCGGGTAGACCAGCCACCAGAACCCGTCGAACAGGTAGTTCAGCCCGTTGGTGAGCATCCCGCCCCAGTCGGCTTCCGGCGGCGGCAGGCCCAGCCCGAGGAAGCTCAGCGCCGACAGCGTGAGGATGGCGTCGGCGACCGTGAAGGTCGCGTTCACGATGATGACGCCGATGGCGTTGGGCACCAGGTGACGGGTCACGATCCGCCACTTGGAGCCGCCCATCACCTTCACCGCCTGCACGTACTCCCTGGTCCGCAGCGTCAGCACCTCGCCCCGGACCAGCCGGGCCACGCCCAGCCAGGACAGCAGCGACAGCAGGACGATGATCATGAACAGGTTGGGCGTGAAGATGTTCACCAGGATCAGCAGCAGCACCAGGCCGGGAATGGCCAGGAACGTGTCCACGACGCGCATCATGATGGCGTCGATGAGCCCGCCCACCAGCCCGGCGATGGCGCCGTACAGCGTGCCGATGACCGAGGTGGCGATGCTCACCGCGAAGCCAAGCTCCAGCGACGACTGGCCGCCCAGCATCAGCCGGCCGAGCACGTTGTACCCGGAGCCGTCGGTGCCCAGCGGGTACTTGCCGCTGGGTGGCAGGTTCTCCAGGTTCAGGTGCACGGTGACCTGGTTAGTCCGGTAGATCAGCGGCCCGACGAAGCAGAACAGCGTGACCGCGACGACGATCCCGGCCCCGGCGACCGCCACCCGGTTCTCCAGGAACGACGCGAGTATCCGCCGCAGCGGGCCCGGCGCGGCCGGGGCCATTGCCTGGCCCGCCGTGCCCACTGTGCCGTCCGGCTCGGGCGCGGCGACCGCGCCAAGCCGCGGCTCACGGGCGGCCATAGCGGACCCTTGGGTCGAGGACGGCGTACCCGATGTCGGCTAGCAGGTTCCCGATGACCGTGGCCACCCCCACCACCAGCGTCGAGCCGAGCAGGATCGGGAAGTCGTGGCTGGTGGCGGCCTGGTAGAACAGCAGCCCCATGCCCGGGAAGTTGAACACCTCTTCGGCGATCACCGCGCCGGCCACGATCCCCGGCAGCGACAGCCCGAGCAGGGTGACCACCGGCAGCAGCGAGTTGCGCAGCACGTGGCGGAGCAGGATCTTCCGCTCCGGCATGCCCTTGGCCCTGGCGGTCCTGATGAAGTCCTGGCTCAGCACGTCGATCGCCGAGGACCGCATGTACCGGCTGAAGCTGGCCACGGTGACCAGCGCCAGCGTCGCCACCGGCAGGACGAGCGCCTTCGGGTCGGCCAGCAGCCCCCCCACCGACGCGGCCGCCGGAACCGTGGGCGGCAGGATCCGCAGTTGCACCGAGAAGAGCGCGATCAGCAGCAGCGCGAAGAAGAAGTCCGGCATCGAGTACAGCGTGAACGACACGCTGGTGAACGCGTGGTCCCCCAGCGTGTTGCGCCGGGTCGCCTGGTACATCCCCATCGGGATGGCGAGCAGCAGGGCCAGCACCGTGGAGATCCCCAGCAGTATCGCGTCCTTCGGCAGCCGCTGCGCGATCAGCGACGTCACCGGCTGCTGTAGCTGGTAGGAGGTGCCGAGGTTGCCGTGGAACACCTGCTGCACGTAGGTGACGAACTGGCTGTACAACGGCTCGTTCAGCCCGTAGGTGCTGTTGAAGATCGCGATCCTGCCGGGCGTGGCGTGTATCCCGAGCACGGCCCTGGCCACGCTGCCAGGTTCCATGTGGATCATGATGAACGTCAGGATCATGACGCCGATCACGACCACGATGGCCTGGCCAACGCGGCGGACGAGGTAAGCGGTCACGAGCGTCGCTCAGCAGCGGTCACCTGGAGTTCCATCAGGAGGACGTGAAGTACCAGTCCTCCGGGTCGAGCCCGCCGCTGAACGGGTTGAGCGGCGCGTAACCGGCGATGTTGCTCTTGTACACGTTGATGAACGACTGGTCCGGCACCCACAGCCAGGGAAGCTGCCTGGCCGCGTAGTCCTCATAGGTGTAGAAGGTCTGCGGGTTGGCCCCGTACTCGGTGGCGTTGATCAGGTTGTTCATCTCCGGGCTGGAGTAACCGCCCTGGTTGTTCGAGCCGGCATCGTTGAACCAGCTCTCACCGGACGGGTAGAGGCCGTTGTCCGGGTCGTAGCCGAAGTCCACCAGCTGCCAGCCACAGGTCGAGGTGGGATGCGAGCTGGCCGAGCACACGCCGACCGTGGAGACCAGCGTGTTGAACGGTTCGGACTTCAGGTTGATCTTGACACCGGCCTGCGCCTCGGACGACTGGATCGCCGCCTCCTGCTCGTTGAAGGTGGTCTGCCCGGACGAGTACGCCAGCGTGAGGTTGAACTGCTGGCCCGCGGCGATCCCAGCGCCGCAGTTGGCCGGCCCGCTGCCGGGCGACTGACAGGTGGACGTGCCGTTCGGTACCACCTTCCAGCCGTGCGCCTTGAGCAGGGCGATGGCCTTGGACGGCGAGTACGGGTAGGGTCCGCCGGACTTCTCCAGCGGTGACACCCACGGACCGCCTGCCTTGAGCGGTACCGGCCCGTTGCCCGGGTCGGCGTAGCCGGCGTAGACCTTGGACACGATCTGCGGGCGGTTGATCAAGTCCTCGAGTGCCTGGCGGATGTAGAGCTGCCGCACCATCGGCCCGGTGGTGGCGTTGTAGAAGTTCGGGACGATCATCGCCACACCGGGGACGTTCAGGGTGGCCGTCGAGTACCCCTGCGACTGGAGCGCCGGGATCTGCTGCACGTCGTTCAGCGGCAGGTTGCCGACCTGGAGGGAGCCGGACCTGAGCGCGTCGAGCTCGGCCGTGTCCGTGGTGTACACCAGGTTGTTCATCCGGGAGATGACTGGCTTGTCCGGGCCGGAGTAGTGCTTGTTGGGGACGTACTCCCAGTCGGCGTTGCTGGCGAAGCCGGCCAGCGTCCACGGCCCGTCGACCACCTTCCACAGCGGGTTGGTGGTGAACGTGGACATGTCGCTGCCCTGCTTCTGCAGGAAGTTCCAGACCGCCTTGGCCCCGGCGGTGGTCTCGTCGTTGTTCCCGGCCGCGCCGCTCACCGAGGTCTTGTCCCAGGCGTGCTGTGGCAGCAGCGGGATGTTGTAGAGCACGTCGTCGGTGTAGAAGTTCGGGTTGTAGGAGTGCGTGAGGTTGAGCACGACCGTGTGCACGTTGGGCGTGGACACGCTGCTCACGTCCGTGGGGAACAGCCCGGGCGCGTAGTAGGCCCAGTTCGACACCTCAGCCTTCAGCAGGTTGTAGACGAAGGTGAAGTCCCTGCTGGTGACCGGCTTGCCATCCGACCAGGACCAGGGCTTGAACACGATGGTCAGCGTCTTGTCGCCGTTGCTGTACTTGATCGAGCTGAACAGGCTCTTCTGCGGGTTCACGATCGACTTGCCGCCGTCGCCCTCGTAGACGATGTCCGGCCACATCGGCTGGTAGAGGTTGACGTTGTAGCCGTTCGTGTTGGTCGCCGGCGCCAGCGGGAAGATGAGGTTGGGCGACGCGCCCACCCAGGCCATGTTGACGGTGCCACCGTGCGTCAGGTGGCCCTTGGGGGCCGAGCTGCCGGGCTTGGCCGGCCCGCTTGAACACGCCGCCAGAACCGCGACCAGGGTGAGGGGGGCCGCCATGACAGCCAGTCGACGGGTGATGCGCATGCGTGGCCTCGCCTTCCAGTCCCGGGACGGTACGCGGGATATTCTCTAACTAAACCTACCGATTAAGTCAATTTCAGGCATTTTCTGGCACTGCTGAGCAGATCTTGCCGCGAAGATCGTCATATATCGCTACCAGCCTAGTGCTGCCGATCCGGCCCAAGCCGGGCTGCGTGAGCCGCCTAATCCACTGCTCAGCCAGGACCTTCCCACGGAGTATCGCCCGCCAGGCGGGGCCGGGCAAGTCCCGGTCCCGTCAGTCCGGGCTGCAGCCCGGTGACCAGGACTTGGTTAATCTTTCCCAATGTAGGGAGGCCTCGGCTGATAGGTCCAATGCCAATGATCGCCAGCATCGATAGACATCATCGATACGACGACCGCGCCGCCGGCCTGCCCCAGGCCGGCCTTCACACTGGTGACCTGTGACTTCACTCGACGGCCTGCAGCCAGACGGCACCTACCGGCAGCTCCGCTTCACACCCCCTCCAGGGTCCACCGAACTCCTGCTGATCCGGCATGGCGAGTCCGAACGCGCCCGCCCCGGCGAGCCGTTCCCGGTCGCCGACGGCCGCGCCGACCCCGCGCTCGCGCCCGAAGGTGCCGCGCAGGCCAAACTGATAGCCGCCCGGCTGGCATCCGGCCAGCCCATCGATGCGATATATGTCACCTCGCTGCGCCGCACCGCCCAGACCGCGGCCCCGCTGGCCGGCCGCCTCGGCCTGGTCCCCATCGTCGAGCGGGACCTGCGCGAGGTCGGCCTCGGCGACTGGGAGGGCGGCATGTACCGCAAGATGGTCGCCGAAAACGGCCCGCTGGCCCAGCGCATGTGGGCGCAGGAGCGCTGGGACGTCATCCCCGGCGCCGAGCCCGCCAGGGAGCTGGCCGCCAGGGTGCGCGGCGCGATCGACCGGATGGCCGCCGCCCACCCAGGTCAGCGCCTGGCCGTCTTCATCCACGGCGGCATCATCGGCCAGATCCTCGCGCTGGCCACCGGATCGCGTCCGTTCGCCTTCGTCAACGCGGACAACGGCTCCATCTCCGAGCTGGTCGTGCACGGTGGCCAGTGGACGGTCCGCCGCTTCAACGACGCGTCTCATCTTGATTGATAAAACCGCCATATTTCGTAGTTCTCCCCGCTCGATTGTGCGGGTCCGCTGGGTTTCATTTATTTGGAAAGAAAGAAAATCACCGAACGGTGCTCATGCCACCGCTGATGGCGCTACCTTTTTTCGTCATCGGGAACCCCCTGGGCAACGCTTCCGCCGCTCATTGGCGAACTCCCGCGTCAATAGCTACCCCTGCTGCTCATCGGCCACAGACGTGCCGTTTGCGTGACAAATTAGTTACCAGACGGTAACATTGTGCCATCGAAATGTGGGACGCTCCGGCCCGCTCCCGGCCGTGCCTGGGGCGCTTCCGGTGGGTGAGCAGATGCGAGAGCTGACTGAGTCCTCCGACGTGTGGCATGGCCTGCCACCTGGGCTGGCGCCAATGCTGCGCCCGCAGCTGGACCGGGCGATCGAGCAGATGATCGACGCGATCCAGCTCGGCGTGCCCGAGTACACCCGCCCGCTGGACTCCTCCTACGCCGAGGTGATCAGCCGCGCCGTCAGGCACTCGGTGGAGCAGTTCATCGAGCGGGTGGCCAACCCCGAGGCGTCCTTCGAGGCGATCGTCACCGAGTTCCGCTCGATCGGGGCCATCGAGGCACACGAGGGACGCAGCCTGGAGCCGGTGCAGAACGCCCTGCGCCTGGGCGCCAGGGAGGCCTGGCGGCGCGTCTATATGGCGGCGGCGGGCCAGCCGGGCCTGGACATCGAGGTGCTCGGCCGCATCGGCGAGGCCATCTACGTCTACCTGGGCGAGCTGGCCGCCGCCTGCGCGACCGGCTACCAGGAGGCCAGGGCCCAGGTCGCGGACGAGCGCGAGCGCCGCCGCAGGCAGTTGCTCGACCTGATCGTCCGGGACCCGCCGGCCTCCATGGAGGCCATCGCCGACCGGGCCAAGGCCGCCGCCTGGCCGCTGCCCCGCCGGGTCGCGGTCGCCGCCCTGGAGGAGTCGCTCAACTCCGGCGCCGCCGCCCCCGCCGACCCCGCGCTCCCTCCCGACGTGCTCATCGACCGCACCAGGTCCGAACCCTTCCTGCTGGTCCCCGACCCGGACGGCCCCGGCCGCGCCGCGCTCATCAGCCACGCATTGCACGGCTGGTCGGCCGCGCTCGGCCCGGCGGTCCCGCTGGCCCGGGCCAGCACCTCGCTGCGCTGGGCCCGCCAGGCGCTGGCCCTGGGCCTGCGCGCCGTCATCGACTTCCGCGGCGGCCTGATCCGCTGCGACCAGCACATGTCAACCCTGCTGATCTTCTCCGACGAAGAGCTCACCAAGGCCCTGCGCGCCGCCCGGCTGGCCCCGCTGGACCAGCTCAGGCCGGCCCAGCGCGACCGCCTGGCCGAGACCCTCCTGGTCTGGCTGAAGCACGGTGGCCACGCCAACGAGGTCGCCGCCCTGATGCACGTCCACCCGCAGACCGTCCGCTACCGCCTCCGCCAGATCGACGAACTGTTCGGCGGCGAACTGCACGAGCCGGACGCCCGGTTCGAGCTGGAGATCGCGCTGCGCGCCAGGCAGTTGCTGCGGGCCAGCGCACCCGGCTGACCGCCGCTGGTTAGAGGTGCCGCATCCACAGGTTCGACTCGGCGTAGATGCCCCGGTCCTGCTCCCGGTCGATGCCGACCAGGTCGAGCGCGTCCGGCACCACGTACTGCCCGCTGGCCGGGAAGGCCATCTTGGCCCAGTCCTCCCAGTCGCCGACGCTTCCCTCGATCACCATCGACCGCGGCGCGGGCCCCAGGATGCCGGCGCCGAGCCGCTGGTGGGTGCGGATCCACGGGTCCAGGTGCAGCCCGTCGGGCCGCTGCCAGGTGGCGAACTCCGCCATCGGGGTCAGCGGATAGCGGCTCTTCAGCGTCGGCCTGACCGGGGCGATCACCCGCTCCAGGCCGCTCGCGACGGCCCGCTCGCGCAGCGCGGTCAGCACCCGCCCGGCCAGGCCGCGGCCCTGCCGGCCGTTCTTGACCGCGACCGCCATGACCGACAGCGTGTCCGGCGTGTCCCCGTTCTCGTGGCCGGTCACGGCCACGACCAGCGCTCCGTCGTACCCGTCCGGCGCACCTGCCGCGGTGCCGTCCCACCGGATCGGCACCCCCCAGCCGCCGGCCACCACCTCGCCGTCATCGAGCAGCATGATGTCGTAGCCGGGAAAGTACTCCTCCACCCGCTCGATGTGCGCCGCCGAGACGGGATCGTGGAAGATGAACTCCGGCCATTCGCCCCGGAACGCGGCTCGCGCCTGGTCCTCCAGATCCGGCCGGTCCGCGCTCGTGACAACGTCCAGCTCACTCATAGCCGCCTCCGCCTGGCCCAGCCAATGAAGGGATCATCCCGTGCGCGCCGTCATCGTGGCCTACCACCCGGACTGGCCGGAGCGAGCCGCCGCGCTCGCCGCTTCGCTGCGCGGACTCGGCCCGCTGGCCGAGCGGGTCGAGCATATCGGCAGCACCTCCATTCCCGGGATGGCCGCCAAGGACATCCTGGACATGCAGGTCAGCGTCCCCGGCCTGGACCAGGCGGCGCTCGCCTTCGAGGAGCCGCTGGCCGGCCTCGGGTTCGAGCGGCTCCCCTACGACCATGACCACGTCCCGGCCGGCCGCGACGACGACCCGCACCGCTGGGCCAAGCGGTACTGGCGCCGCCGCGGCCCGCTCGGCGACGTCAACCTGCACGTCCGCCGCACCGGTTCGCCCAACGAGCGGCTGGCCCTGCTGTTCCGCGACTGGTTCCGCGCCCATCCCGGGGCGGTGGCCGGCTACGCGGCCTTCAAGACGGCCCTGGCCGCCCACACCCCCGGCATCGACGTCTACACCGACATCAAGGATCCCGTGGTGGACGTCGTCATCGCCGCCGCCGAAGAATGGTCCACCGCAACCGGCTGGCACGCCTGACGCCAGACCTGGTGAGAGCCACAGGCGGCTTCACCGACGGAGGGACGAGAATGGAGGATTCCCAGTTGCCGGCCGGCCTGGCCGGGCAGATCGCGCACCTGGAGCAGATCGATGAGGAGCGTGCCGGGCAGTTGCGGCATGAAGCGCTGACCGCCCCGGTGCCCTGGACCGCCGAGTACGGGCTGTACCAGTCGGGCGGCTGGTGGACGGCATCCCTGATGAACGCCACAGGTAACGCGGCGGACGTGACGATCCGCGATTGCGACGCAGCGCCCACGGACTTGCTGAAACACATGCCTGCCACCGCAGAGCTGCTGGCCGGGCTGGGCCTGTCGTACATGTGGGTGCGGCTGGCCCGGCTGGAGCCGAACGCGTTCTTGTGGGAACACCGGGACTACCACGAGCTGCACCAGGTCGAACGGCACCGTCTGCACCTGCCGCTGCGGACCAACTCCTCCGCGTTCCTGGTCACCGGAGGCACCAAGGTTCACCTGGCGGCTGGCGGGCTCTGGCGGCTGGCCCCGGCGCATGCCCACGGAGTCTGCAATCTCCTCGGCCCGGACCGGATCCACCTGATCGCGGACGTTTACCCCGATGGTGCCTACCGCCGGCTCGCCGCAAAGGCGTCACTGCACCGTTCGCAGATCGAGCCACTTCCGGCTGCCCCGCCGAATGTGCTGAATGACCGCCTCGCTGCCGCCCGCCGGCTCGCCTCTCGCGGATTCACCGATGCGGCCGAACGGCTCCTGCTCCGGCTCTTTTACCGCCATGCCATGCCCGAAGGCACGATCTATGACCTGATCGCCCAGATGTATGCGGGATCCGGCGATTCCCAGACCGCGAGCCGCTGGCTGTCGACGAAGAACACGCTATTGGCCCACGGGCCCGCTCCCGGGCCGCCGCCAGATGACAAGGAGACAGAGGAGAAGTTACAACAGGCCCGCCGCCGCAGCACCCCCCACCAGACATTACGGATATTTCAGTTATTGTCCGACCATTCGTTCTGTGTAGCGGGTGAGGCCGTCGGCGAGGCTTTCGGCGTCGCCGCTCAGGGCGGCGGGGAGGGCTTGCTGCAGGGCGAAGGTGGCCGCGATGACCCGGGCGTCCGCGATGGCGGGACAGCGGCCGGCCTGCCGTTGCCGGTCGAGTGATCCGGCCAGCGGCCAGCCGAACGTGACGGCCAGCGAGGCCAGGTCGTCGGCCTGGCTGCCGATGCGGGCCTCGTCCCAGTCGATGATCCCGGTGAGGCGGAAGCCGGGCGCTGTGGCGGTCCAGAGCAGGTTGGTGCCGCCGAGATCGGCGTGCACGAGCGCGTCGCCGGCCGGGTCGACTGCCTTCACCGCGGCCAGCTCGGCGTCGGCCAGGCGCCGTCCCGAGTCTGACATCAGCGGGAACAGGACCCGTTCAACCTCGTCGGCGAAGCGTTCCCAGCCGTCCGGATCGGCGCGTGGCACGGCTGCGGCCACCGCGGGGTGCGTGCCCAGCTTGGCGAGCGTGTCCAGGGCCCGGGCCAGTTCCGCGAGCACCCCTGGGGAACGGGCCTCGTCGCGGCCGAGCTGCCGGCCGGGCAACCGGCGCAGTGCGGCGTGGCAGCGCCCGAGCGGCTGGCTCATGTCGGGCTCGGCCAGCGGCGCCGGGATCGTCGCGGCCAGCTCCGCGTCGATACTGCCGAGAACACTCAGCAGGGCCATCCGGCCGGGCAGCGCGCGGCGGGATTCCTCGTCCCGGGGGAACCGGTAGGCGACGTCATCATGCAGCACCACGTCGTGGAACTGGCCCCGCTGCAGGCGGGCCGCGTCCGCGCTGGCGCCGAGGCCCAGAACGGAAAGGTAGGAGCCCAGCGTGCGATCGATGCGCATCCGCAGAGAGTAATGCCGGCACTGTTTCCGTTAAAACCAAAAAAATCAGCGTACGAGCATGGGTTAACGGTTCCTCCGTTGCGGCGACAGCGCGCGCCTGCCAGCCGTCCCGTTGCCCGGTCTGCACATCGCCGGGGTGGTCTCCGGCCAGGCCGCGGCCGACGGGCACGAGCGGATCGGCGTGCTCGGCATCAGCTACACCATGGACGGCCCGCTCTATCCACGGGCGTTCGCGGCCCCGGGGCATCGAAGCGGAAGTCTTCGCCGTCGCCGTGGCGGAGTGCCCCATGCCGGCCTGGCGCGGCGGGCCTGACCCGGCCTAGCGGAGCGCTGGCTGGCAGACTTTGCGGGTGACCGAGGGCGTGACCAGCGTGCAGGCGGCGGTTGCTGGTGGCCAGCGTGATCGTTTTGGCTTAGGAAATCACCCCATCGTCTATCATTTAGGGACGAAAGGTGCTTAAGTATCGTTGCGGGGAGGGTGGATGGGCGGGTTGACTGGTGCGGTGTTTGCCGCAGATGAGGCATTGCTGCCAGATCTGGACCGCTACGAAGAGCGCTACAGGCTGACCGGCCGCGCTGTCTTCGGCTTGGCCGTCAGCCTCCTGGTGATCGGCCTTGGCTTCTTCTGGCATTCACCGATGATCCTCATGGTAATCGCGATCGTGCTCGGCATTCTCATCGCGCAGGGGGCGGGCGCGGTCGATCTGGCCCGGCGCAGGATCGCGTTCCGGGTCGACAGGGAAGGCGTCGCGCTCGGTGCCGTCCCGGACAAGCTGACGGTGCGCCGCGGTTCGCCCTTGTTCATCCCCTGGACGGACGTCAAGAGCATCATCCTTTACCAGTCCAGCCCACAGGCCAAGGGCAACCATGTCCCGGTGCCGTGCATCGGGGTGCAGCGCAAGGAAGGCGCCACGCCGCTGCTGTGGGGCAACGAGCAGGCGCCTGGCTGCCCGGTTCCCGGCGTGCCGACCTGGGCGACCCGGCGGGTCGTCGGCTGGCGGCTTGACCACGGCCGGCTGGCGGCCGTGGTCGCGGCGGTGGCGCCGGGAGTCACGATCGTCGACACCGCCGCCCCGGCTGTGGAGCCCGGCCAGAGCGCGGCGTGACCAGCTTCGAAGAGTTGCTGGCCGAAGGAGCCGCGGTCCCGGTGGCGGGCTGGGACTTCTCCTGGTTCCAGGGCCGGGCCACCGAAGAACGGCCACCGTGGGGTTATGCCAGGCTGCTCGGCGAGCGGATGGCCGCACTGGCCGGGGTGCCAGGGGCGGCGGCGCTGGACCTGCAGACCGGCGGCGGTGAGGTGCTCGCCTCGGTGCCCGCCGCGCCGCCGGCGCTGGTTGCGACGGAATCCTGGCCACCCAACATCGAGGTGGCCAGGCGCAACCTCGCGGCGCTCGGCGGGCGCGTGGTGGAGGTGCCGGACTGCGACGCCGGCCTGCCCTTCGCCGGCGCGACGTTCGACCTGGTCGTCAGCCGTCACCCGGTCTGCGTGCGGTGGGATGAGGTCGCGCGGGTCCTGAAGCCGGGCGGCACGTACTTCTCGCAGGACGTGGGCGATGGCTCGGTGCGCGAGCTGACCGAGTTCCTGATGGGACCCCAGCCGCCGCAGGACGGGCCGACCCGCGACCCCAAATGGTCGGTGATCGACGCCGAGGCCGCCGGGCTCACCATGGTGGATCTACGCGAGTTCAGCGGCCGGATGGAGTTCCGCGACATAGCGGCGGTCATCCATTTCCTCCGGAAGGTCATCTGGATCGTGCCGGATTTCAGCGTGGAAACCTACCGCGACCGGCTGCGCGCACTGCACGAGCGGATCGAGACCAGCGGGCCGTTCGTGGCGACCAGCGTACGGTTCCTTTTCGAGGCAAGAAAGCCACCGGCCGACGGGTAGTCCCGGCCCAATCCGCATTCGCCACGCGGTTACCTGGCGACCTTCACCGGCAGTTCTGTGCGGCCGCCGGGCAGTTCCGTCCCTGTCGTGGCCAGGACCCTCGCCGTTGCGGGCGCAGCGGCTGGCTGGGTGGCCGGCTGGGCGGCCGGCACTGGGACGGCTTCCTGGGCCCCTCGCTTCTGGGCAGCGGCGCCGAAGTAGTCGGCTCCCTTGTGGCGTGGGTTGTCGGTGCCCCAGTGCCGGACCCGGGACTGGGGCACCAGCAGGGGAATGTGCTTGGAGCAGTGGATATACGCCTCTGTGATCCGCACCAGCACCCACTGGACCGGCCGCCGCCCGGAATGCGTCGCCTGGTCGGGCAGGTCACAATCGAGTTCCTGCATGTGCGCTGGTGTGACGATTTCAGCGTTGCCGTTGACATGCAGCCCAATGAGGTCGCGGCTGAAGTCGGCCATGAATATGCCGATGTGCGGGTTCTCCAGGAGATTGCCCAGGCTCGCCATGACGCCGTTGCCCCGGTACTCGGGATAGGCGATGGTGTGCTCGTCGAGCACCCGCACGAAACCGGGCGTCCCGGCCCGGAAGCTGCAGTCGCATTCACCGCCCGCGTCGCTCGTGGCGACGAACGCCATCTCCATGCGTCCGATGAACTCCACCATCGTCGGAGTCAGCTGGTCGCTGAGCTGATTGCCGTAGAAGTTGTTGGCGCGGTCCGTCGTGCCGTACCGCTCCTGCAGGATGTGCTCGCCGCGCGATCCGGGCCGCGACAGGTCGTCGCCACGCCTGCCATTCCGCAGGCGTCCCCTTGCGGGGAAGTTGAGCACCTTCATGGGCCCCCCCCTTCGGGCATCCGCTGCGGCCCTCGGCAGCGGGGAGGCCGTTGGTCCCGCTGCCGAGGGGGTGCAGCACCGTCATGTGCTGCTATCAGCCTGGCCAGTTGTCTTGCAGCGACCTTGACGCCTGACTTGCACCCCAGGTCACGGCACGATTCGGGGTTCGGCAGCACCGCATCAACGGACGCTTCGCCCACAACGCCTGCGACTTCGGAGACTTGGTCCTGAACGCCGCCACCTGGCTGCTGCACCGCCGCCCCGCCTTGTAGCGTCGGCGGTATGACGACGGCTCAGGACTTCGCGTCCTCCACCGAGCGGGAAGCGCTGTGCGGGTTCCTCGATCTGCAGCGCGCGGCTTTGATCCGGAAGGTGCAAGGTGTCAGCGATGCCGACGCCCGCAGGACTCCCACGGCGAGTTCGTTGTCATTGCTCGGGTTGCTCAAGCACTCAGCATTCTGGGAGCGCAGGTGGTTCCAGATCATCGTGGCGGGCCGTTCGACGGCATAGCTGGCTGCCAGAACACCGTGCCGCAGCACTAGACCCAGCTGGTTGTAACAGGTCAGACGAAAATCAGGTGACCGCGGTGCACCCTCTGAGTAGGGTTGGCCGGTGCCTGAGCTGCAGCGCCTGCGCGCCGACCATGCCCCGGCTGTCCTGGCTTTCGAACTGGCGAACCGCGCCTACTTCACCACCTTCATCTCCGACCGCGGCGATGAGTTCTACGACCAGTTCACCGAGCGGCATGACGCCTTGCTGGCTGAACAGCAGGCTGGTACCTGCGCTTTTCACCTGCTCGTCGGCGAGGATGGCTCCGTACTCGGCCGGTTCAACCTGGTCGACATCGAGGACGGTGCGGCCGAGCTCGGCTACCGGGTCGCGCAGCATGTCGCCGGCCGCGGCGTGGCGACCGCGACCGTACGGGAACTGTGCCAGCTGGCGGCAGGGCAGTACGGGCTGCGCATACTCAAGGCGGCGGTCACCCACGATAATGTCGCGTCCCAGAAGGTGCTGACCAAGGCCGGGTTCCACCCGGTCGGCCCGGCCAATCCCGGCGGCCGGCCGGGCACCTGGTATCAGCGCGACCTGGCCGCCGGCTGAGGCCGTCGCTCTGTGAGGCGCGACGACGCCGGTTTCACGCAGTGTTGCTGGTGGTAATCATTGGCTATTGAAGGCGGCCCGGGGCACAGCTACAGCTGGTTATCCGCGTCGGGGGCCGCGGTACTTGCGTGCCAGAGTCGCGCCCAGGGCAGCGATCGCGACAATGACCCAGACCGCAATCACCGACCCTACGAGGTCGGATGTCGTATGCCTTGCATTAACGATCAAGACGACGATGCCGGTCAGTCCCGCGCCAACTCCGGCGCCGGCCCACATTGCCTGCTGCTGGCCTGCCTGGGAAACCTCCGCTGACGAGCCTGACCCTCGCGGGCTGGCGCCAAGCCTGGCGTCCACCCGGCTATCGATCTCCGCGCCGATACGCTCGATCAAGCCCTCTGCGACCGCGGCGTTATAGTCGGGGCCGAGTTCGTGATGTGCTGCCGCTGCGGCGGCGATGTCGCTCCGGGT
Source organism: Streptosporangiaceae bacterium (assembly GCA_036495485.1). Lineage (GTDB taxonomy): Bacteria > Actinomycetota > Actinomycetes > Streptosporangiales > Streptosporangiaceae > PALSA-505. Next base: position 14,116 of record DASXMU010000007.1, read on the forward strand.
CACTTGATCCACGATCTTACGATACATCTTGACTATTCGACGGGTCCACTACCGAACCCGCGTCGCTGCGGTGTCGGCCAGTGTGGGTAACCGTGAGTCCCGTGATTCACCGCCGTGAGTCCCCCCGATTCACTACCCTGACGGGCACGCAACGGGCACAAGGGCGTGCGGCCCAGGCTAGGGGTCATCAAGCCGTGCACCGTATCCTGTGAGAGGCAACTGCGGAGGTGTGCACGTGAAAGTCGATGCGCCGCGGAGGGCCGTCACGTTGGGTGAGGTCCGTGCTCACCGTGAGGAGATTCTGCAGCTAGGTGCGCAGTTTGGTGTGCACAATATCCGAGTCTTCGGATCGGTCGCCAGAGGCGAGGCGACTCCGGATAGCGACCTGGACTTGCTGGTCGATGTCGACCGGGGCCATGGTTATCTCGATTTGGCGGGGTTTGCCCTAGGTGTTGAAGATCGACTTGGTGTCTTCACTCAGGTGGCGACTCCCCGAGGCCTGAAACTCCGGATCAGGGATCGTATCCTTCGCGAGGCCGTCGCTCTGTGAGGCGCGATGACGAGCGGCTTGCCGACATCATCGAGGCTATCGAGAAGATCTCTGTACGGGCGGCAAGGGTCGGCAGGCATTCGACGGCGATGAAGATGTCCAGATCGTGCTCGTACACCTGAATCCAGGTGATAGGTGAAGCGGCGTCTGGGCTGTCAGATGAACTCATATCGAAACACCCCGAGGTGCCATGGCACCAGATCGTGGCCGTACGCAACCGGGTTGTGCGTGGTTACTTCGAGGTTGACCTCGACATCCTCTGGGATGTGGCAGTCATCGATGTGCCTCGCTTGGCCGACCAGGTGCGCGCCATCCAGGCTAGGCGGCGATCCCACACGGAATGAAGCGCCACTCTTACAGCATCCGAAGGCCGGGTTCGGAGCGGGCGAAGGGAATCGGACCCTCATGACCGGCTTGGAAGGTCGGTGGCGCGGCGCCCTCCCTGAGCTTGTAAGCGTCGCGTCCGGGCTTGCATTCTCTGTAAGTCAGGCCAAGGCTCTTATGGAATTCGCGGGCCTGCTGCAGCTTCTCGCGATCTTGCTCCTGCCTGGTCTTCGTGGGGCCGATCGCCTTCGCATTCGGATCCGCCGCATCAGCCATTGCGTTGAACCGCGCTATCGCAGCATCAACCTTGCGCATCTGTGCTGGTGAGCCCTGACGCAACGGCATTTCATGCCGGGTGCCATCCGCGAACGCAACGAGGATGGTGCCGACGCGGGGCACGTTACCTATCACGATCGAAGAAAGAATTGCGCCGCCGCTCGGTGGCTTTACGTCCATCACACCAGCGCAGGCTCCGGCAAGTGCTCCACGGAATCCACTACCTCGCACCTCGTTGCCCTTCACACGCACACCAAGTTCGCTGAGCGTCACGCCACGAGCCACATCCGCCGATGATCGCGAGCGTTGGATTTCTGCGGCGACCTGCGCCGCCCGCTGCTTGGCGTTCATATCGATCAACTCCTTGGCTGGTCATCATCGGCGGTTGCCACCTGCCGCGCCAATCATCCCGCCTGCTATCGACACTGTCCATGGCGAGCGACTGCTCGAACCTAACCATCCCAACACCCTGAACTCCCGGCGATCGTCACGGCGAGCATGACCAGGACACGGCGTTGTCATCGTGCACGATCGGTTGGCTGTGTCGGCTGGCTAATCCGAAAATCGGACAGTTAGCGGGCGTGCGGCAGCACCCGGCGGAGCGCAGCGGAGCCGGGTAACGATGGAGCTGCTGGTCAGGCGGCGGGTTCGAGGGTGACTTTGTAGCCGAGGGCTTCGAGTTGGTGGATGTGG
>DASXMU010000008.1:0-14675 GCA_036495485.1 Streptosporangiaceae bacterium
GGGCGACCACCCTGATCGCCTGCACCAGTTCCGCGGGCTCGATGTCCTTGACCAGGAAGCCGCTGGCGCCGGCCTGCAGCGCCTGGTAGATGTACTCGTCGGACTCATAGGTGGTCAAGATGACCACCTTGACCCCGGCCAAGTCGTCGTCGGCAGCGATCTGCCGGGTGGCGTCCAGGCCGCTGGCGCCCGGCATCTGGATGTCCATCAGCACCACGTCGGCGCGCTCGCTGCGCGCCAGCCGCACCGCCTGGTTCCCGTCGGCGGCCTCGCCGATCACCTCGATGCCGTCGGTGGCGTCCAGGATGAGGCGGAACCCGGCGCGGATCAGGGCCTGGTCGTCGGCCAGCAGCACGCGGATCATGACCGGCTGGCTCCGGCGGGCTGGTCAGCGTCGTCGTGGTGCTGCTGGCGGCCCAGCGGCAGCCGGGCGGCCACCCGGAACCCGCCGCCGGGTGCGGGGCCGGCCTCCAGGCTGCCCCCGGCGGACACGGCGCGCTCACGCATCCCGGCCAGCCCGTGCCCGCCGCCATCGGCGGCGGCGGCCGGGGAGCCCAGGCCCGTGTCGGTGACCTCGATCCGCAGTTCGCTGCCGGTGTAGCCGAGCGTCACGACGACCGCGGCCGGCCCGGCGTGCCGGATGACATTGGTCAGGGATTCCTGCACGATCCGGTACGCGGCCAGATCGGTTTCGGCGGGCAGCGGCCGCGGCTCCCCTGACACCGACACGGTGACCTGCAGCCCGGCTGACCGGGCGCTGGCGATCAGGGCATCGGCCTGGTCCAGCCCGGGTGCCGGGAACGGGCCGTCAGGTTCGTCGCCCTGGCGCAGCACGTTGAGTATCGACCGCAGCTCACGCAGCCCGTTCTTGCTGACCGCGCGGATGACCTGCAGCGCATCCACTGCGGCCTGCGGGCGATCGGCGGCGACGTGGACGGCCGCGCCGGCCTGGACGTTGATGGTGGCCATGGTGTGCGCGACGACGTCGTGCAGTTCGCGGGCGATGCGCAGCCGCTCCTCGTCGATCCGCCGCCGGGCGGCGTCCTGCGCCCTGGCCTCGATCGAGGCCACGTAGGCGCGGCGGTTGGCCACCGCGATCCCGCCGAAGCAGGCGATGGCGGTCATCGCGGGAATGATGTAGAACCCGCCCGCGGTCGTGCCGAAAGGATTACGAGCGGCGCCCGCCGCCATCAGGACCGCCGTGGTCACCACCGCGCAGCCGATGGCCCGCCGCGGGGTGGCCTTGATCGCCACCGCATACAAGGCGATGGGCGGGGCGACCAGCGCCGAGCCGTTCACGTAGCCGAGCAGGGTGTACGCGATGACCGCGGCCGTGCAGAGGGCGAGCACGGTCACCGGCCACCGGTAACGGCCGGCCAGTACTAGCGCCGCGACGGCCACCAGCGCGAACGCCGCGGCCGGGGTATGCGCGGCCGCGGTACCAGCGGGGATCTTGTCGCTGATCTGATTCGGATGCGCCTCACCGTACGCGCCGGCCACCAGAACGGCGGCAAGCACCACCGCCACGACCGCGTCCAGCGCCGGCGAGTCACGCCGCGTTCGCCACCAGACCGCTATGCCACCGTTCACCTGCTCAGCGTATGCAGGGCGGCCGGGCAGGTCATCCCCCCACGGTTGACCGCCGCCTACTCACCAGGGAGTACGAAGCCCCGCCACTCGCCTCCATCATCCCCAAGGCGGTCCGCTTAGCTGGCGTCCGGCCGCGAGATGGACCTGAGCCTGCGGGCATCGGCCCCCGTGCAGCTCGCACGGCTGATCGCCAGCTGACAGCTGATCGATCTCCCGAGGTGCATCGAGTGCCACTGGCCGCCTTTCCGAGGCGGGCATCACGGCTTACTCCAGATATTCCAACCCGGCAGTATTAAGAATCTCCTGATCCGTCCCATTACTATCCTCCGTGTGGCGGCACGGGCTAGCGCTTCAACCAGAATTTCTGGGGGTTTTAATTGCGTGCCTTCGGGTCGTCTCACTGTCTCAGGCCAGCTGAAGCAGGGGCAACGTTTAGGCACAGAACTAAAGGTCTCCTTGGATTCACGCCCGCTGTGAAGAAGGTAAGGAGGCTGTCGTACCGGGGGCCAGGTGGCCGCAGGCCCCCTTGCCGCGGGCGTGGGTAACTGTTTACCGTAACGACGTGATCGACTTGCAGATGGCTGCTGATGACCTCACCCGGCTGCGGTTCGCTTATTCACCGCTTGCCGAGGCGATCGGCTCACTGAACATGCTGCACTCGGGGCAGGTGCCCCTGTGGCACCGCCGCTGGGCCGAGGACACCCGGCAACGGCTGCGCGGCCTGGACACCACACTCCTGCAGGCCATCGTCCCCGCGGGCAAGTTCATCCCCACACCGCCCCTCGATCTCACCGCTGCCGGCTCCGTACAGCATCAGCTGGAGCTGATTGCCTGCTGGCCGCCCGGCCAGCTGAGGGCGGAGCTGGAAAGCGTCTGGCGCGGGCGCCAGATGGCCACCGCCGCCCGCGGGGTGATCGCCGACGGCCCAGCCGGAGCACGGTGTGTAGCCGCCGCGCTGGCCGCCTACTGGGACATCGCCATCGCGCCGCACTGGGACACGATGCGCGCGGCCCTGGAAGCCGACATCGCCTACCGGGCCCGGCACGCTGCCCTGGGCGGGATCACCGCCATGATCAATGATCTGCACCCGCAGCTTCGGCTGGACCAGTCCACCATCCGCCTGGCCAAGACGTTCAGCACCTGCAACGGCACGCTGGAGACCAGGGGGAAGGGCGTCCTGCTGATGCCCAGCATCTTCAGCGGGCCAGACATCAGCCTGGACCCGGCAGCGCTGGGCATGCCCTCCATCGTCTACAGCCCCCGCGGGCTGGGTGCCGTCTGGCGCAACGGTGCCAGCACGGCCGACGGGGATCCGGTCAGCGCCGTGATGGGCAAGGGGCGTACCGCCATCTTGCGCAGTACCGGGCAGCCGCAAACCACCACCGGCCTGGCCCGTGAGCTTCACCTCAGCGCCGCGACCATCAGCGTGCACCTGACCGCACTCAAACGCTGCGGCATGGTCACCTCCTGGCGATCCGGCCAGCGCGTCTTCTACCAGCGCACTCCGCTGGCAGCCAGCATCCTCACCGCCGCCTCGCACCCACACCCCGAACGCTGACTCCTGGCCACGACCCCCGCCAGCGAGCAGCCACCCGGACACTACCGCGCCGCCCAAGCGGCTCTGGCTGCCGGCACAGAGGCGGAACATCTGGCGCCCGACATGCGTTGCAGGCAATGAAATAATTTCTCATGTGCAAGTTTTCATCGCTTGCATAGTTGCAGGGAGCGCACGATGCCACTGGCCAACACGGCTCGCCCCGAGGTGCCGCATGCCTCGCTGCGCGAGCGCAAGAAGGTGGCTACCCGCCGGTCCCTGCGCCGGGCCGCACTTGACCTGATCGCCGAGCACGGCTTCGCGAACATCACCGTGGAGGACATTGCGGCGGCAGCGGACGTGTCACCGCGCACGTTCTTCAACTACTTCCCGTCCAAGGAAGCCGCGCTGTTCGGCGCGGACCCCGGACGGGTCACCGAGCTGCGGGAGCGCATCGCGCGCACGGCGCCGGGCGAACCCGCCCTGCAGGCGCTGCGCTTGGTCCTGGCCAGCGAGGCCGAGGCGGTGGCCGATGAGCTGAGTGAGCTCGGCGGCGCCCCGGCAGACTGGCTGCGCCGGATGAAACAGGCTCGCGCCGACCCGCACCTGCGCGCGGCCCATGCGGCGCAACTCGCGATGGTCGAGCGAGCCATCACCGACGGGCTCGCCGAGCGGCTCGGTACCGACCCGGACCAGGATCCCTACCCAGGGCTACTGGCGGCCACGGCAACGGGCGCGTTCCGCGCGAGCGTGACGTTCTGGGCTGGCTGCGGGGGCACGGTGCCGCCGGGCCAGCTCATCGACCTGGCGTTCCAGGCACTGGCCGACGGGCTGCCTGAACGCTGCTCTCTGCGTCACGTCACGGGGAACGTGGCGGACAGGAAGGACAATCACTGATGACCTCAGCCGCTCCCGATGGCGCAGCTCAGCTGCCCGCCGCGGACAGCGGCGGCGCCCTGCCCGGGCTGGGCCGCCGCCGGATTCTGCTTATCATCGGCGCGCTCATGCTCGGCATGCTGCTCGCCGCCCTTGACCAGACGATCGTGTCCACGGCGCTTCCGACGATCGTCGGTGACCTCAAGGGCGGTTCCCACATTGCCTGGGTCATCACCGCCTACCTGCTGGCCACCACCGTTTCTACCCCGCTATGGGGGAAGCTGGGCGACCAGTACGGCAGGAAGATCTTCTTCCAGGGCGCCATCGTCATCTTCCTGGCCGGCTCGATCCTGTCCGGGCTCAGCACCTCCATGGTTATGCTCATCGCGTTCCGGGCGGTGCAGGGGCTGGGCGCCGGCGGCCTGATGGTCGGCGCGCAGGCCATCGTCGGCGACATCGTCTCGCCTCGGGAACGCGGCCGTTACGTCGGGCTTTTCGGCGCGGTCTTCGGCTTCGCCAGCGTGGTCGGCCCGGTGCTCGGCGGCGTCTTCGTGGACAACCTTTCCTGGCGCTGGATCTTCTACATCAACGTGCCGATCGGCCTGGTCGCGCTGCTGGTGGTGGCCAGCCAGGTGCCCGGCCACCTGCGCCGGGTGCACCACGTGATCGACTACCTCGGCACTATCGTGCTGTCGCTCGCCGTGACCTCGCTGATCCTGCTGACCAGCCTGGGCGGCACCACCTATCCGTGGCGGTCGGCACCCATCTACATCCTGGGCGTGGCCGGCGTGCTGCTGACCGGCGTGTTCGTGCTGGTGGAACGCCGGGCCGCCGAGCCGATCTTGCCGCTGCACCTGTTCAAGCTGCGCACCTTCTCGGTGACCAGCCTGGTCGGCTTCATCGTGGGTTTCGCGATGTTCGGCGCGATCACCTACCTGCCCGCGTTCTTCCAGGTCGTCCGGGGAATCTCGCCGACCATCTCCGGGGTGTACCTGCTGCCGCTGATGGCCGGGCTGCTGGTGGTCTCGATCACGTCCGGGCAGATCATCTCGAAGACCGGCAAGTACCGGTTCTTCCCGATCGCCGGCGCCGGGCTGATGACCCTCGGCATATACCTGCTCTCGCTGATGGGGGCGGCCACGCCGACCGCACTGGATGCCCTGTACATGCTCGTGCTCGGCATGGGCATCGGCGGTGTCATGCAGGTGCTGGTCATCATCGTGCAAAACGGCGTGCCGCACAGCGAACTGGGCGTCGCGACCTCCGGTGCCACGTTCTTCCGCTCCATCGGCGGGTCGTTCGGTACCGCGATCTTCGGCGCGATCTTCGCCAATGTGCTGGTCGGCAATCTGGCCAGGCACTTGCACGGGGTTACCCTGCCGCGCAGCTTCGGCAGCTCGGACGCCACGCCGGCGCTGCTCAGCCACCTGCCCGCCGCGGTGCATCAGGGCTTCGTGGCCGGCTACGCCGAGTCGATCCAGACCGTGTTCCTCATCGCGGTGCCGATCGCCGCGCTCGCCTTCCTGGCCACCTGGTTCATCCCGCAGGTGGAACTCAGGCAGTGGCCCCAGGCCGGCTCAGAAATACCCACCGCCGACACCGCGCAAGGCACACTCCAGCCGCCAGTGACCCACGAGGCACTAGACCCGCAAGGCACCCGCCACACTGATCCCTGACCACGTCGCTGAGGGATGGTTGAGCCGGGTCCGTCACGCGTCTGCCTGGGTTGGCGGGCTTCCACCCGCCCGCATCGACGCCTGCAGGAGCGGCTCGTGCACGCGCAAGACACCGCCGCAGACCAGCTTAACGACGGGGACAGCGCAGCAGCGGCCCGACAGTCAGGTCAGGGATGGCCGGCGCCGTGGTTGAACCGGGTGACCAGGTGGGCGAAGGCGGCGATGTCACGGTCGTCCCAGTCGGCCAGCCGCCCGGCGAGACGATCCCGGACCGCCTGCGCGGCGGCGTCCAGGTGCTTTTTCCCTGCGGCGGTCAGGGCCAGCACGTAGCCCCGGCGGCCCGGCCGCTCTCCCTCACGCCGCAGCAGCCCGGCCGAGGTCAGCTGCTCGAGCTGCCGGGACAGGGTGGACTTGTCCAGGCAGAAGTGCGCGGCCAGATCGGCCGCGCGTATCCCCGGCGTGGCGTCGACCTGGGTCAGGAGCGTGTAGGCCACCAGGGTCAAGCCGGGGTGGAGGTTGTCGCCCACATCACGGGCCCGCCGGGCCAGCGTGGTGAGACCCTGGTACAGCTCCTCGAGGGCAGGTTCGCGAACCATTTTCCCCAATCTTTGAGTTGCAATTTACAACTCTAGCATATAGAGTTGTAAATACCAACTCTATATGACAGCCTCAGGCTGCCGGGTGCAGGAGCTAGCCATGATGACGCTCACCACCAACCCAGAACGGACCGCGGGCACTCTCGGATCACCGGACCAGCTGGTGTACGCGGTCGTCGGATTCGACGGATCAGCCTCGTCGCTGCATGCCCTGGACATGGCCGCCCGGCTGCTGAACGACCGGCCCGGCGGCATGGAGATCGTGTATGTCGCGCACCTCTCGGCCATGGCTGTCGCCGCCGACCTGAACGGCGAGGCCTCAGCTGCGGTGGCCCAAAGCTTCGATGACGTCACGCGCACCCTATCCGAGGAGGTCCGCGCCCGCTTGCAGGCTTATCACCTGAGAGGCGCCGCGGGGCACTGGCACTTCCAGCGCCGCGGCGGCGTGATCGCAGACCAGCTGATCGCGGTGGCAGACGAGCTGAGCCGGCAGCACGGGCCTGACGCCGCGGTGGGCCTCGTCGTCGGCCGGTCCGAGCGCGGATACCACCATGTTCTCGGCTCGGTCCCGAGCGCCCTGGAACGGCAGGTTCACTACCCGGTGATCGTCATCCCGTGACGCCTGATCCGCCCCGTTCGGAATAAAGATCTTTGTCCCGTACGGATCGGGGCTTGACCTTGCTCATGTCCTGCTCGCCGGGCCAGACGGGCGGCGCTGATGTCTTGCCGGCCGTGGCCGGCTTCGGACGTCGTGGTCTGGCCGCCACGGGCAAACGCCATGATCGGACGTTCCTGGCGATTACCCACCGTGATGTCGCCGAACGACTTGACGCAGCCCGGTGACGGAGACAGCCGGAGGTGGTGCCTGGCTGGTGTAGTCGCGCTCGTCGGCCCGGCGACCGAGCGCGAGGTTCGCGTCGTAGGTATCCAGACCGCGATCTTGCAGCGCATAGGCGTCGAGTTTGTCATACAGTCCGATGCCGCGCCCTTCCTGGCGCAGATACAGCACGTACCCGCCGTGCTTGGTGATCCGCTCGACCGCTTCGCGCAGTTGCGGCCCGCAGTCGCATCGCTGGCTGCCGAAGACATCACCGGTGAGGCATTCACTGTGCAGGCGCACCAGCGGCAGCCCGGCCGCGGCGGGCCGGCCGAGTTCGAGGGCCACGTGCTGCTGTGCGTCGGTCAGGCCGGTGAAGCTGACGACCGTGGCAGTGGTTGAGTAGTCGTCACCGAAACGCAGCGGGATGCGAATACGCCGGCGGATCGCCGCTGCCCGGACCACCCCGGTCACGGGACGAGCCGTTCGGCCTCATACCAGCTTGAGGGCGCCGTCAGCGGCGTGCCGAGACCGGTCACCGGGCACGGCTGGTCAATCACGAACGGCCTCCAGCGCGCGCGGCGCCGGATCGGGCTGGCCCGGCTCGCCCGGCTGCCCCCGGTCGCGACGCCGGCGAACGGCGTCCCCCAGCAGCAGCCCCGCGCCCGGGGCAACCGCGGCCAGCATGAGCACCGCGTAGAGAGTGGAGACCGTGACCCCGGTAGCCGCGCCGAGCCCAGCCGAGGGCTCACGCCCGGACTGACCGGCACAATAGGGACGGGTGAGCGGCAACTGCCGGTGGCCGGGAATGAACTGGGCGCAGGATTGGCTATAACGTGTGGCCGTAGCTATCTTGTGTGTCAAAGTGGTTCAGCGCGGAGAAGAGCTATGGCTTCATCGCCCGCACTGATGGCCCGGGCGTTTTCGTGCACTATTCCGAGATCGACGGCCACGGTTTCCCGCAGCCTCGAGGAGAACCAGCAGGTCGAGTTCGAGGTGACCCGGGGCCCGCAGGCGCCACGCCCACGTCATGTCCGTCGTGACGGCGGCCGAGTTCGATGTCAGCGCCGTGGCTGCGCCGTGGCGAGTGACATGTAAGGCACCGCCGCCGGGTGAGCCCCGGACGGGCCGCGCTGTCATAACGTGGCCGAGGGCAGAACCAGTGGGGGAGTCAAAGGTGGTTTTGGTGCAAGGTGGTTGTTCATGATCGAGGGCAACGGCAGGGATGCGAGCGGCTTCGCCGACCTGACGCTGGCCCCGGAGCTGTGCCGCGCACTCTCCGGCCTCGGCTATGAGGAGCCGACACCGATACAGCGGGCCGCCATCCCGCCACTGCTTGAGGGTCGTGATCTGGTCGGGCAAGCCGCGACCGGGACGGGGAAGACGGCCGCCTTTGCGCTTCCCGTCCTCCAGCGGATCCTCAGGGACGGCGGCCAGACAGGGCCGCTCGCCCTGGTGCTCGTCCCGACGCGCGAGCTCGCGGTGCAGGTCTCTGCGGCGATGCACAGCTACGGGCACGACATGGGTGCGCGTGTTCTGCCGGTCTATGGCGGCGAGCCAATCGGCCGGCAGCTGGGGACGCTCAAACGTGGCGTCGACGTCGTGGTGGCGACGCCAGGACGTGCGCTCGACCACATCAACCGGGGAACGCTGAAATTGAGCGGCCTTGAGATGGTCGTCCTTGATGAAGCAGACGAGATGCTCGACATGGGCTTCGCCGAGGACATCGAGGAGATCCTCGGCAACACTCCCGAGAATCGGCAGACCGCGCTGTTCTCGGCGACGATGCCGCCGCGGATCGACGGCATGGTGCGCCGCCACCTGCGCAACTCGGTGCGGGTCGAACTCGGCCGTCAGGCATCGGCGTCAGCCGATGGTTTGCTGGTGCGGCAGACTGCCTACGTCGTGCCGCGCGGGCACAAGCCCGTCGCTCTTGGTCGCGTGCTTGACCTGGAGACGCCGACGGCTACGGTGGTGTTCTGCCGTACCAGGGACGAGGTGGACCAGCTCACCGAGTCCCTGAATGGCCGGGGCTATCGCGCCGAGGCATTGCACGGCGGAATGGACCAGCAGCACCGCGACCGGGTGATGAGCCGGCTGCGCAGCCAGAGCATCGACCTTCTGGTGGCCACCGACGTGGCCGCACGCGGCCTCGACATCGACCAGCTCACGCACGTGGTGAACTACGACGTGCCAAGCGCGCCGGAGTCGTATGTGCATCGCATTGGGCGCGTCGGGCGGGCCGGCCGCGAAGGCACCGCCATCACCCTGGTCGAGCCGCGCGAGCACAAGATGCTCAAGACCATCGAACGGGCGACCAGGCAGCCGATCACGATCGAGAAGCTGCCGACCGTCGCGGACCTGCGTGCCAGGCGCCTGGAGCTGACGGGCGTCGCGCTCCGCGAGAGCCTGCTCAAAGACGATGACCTTGATGCTTTCCGGGCTGTTGTCGAGCAGCTCGGTGCGGAGTTCGACCTCTTCGAAGTGGCGCTCGCTGCGGTCAAGCTGGCCCATGAGGCGAGCGGAACACTTCGCGAGGAAGAAGAACTCCCTGTGGTCGAATTGCCGTCGACGGACGACCGCCGCGGCGGTCGCAAGGCCAATGGACGCGACCAGCGGCAGGCTACCGGGCGCGGCCAGCGGCGTGGCCGCCCCGCGAATGCGGGCACGACACGCCTGTTCGTGGGAACCGGCCGTTCCTCCGGAGTCCGGCCACAGGATCTTGTCGGCGTTATCACCGGCAAGTCGTACCTGTCCGGCAGGGACATCGGTGCAATCGAGATCGCCGATCGTTTCTCCCTCGTGGAGGTTCCCGAGTCAGCCGCCGACGACGTAGTCGCGGCGCTCCGGCAGACCAGCATCAAGGGCCGGAGTGCAACCATTCGCCGCGAGCGCTGCCCGGCGCGGTAGTCCGTGTCTCTTCCGGACATCGGTGGTAGGTACGCGATTGACGATCAAACCGCCGTCAAAGTGACCGACGGCGCCGTCGAAGGCGTCTCCGACGGGCGCTGGAGCTGTTTACCCCTAAAACCTAGCCGGTTATCTCACGGATCCGGTTACTGCCCGCGTCGATGATCAGCACATCGCCTGTGCTGCTGGCCACGACATCGTCCGGGGTGGTCTCGGCGTCGATGGCGGGTCCGCCGTCCCCGGCGAATCCCGTGCCGCCGTTGCCCGCGATCGTGTAGATGTGGCCTTCGGTCATTTTCTTCCCGTAGTAGGTGCCGGTATGGGCCGCGATCACGCGGATGCGGGAATTGCCGGTGTCGGCGATCAGCACGTTGCCCGCGGCGTCGGCCGCCACACTGGACGGATCGTTGAATTCGGCCCTGGTGGCAGGTCCGCCGTCGCCGGAGAATCCGAAGGTGCCGTTGCCCGCGATCGAGTAGATGTCGCCTGCCGTCATGGCCTGGCCGTAGAAGGTGCCGGTGCTGTCGGCCACCACCCGGATACGCTGGTTTCCCGCGTCGGCGATCAGCAGGTTGCCCGAGCCGTCCACCGTCGCGCTACTCGGGTCCACTTCCGCCTGGGTGGCGGGTCCGCCGTCGCCGGAGAATCCGAAGGTGCCGTTGCCCGCGATCGCGTAGATGTCTCCCGCGGTCACCTTCCGCCCGTAGTAGGTGCCGGTGTGGACGGCTATCATCCGCACCTCGCCCTCGCAGCCGAGCAGCAGGTTCCCCGCGCCGTCCACTCGCACGCTGAACACGTTGGGCACCCCGGCCTTGGCCGCCGGGCCGCCGTTACCTGAGAGCATCGACGAGCCGTTGCCCGCGATCGTGTAGATGTCGCCTGCGGTCATCTTCTGGCCGAGGAAGGTGCCGGTCTGGGCGGCCACCATCCGTATCCGGTTGTTGAGGTTGTCGGCGATGAACAGGTCACCGGCGGCGTCTCCCGCGGCCGAGTTGGGAAAGTCGATCTCGGCTTTGGTGGCGGGTCCGCCGTCGCCGGAAAATCCCTGCTTACCGTCGCCCGCGACGGTGTAGATGTTCCCGGCCGTCATGGTGCGCCCGTAGTGGCTGCCGGTGTGGGCGGCCACGACCCGGATGCGCTGGTTGGCGGAGTCGGCGATCAGCAGATTGCCCGTGGCGTCCGCCGCTATCCCGAAAAGATCTTGCAGTACGGCCCCGGTGGCGGGCCCGCCGTCGCCAGAGAACTGGGGCCAGCCGTTGCCCGCGATCCGGTAGAGGTCACCGGCGGTCATCTTCTGCTTGTAGTAGGTGCCCGTGTGCGCCGCCACCACCTCGACGTCGATTGCGGGCGTCGGTGTTCCGTACGCGTCGCAGAGGACCAGGTTGCCGGACGAATCCACGGTGATCGCGGTGGGAAACATCAAGGCCATGGTGGCGAGAATCCCGCTGCCCCGCAGCGAACCTCCGCCGGCCACGGTGTAGATGTCGCCGGCGGTCATGGCCTGGCCGTAGAAGGTGCCGGTGCGGACCGCCACCACCAGGATCTGGTCGCCGCCGGTGGCGGCGATCACCACGTTGCCCGCGCTGTCGGTCGTCATCGTGTCGGGGACAGCGACTTCGATCTGGGTGGCATTGCCGCCGGAAAACATGGGCTCGTCGTTGCGGTTGCCGTTGCCGTTGCCCGCGATCGTGTAGATGTCGCCGGCGGTCATCTTCTTCCCGTAGTGGGTGCCGGTCGTGTCGGCCACCACCCGGATCCGGTTGTTCCCGGTGTCGGCGATCAGCACGTTGCCTGTGGTATCGACCGCTACGCCCCGGGGGAAGTCCAGCTCGGCCTGGGTGGCGGGCCCGCTGTCGCCGGAGAACCCCAGGGTGCCGTTGCCCGCGATCGTGTAGATGTCGCCGGCGGTCATCTTCTGCTTGTAGTAGGTGCCGGTGCTGACGGCCACCACCCGGATCCGGTGGTTGCGCGTGTCGGCGACCAGCACGTTGCCCGCGCTGTCGATGGCCACGTTGCCAGGGAAGTCCATCTCGGCCTGGGTGGCGGGCCCGCCGTCGCCGGAGAACCCGGTGATGCCGTTGCCCGCGATCGTGTAGATGTCCCCGGCCGTCATGGCCTGCCCGTAGAAGGTGCCGGTCGCGGCGGCCACCACCCGGATTCTGACCGCGTCGTTATCACCGACTACCAGGTTGCCGAAGTGGTCGACAGCGACCGCGCAGGCATCGTTCACGCTGGCCAGGGCTGCGGGACCGCCGTCACCCAGCGGTCCCTGGGCGGCGGTGCCCAGCGGCGTAGTCAGCCGGTCGGTCTGCGCGTTGACCTGCCGCAGCATCCCACCGGCGGCAAAGTACAGACTCCCGCCGGCGTACGCTTCCTCGTTTCCCAGCCCGCAGAAGCCGCCGTTCGACACGCTGGTGGCCCGGCCCGGCCCGCCGGCTCCACCGGCGAAGGTCGAGATCGTCCCGGCCGCCACAGCATGACGGGACGGCCCGCCCGCCGCCGCCGCGTGGCTGGCCCGCGCCACCGCCATGGCCGGGCTGCCGCCACCAGCCACCGCCGCCGGTGTCAAGCCCAGCACCATGATCACGGGGATGCTCCGCCATAAGAATGTCCAGGACACATGCGCAGAGTTCATGCTGCTCCCTCTCCCTGACGGGCTGTAGGCCGGCACTCCACCGAAAGTGATCACCGTACGCGGTACGGCGCAATCTCATAGTTACGACGTCTGGCCACCGTCTCCGGTTGACCGCCCCAACATTTATCGGCCGCCGGGCTGAGGGTCGCCAAGACCCGGCGCGTTCCCGGCGGCGCCAAAGGACTTGAAGCCCGAACCCACGGACTAAGACGCGGTGCGTAATGGCACATACGCACTGAGTGATTGCATATTTTACTTTTTCTTTACTGTAACTGTGCACTTTGGCGATGCGCTGATCGTTTACTTGCCAAGACACCCTTGAACGACGATCACGGGGGAGAATTCAATGCGTATCCCGGGGCTGAACCATGTCTGAAACAAGCCATGAATCCGGTGCTCTGACGCCTGCTCTCTTCCTGCCTGGCAATTTCGAATTCGGTGCGGTGCCAAGCACAGAAGGCAGCACACCGGCGTCCGCCCGTCCACAAGTGCCCAGCCTGGGGCCACTGACCGCGTTCACTGGTACGTTCCACGGCAATGGACTTAACACCATCTTCCGGCCCGACAGCGGCTCACCTACCAAACTGCGCATCCCCCCGGGGCCATCTGACAACCTCCTGGAACTGAACCTCACCAGCCAGACGCTGTCCTTCTCGCGGCCGTTGGGATCGGTACCCAACCGCGGCGAGGTGACGCCGGACATCTTCCTCAACGGCGTCACATACCTGCTGACCGTCAGCGACATCACCAACCCGGCGAAGCCCATCGGCATCCATTTCGAGCCCGGACTGTGGATGAACGTCCCCGCGACCAAGGACCCCGCCGAGGGTGTGACCCTGGTGCGGATGGCCTCGATCCCGCACGGCACCACGATCAACGCCCAGGGCACATTCCGGACCTTCAGCGGCCCGCCCTCGATCCCCCCGGTCAGCATCACCCCCAACTCCGGCCCGTTCCCCAGCCAGACCGCCAGCAACCAGGGCACCGCCCGGATCCCGCAGGACCTGACCCGGTTCATCAAGGACGGTTCCATCACTCAGGCCATCCTGGACGACCCGAACACCGTCTTGCGCAACGCCACCGCCCACCAGACCATCCTGTCGACCACCGCCATAGGCGTCGCCACCACCCCCGGCAGCCCACTATTTGGCGGCGGCAACGACAATATCGCCTTCCTCCTCGGCGACCAGGCCGCGACCCAGCCGAACTCGCAGGCCACGCAGATGAGCTCCTTCTTCTGGATCGAGACCGTCCAGCACGTCATCACCGTGCCGGTCTGGAGTCCCGGCCAGCCGCCGCTCGCTATCCCCGCCCACACCACCAGTGGGCCCGCGCCGGTGTTCCTGGTGAAGCCACCCACTGCGGTCACCCACCCGCGCCAGATCAAGGTCACCTCGCCCCAGATCCAGTTCTCCCAGAGGGTGATCCTGAACTTCAACGGCATACTCTGGCCACACATCTCCGTGGCCACGCTCATACCTAACTCCCTCATCCCCGTCGCCCCATCACAGTGGGGTTAGCTACCGTCGCTGACGCGATGGAACGGCTTGCAAGGTTGCCGAGCGCACGGTGCGGCCCGCAAGAAGTAACTCCCTAGCCGAGCAAAGCGGCGAGCTGGGCCAGGTCGGCACGGGTGTTCGGCACGGTCATCCCGCGTACTGTGCCCTCGGCGTCCACGGCGATCGCGAACGGAGTCCCGAGCAGGGTCAGGGCCTCGCTGACCTCGTGATTGTCCTCGATCAGCGTGGGCACGTCCGGCGGCAGGCCAAGAGCGGCGGGCTCGCCCTCCGCCGTGACGACGAGCAGCCGCCCGGTCAGATCGCCGGTCCCTTCGGCAGCGAGCTGGCCGGCGATGAGCTGGCACGGCCGGCATCCGGCGCTCAGGAACGCCAGGATGACCGATCGTCCGCGCAGGTTGTCGTTGGTGACCTTGCCCTGCGCATCCCGCGCGGTGAAGGGCGGCAGCGCATTGCCCACGGTCAGTCCGGGCAGTCTCATCCTGGACTGATGCCCCGGGGATGCCCCGAGCTGTGCGCTCACC
>DASXMU010000009.1:0-8271 GCA_036495485.1 Streptosporangiaceae bacterium
ATGCTTCCATGTGGCGGGGCTGGGAGGGTCGAGCGTCGGTCCTGGCCGGGTGACGTTCTTGCCGTGATCTGGGTTACTGTTCTTCGGTGGGGGTCGCAGTTGCGCTGTGTGCTCGATAACCAGCCGTCGGCCCGCTCGAACGGTTGTCTAGTGGGTCACAGTTGCGCGGTGTACTCGATCACCAGCCGACGACCGGGCGAATCTGAGCGGTCTTTGTGGCATTCAGCACGGCACCCCAGAGTGTGGGCGTTGCCACAACCACGACATGAACTGATCCGCCCCGGAATTAGCGTGAGCAGGCCTGGGTGTATTAGCGGCCAGGGATCTCCAAGTGCACCGAGCAGGCGGCATTATAGTATTTCAAGGTCAGCTTTCCCTGGGAGTATGCCCACGAGCATGTACAAGAATTAGGTACGTGGTCGGAAGTTATGACCTCGGCAGGCACGCCGCTACGCCGCTCGGCGCGCCCTGGCTGGTACGGCAGCGGCTGTCCGATGAGGGCAAGAGCAGTCCCCTCGGTCTTGGCTTCCTGGACGGCTCCGCCAGCTAGCGCCAGCCACTCCCGTGGCCTGGCATCTGATGAGGCCGGGGCTGGTGCGTGCCGTTTGACGCGCACCCTGGCTCCGGGGATTTTGTCACTCGCCCGGCTGCCCATGTCATTCAGAATATCCGCTGAGTGTGATCTGGAACTGACGAACATCGTTGATATCTGGGGCGTCTGATCACCGAGGAGACCCGCCTGCCGCCAGGTCAGGTTGCCGAGCCGTCTCGGCGTTCGGCCTGTCCGGCGGAGTCCGAGCCAGACGATGACGAGTGCTGCCAGCACGTTCGTGATTTCGTTGGCAGCGCTGGCGGTGCTGGGGAGCCTCGCGGTCAGTGCGGTGTGCAGCCCGGTGTGCAGGCCACGTACGAAGTCCGCGGGTGAACGCGATCGTCAGCCCGGTGATCAGAGCGGGCCAGCAGAGCGGTCAGCAATAGCTCGCCGGCTGTCGGCCAGGTTCGCCTGCCGCGCGCCATGCCATCCAGTGTGGCAGTTACCGAGGGAACGCGTCGTGCTACTGTGCGCCGCTTTCGCCAATCAGCAGCCGTGAAATCCGCTTACCGGCGCTGGGCACGCTGCGGCTGTTCACCCCGTGCCCGCGGATATTGTCACCGGCAATTAGGCCAGCCAGTCCCGCAATCCGCGAGTCACGTAAACCAAACTGGCTCATTTAACCTTAGCTTCTCCGGTCCCAGCGGCGCCGGGAAGACCACGACGCCGCGGATGCTGGGCCGGACGCTGGCCGGCTGACTGCGTTACCGGACTCCGGGGAGGGAAAGGCAGCAATGAAGCTCGCCCGCGACGTCCTGCTCGTCGTGTTCCAGGAAGCGTCGTCATCGCGCTGGGGCTGCGGGTGAAACCGGGCAGCTTCTCCCCGCCCGCAACCCGCCCCACCTCCCGCCTCCGCGAAGTCGTCCTCGCGCCACATCTGGCGCGGCTTTCCGGTGACTGGGCGCTGTGGCGCACGGTCTGCCTGCGCGGTGCGGGCTTCCCTGTCTGCATGCTCGCCGACCTCGGCGCCCCGGCCCTGGCCAGCGCCGCCGATACCGTCAACTCCGGCACCGTCAACTCCGGCACCGTCAACCCCGGCACCGTCAACCCCGGCACCATCAACCCCGGCACGGTCCACCTCGGCGCCGCCAGAGCGGCTTATGCCGCCGAGTTCGCCGCCGAGGCCCGGCGGCTGTCCTCGGTCCTGTACCAGATGGCCGGCCTGCCGCTGCTGCGGGAGGCCATCGCCTGGCAGAACCGGCACGCCCTGGAGACCGGCATCGACGTGCTGCTGCGGCACGGACCAGGGACGGGCAAGCGTAACGCGCAGCGCAGGCGGCACGAGGCGCTCGTCGCCAGCTACCTGCAGCGCTACTGCGCGAAGAACGACACTATCGGATTCTTCGGGCCGGTGGGCTGGTCCTGGATCGACGACGAGGCCGGCGTCCGGGTCACCCCCGCCGCTCCCGGCAAGATGATCGCCGCCCGCGTCACCTACCTCGAAGGCTGGGCCGTACGCGCGATCCTGGCCCGCCATGATGCCGCGCTGCGCCCGTGGCTGGTGCCGAGGCGGGTGCCGTTCATCAGCGTCGACGGCATGCTGCTGCGGCTGCCGCTCGGGCTGCCCCGCCCACTGGCGGCGGCCGAGGCGGCGCTGCTGCGGGCCTGCGACGGCATCCGGGACGCCACCGAGGTCTGCGCGGCGGTGCTCGCCGATACCGCCTCAGGGATGGACGACGCGGCGCAGGTCTTCGCGCTGATGGGACGGCTGACCGACAGCCACCGCCTGGCCTGGCAGATCGACGTCGCACCGCAGGACATCCGGCCCGAGCGCTCGGTGCGCACACTGCTGGCCCGGGTCACCGATGACGCCCTCCGCGAACCGGCCGAAGGCGCCCTGGCGGAGCTGACCGCCGCCAGGGATGAGGTGGCCGCCGCCGCGGGCGACGCGGACCGGGTCGCCGCGGCCATGGCCGGTCTCGAGGAGACGTTCACCCGGCTGTCCGGGGCCCCGGCCACCCGCCGGGCCGGCCTGGCGTACGCCGGCCGGACTCTGATCTACGAGGAGTGCCTGCGCGGCGACACCGTGCGGCTGGGCACGGACACCCTGGACGGCATTCGCGAGGCGCTCGGGCTGGTGCTTGACAGCGCCCGCTGGTTCACCATCGCCTGCGGCGCCGAGTACGTCCGGCATTTCGAGGCGGTCTACCGGCAGCGAGCCGGCGAACTCGGCACGGACGTGGTGCCGTTCGCCGACTGGTGGATGCTGGAGAACGACGCGCTTTCCCAGGAGCGGCCGCCGTTCATCGAGCCGGTGGTGCGCGAGCTGGGGCAGCGCTGGGCAATGCTGCTGGAACTGCCGCCTGACGCGCGGCGGATCCAGCTCCGCGCGGCGGACCTGCGGGAGCGGGTGGCGGCGGCGTTCCCGGCCGGCCCGGTGCCCTGGCCACTGGCTGTGCACCATAGCCCTGACCTGATGATCGCCGAAGCCAGGCCCGCCGCCAGCGGCCCGCTCACCTGGGTGCTCGGCGAGGTCCACCCGGGCCTCATGACCTCGCGCTATGCGACCTGGCTGGAGTTCCACGACGCGCCAGCGGCGGTGCACGCCGCCATCCGGCACGACCTTAATGGACCCGCGGTGTGGATGGCCGAGACCGAGACCGTCGAGCAGACCGGCACCTGCATCCGGCTGGCCGCGGTACCGCCCAGGCCCGGCGACCTGCGCCTGATGTACGCGCATGACTCGTGCGGTTATGACCCCGCCGCAACGCTGGTGATCGGTGACTGCGACCTGATCAGCACGCCGTCCGGGCTGCGGGTACGGCGCAGGGACGGGACGCTGGAACGCAGCTTGCTCGAAGTGGCCGGCGACCTGATCAGCACGCTGACCGCCAGCAGTTTCGACCTGATGCCGCCGGCCGCGCACGCGCCCCGCGTCACCATCGACGACCTCGTGGTGAGCCGGGAGAAATGGACGCTGCCCGTCACAGAGCCCGCCTTCGCCGGCAGCACCGACGAGAGCGCCCGCTACCTGCAGGCCCGGGCATGGGCGGCAAGGCATGGGCTGCCGCGGCACGTGTTCCTGCGGTTCACCGGCGAACGCAAGCCGATCTACGCGGACCTGACCAGCCTGGCGTCGATCGACCTTCTCTGCCGTGGACTGCGCCGGGCCCGCCGGAACGCCCGCCAGGACGCGACGGTGGCGATCACCGAGATGCTGCCCGCCCCCGACCAGGCGTGGCTGTCCGACGCTCATGGCCAGCGGTACACCGCTGAGCTGCGGATGGTCGCTACCGATATCAGGCAGGAAAGGCTGACCGCGCTGGAGCCGGGTGCCACACGCCGCCGTCAGGGAGAGCCCGGCGCGATGTGCCGGACCGCTCCGGACACCCTTGGCCAAAAGAACTTACCTGAACGTAACAGCGTTCCCCTTGACCGCCGGCAGCGAAACGTTGAGAATTTCCACGATCAGGTTGTTTTGCGCGATTAAATTACGCAGCGGCCAGTGGGAAGGACGCGGCACGTGGTGCGAAACCGAGTTCTAGGTGTGGCGGTCCCTGTCCTCACAGGCCTGGCAATGCTCTCGGCGGTCTCGGCCGGGCCGGCGGCCGCGGCGCGGGCCGCGTCATCCCCCGCCACGCCCGTCTCGGCTGCGCTGAAAATGGCCTTCGAGGCCGCGCGGCATGTCCCAGCCGCCGACGTGGGCGGGATCCGCGCGGGGACGTTGCATACCGGCTCCGCAGGAGGCCGGGAGTGGGCGATCGCTAGCTTCACCCCGGCAAGGTCTGCGGCGCAGAAGGCCGCGGTCAGCTTCCAGGACGGTGCCGCCACCGGCGTCTTCACCAAGACCGGCGGCACGTGGCGCCTCGTGCGGACCGGGCTGTACGGCTGCGGCAGTGGCCTGTCTGCCACCCTCAAGTCAGCATGGCACCTGGCCGGCGCGGCGGCCTGCTCGGCGTCGGCCACCGCGCAGCGCGAGTCCGCCCAGCGGGCCCTGGCCGCCCTGCCTGCCCCGGCGCGGGCCGCGGCCAAGGCGGCCAGGACCGCCAGGACGGCCGCCGGGCCGGCCGCCGCCAGCGCGGGCGGCTTCAGCCAGAGGATCGCTGCCATCGCGCTCAGCCAGGTCGGGGTCCATGACACCCCGGCCGTGACCAACTTCAACGGTGTCGACTGCGACCCATTCAGCGCGCTCGTCGCCGGGTTCTCCGCGAACTCCGACGGCTGCGGCCACAACCCGGGCTTCGGCGTCGAGAACGAGAACGAGACGTGGTGTTCCGACTTCAACAAGTGGGTATGGGAGCAGGCCGGCATCACCGCGGACATGAACACGCTCAACGCGGGCTCGGTGTCTTTCTACGACTGGGCGGTGGCCCAGGGCCAGAGCCCGCAGCTCGACACGGGCACGCCGCAGGCCGGTGACAGCGTCCTGTTCTTCAGCCCGGGCGACTTCCCGACCTTTGCCGACCATGTCGGCGTCGTGACGTCGGTCAGCTCCAGCGGGACGATCGACATGGTCAACGGCGACTTCTCCGGCGGCCCGGACATCAGCGCCCAGTACAACACCGGGATCACCAGCCTGTCCGCTTTCGCGGCATCCGTGGAGGGGCCAGGCGAGGAATGGGTGATCGTGGCCCCGCCGGCCACCGCTCAGCAGCCCACGCCGGGCGGGCACATGTCCGGGCCTGGGGTTGCGGTCGCCGGGACCACAGGTTCCTTCCACGCTTCCGGGTGGGTCCCCGGTGGCACCGTCGCGGCGTACTACTGGACGTTCGGGGACGGCCGCACGACGAACGCCACCGGCCCTGACGTGACCCACGCATTCAGCGAGCCTGGCACCTACACGGTCAGCGTGACGATCACGTCCAGCTACGGGACAATCCTCACCCTCGAGCGGAACGTCCAGGTGCTCGCGCCCTCGTCCGGCATCGCCTCGGTCCCGTACGACGGGATCTGGTATGACCCGCTGCCCATCCTGCAGTACGTGTTCACCCGCTCAGCGGGCGGGCTGGCCGTGGATAGCTGGGACGGCGGAAGCTGGCTCCAGCTCGCCGTTCCCGGCAGCCCCGCCGCGACCGGGAGCATCACCGCGCTCAGCTACCCTGACGCCACCAACGCCGACGCGATGACCCCGCACGCGTTCTACCGTGCCGCGGACGGCTCCCTCGCCGAGACATACCAGAGCACGTCCGGCTGGGTGACGCAGGACCTCCCCGGCAGTCCCGCAGCCGGCGGCGCGATCGTCGCGACGACCACCACCTGGGGCGGCCCGGCGGTGTTCTTCATGGACACGGCGGGGAACCTCGCCGAGTCCACGCCGGGGCCGGGCGGCTGGGCGACCCGCGAACTGCTGCGTGGCGGCCCGGGTATCGACGCGGCGTCGCTGGCCCTCGCGGACACCACGAGCGGGACCGAGATCTTCGCCGCCGGCCCGGCCGGCACCATCAGGGTCTTCTCGTCCGGCGGACCGCACTGGTTCGCCAGCGGCGTCCCGGCACAGACCACGCCCGGCGGGTCGCTCGCGGCCCTGACCACACCGGACGGCCAGGCGGCCGTGGTGTACGCCAGCGCCCGCGGCGGCCTGGCAGAGGCAACCCAAGCCGGCCCGGCGCCAGCCGGACGGTGGGACGTGCGGAACCTGCCCGGTGCCCCGGCGCCCGGCAGCACGCTGGCGGCGACGACCTACCTGCTGCCATCCATGATCCCCCCCACGCCCGGATCGTTCCTCCAGCCGCCCGGCTCGACCACATCCTCCAGCACTGCCGAGCCACTCGGCACCGAGGCCTTCTTCCTGACCGCGTCCGGCTCGCCCGCCGTCACCTTCGACGACGGAACGGGCTGGCGCACAGCAATGCTGCCCGGCACGGCATCCAGCATCGCCGGGGCGAGCGCCTACCAGGTCGAGGAGGAGCCCTCGGACCTGCTCCTGTCCGGCGCTGGCGGGCTGACCGAGGAGACCACCGGCGCGCGCAGCGGTGACCCGTCCGGCACCTGGACATCGCTGACGCTGCCTGACGCCCCGGCGACGTGGGCGGACCAGATCGTGCTGTATGCCGCCGACCCGGCCGACGCGACCGCCACGCAGGCCGCGGCCGCTGCGGCGGGCCTCCCGGCCAGCCAGGTCATCACGTCGTTCGCGGCTGCGTGGGCAGACGCACTGAGCGGTCAGTACCTGGTGCTCGCGACCGGCACGCCGGCCGTCAGCGCCCTGTTCTTCAACGTGTGCGGCTGGGCCAACCCGTCCGCCCTGCCCGCCGGGTCGACACCGTTCTCCTACGTCCTCGGGCCGCTGAACAAGCTGCCCGGCGCCAGCTTGTTCGTGAACGCGGCGAGCGACACCGGCGCCGACACGCAGGCACTCGCCACCGACCTCGCCTACTACGCGCTGAACGGCTCGCTGCCCCCGGGCGTCACTTCGCTGCCCGCGGCCGTCGCCCCGCCGCGCACGTGCGTGGGCTCACCGTCCTGAGCCGCCGATCCTGTGCGCTCCGTTAGCTTGCGTCGTAGGTATACGCACCATCGTCATCCGGTGGCGGCGCGGTGATCCTCGAATGAGCCGCGGGCTGGCCAGCAGCGGTTACCTTAGGGCCGGTGTAAAACCCCGGCGTCACAGGGTTGCTCCAGGCACTAACGCCGTCACCGACCGTAAAGGCAAACGTATGGGTACCGGCCGGGAGGGACAGGTGGGCCGAGTAGGTGGCCCCTGACACCCGGTTCCACGATACATACGAGAGCGGGTGGGCGACGCCATCGACCACGACGTCTGCGTACGTGGGCATGTTAGGCCCGCTATACACGGCGGAGAAGGTGAAGCGGGTGGAAGTGCTGCCGGAAGCCGGGCTTACCCTCCCGTCCTGCAGCAGGATCGGGGTAGCCGCCATCGAGGTTTCCTGGAAGTCCCGCAGCCCGCTGCCGTCGTTGAACTCCAGCTGGATGTAGTGCTGCCCCGCGGGAATTGACGAGGTTGTGTACTGATAGGCCTTGCCGGTGGTGACCTTTCCCGCGCCCGCGGTCATCGGGTAACTGGTGCCGTCGATGACAGCCCTGGCCGCGGTCGGCTCGTGGCCGCCCGGCGAGGTGTAGGTGACACTGATGGTGCACGGCTTGCCGCTTTGGCAAAGGCCGCCGCCGATGCGGAAGTTGGTCAGGTCGAAGGGGGCGACCATCGGGCCGCTGTAGGGCACGTTGTTAACCGGCAGTTTCCAGGTCGCCGTCCCGTCGCTGAACTGGAATGAGTAGGTGTGCGCGCCGGGGTCAAGGGTGCTGGTTGCCTGGTAGATGACGTGATCACCGCCGACCCTCTTGATGGGGTTCATGACGATGGGGTGACCGTCCACGATGACGTTGTGCACAGCCGGGGCAGTTGGGCTGTTGTACACGGCCGTGTAGGCGAATGACGTGCCCGGGCCGCCGTCTTGGGGGACCAGGGTCGAGGCAGGCGCGACACTGCGGGCCGCCGCGGAATCACTCGGTGGCTGCAGCACTTCGGAAAATGCCCGCATCGGCTCGATCAGCCTCGTGTTGGGCGGGCTGCCCGGATGACTGAAGTCGAAGAAGTTCATGAGATCCGAGGTCTTTTTCAGTGCGTCACGGTCACCCAGGCTCGGCAGGCCGAAGTTTGCCTCGATGAACTTGTCGAACGAGGCAAACTCGCCCTGGCTGGTTGAGATGTAACCCGGCTTGGTGTAGGGCGAGATGACCAGCAGTGGCATCCGGGGCCCCATGCCTACGGCATCAACCTG
>DASXMU010000010.1:0-8773 GCA_036495485.1 Streptosporangiaceae bacterium
GGTCGGCCCAGGCCGCCGGGATCAGCCGCTTGGACCCCTCCGGCAGCACCACCAAGAGCTCCGTCACCCCGTGGCGGCGCATGCTGCCCAGCACCTCCAGCGACTGGTCCACGCCATGATGGACCGCTTGCCCGCCGCGCGCCGTGAACCTGGAACGGCTTGACGCGCACCCTCTGTGACCGGCAGACTCTATCTCGTCATAACGAGAATGAGAACCATTATTAATTACGGGAGGGCTCATGAGGATAGCGTTCGTCGGCAAGGGAGGGAGTGGCAAGACCACCCTGACCTCCATGTTCGTCCGCCACTTGGCCGCGCAGGGGCTGCCAGTGCTGGCGATCGATGCCGACATCAACCAGCACCTGGGCGAAGCGCTCGGAGCCGACCGGGTTCCCCCGGCGATGGGGGCGCACCTCATCGGGATCAAGGACTACCTGCGGGGCAGCAACCCGCGGATCAGCTCCGCGGCGGCGATGGTCAAGACCACCCCGCCCGGCCGCGGGTCCCGGCTGCTGCGCCTCGATGGTGACGACCCGGTCCATGGCCTGGCCATCGGGACGCCGTGCGGCGCCCGGCTGATGGCAACCGGCCCGTTCACCGATGAGGACCTGGGCGTGGCCTGCTACCACTCCAAGACCGGCGCAGCCGAGCTGTATCTCAACCATCTGGCCGACGGGCCCGGGGAGTACGTGGTGGTGGACTGCACCGCAGGTGCCGAGTCGTTCGCCTCGGGCATGTTCACCCGCTTCGACCTTACCGTCCTGGTCGCAGAGCCGACCCGCAAGGGCGTGGGCGTCTGGCGGCAGTGGGCCGGTTACGCCTCCGGCTACGACGTCGCCGTGACGGTGGCCGGGAACAAGATCCAAGGGGAGGATGACCTCGCGTTCCTGCGCGAGCGCGTCGGCGAGGCGCTGCTGGCCTGGTTCGGCTACGAGCCGGCCGTACGGGCCATGGAGCAGGGCCGGCCCTTCCGCCTCGCCGACCTCAGCCCGGGCACCCAAGCCTCACTCACCACGCTCCAGCACACGCTGGACGCCCGGGTCAAAGACTGGCCGGCGTTCACCCGCCAGGCCGTGGAGTTTCATCTCAAGAACGCCCGGGCCTGGGCTAGCGCCACCGTCGGCGAGGACCTCACCACCCAGGTCGACCCCGGCTTCGTCGTGGGCACAGATGCACTCCTGCCTGCGGCGTCCTAGGCGCCCGCCGGGCAGGGCCAGCACAACCCGGATGTCTCAGCCACGCCAATCACTCGCGCATGGAGGTAACGACATGTCCCTGACCGTCTCCCCCGATCTGGCCAGGCAGGCCGAGCACAGTGAGATCGGCGATGCCGCGTTCACCGGCTGCATCGCTGCCTCCCTGCCGTATGCCTGGCAGGTGATCACCGGCCTGATCGCCAAGCTGAACACCGGCCAGGCTGACTTCGCCGACAACCAGGTCCCGCCACCAGATGAGGCCGCTCGCGGTCAGTTGCTGCGGGTGATGGCCAGCGACGCGATGCGCGGCGCCATCGAACGGCATTTCGGTGTGAAGCTGGCGTTCCAGAACTGCCACCGCGCCGCCGTGTTCCGCCCCACCGCGGAGGCGGCCTACCAGGAGTTCATCACCGCGCGGTCGCAGATCCTCAACCAGCGCCCGGAGCTGGTTGACTGCTGAGCCGCTCCATGCCGATGGGCAGCACACGGCACCGAGCCTGGCTGTCCAAGACCGGAACGGCCTGCGGAGGCGCTGCGCCACACCTGGCGTGAAAGAGGGAGGGTAACACGCCGGCCCGTGGGCCGTGAGGCCCGCGGGCCGGTCAGTGCTCGTCCCAGTGCCCCTCGTGCTGGGCATGCCGGTGACCCTCGTGGGAGTAGTCCACGTGATCGCCGTGCGGGACGGCGACGTGCCCGCAGCCCTCGCCGTGCGTGTGCTCGTGACCTTCATGAGCGCTGTGACCGGCGGCGACACATTCGTCGGCATGGTCTTCGTGCGTCCGGTGCAGGTGACCGTCGTGCACGTAGTCGACGTGATCCTGGTGCGGGATAGTGGCGTGGCCGCAGCTCGCGCCGTGTGCGTGGTCGTGGTCGGCGTGGGGGTGGTGATCAGTTGCGGCGGTCATCATATTACCCTTCACGTTCGGTGGTGCCGTGTTCGTCGGCGAGCCAGTAGTACGGCTTTGGCTCACTGTGACAGCATCGGCTGGAGAACCGCTGACGCCGGGATTGCCGTAGCTGTCGCCCGGATCAGGGGCTGTCCGCAGGCTCAGGAAGCTAACGGCTTCACTGTGGTATCCGCCGATAGGCGCGATCAAGGGGCAGGACGACCGGCCGTACTACGGCTAACCGGGCCCGGAGGGCACGCGGGTGGTGGCATCCACGCTGTCCATGGCGCTGCGGGCGGCTGGCACATCCTGCCGTAGCACTCGCATGTAGGCCCTGGTCAGGACCGGCCCGGGCTGGATGCCGAGCTGGCTGTCCAGGCGCTTGCGGAGCTCTTCGTGGACCTGCAGGGCCGCCGCCTGATGCCCGCTGCCTGCCAGGGCGATCATCAGGTGGGCATGCGCCTTCTCGTTCAGCGGATCCCGGGCCACCAGTGCCTGCAGGTGCGCCAGCACCTGGTCATGCAGGCCCACCCTCGATGCGGCCTCGGCGTATTCCATCACTACCGCCGCCCGCTGCCCGGCAAGCATGGCCACTGCCGGATGGTGCCGCAGGATGTCCACATCAGCCAGCGGCTCTTCCCGCCACAGCCGCAGTGCTTCCTCATACATCCGGCGGGCCGTCGCGGCATCGCCGGATGAGTGGGCTGTCCGGGCCCGGCCGGCCAACCGCCGGAATTCGAGCAGATCCAGCTGGTCCCCGGTAAGCCGGAGCCGGTAGCTGGTGCCTGCGGACACCAGCGTCCCGGACGGATCCCGCGGGGAACGCTCACCATCCACGGCACGCCGCAGCCTGCTCACGTAGGTCTGCACCAGGTTCACTGCGGTGCGCGGGGGTTTGTCGGCCCATAGCGTGTCAATGATCGTTTCCCGGTGGATGAGAGTGTCCGGCTCCAGGGCCAGCAATGCCAGTACGGCACGCTGCCTTAACGAGCCGAGTTCGATGCGTACGCCGTCACGCCAGACCGCGAGCGGGCCGAGTATCTCAACCCGCGGCCTGGCCGGCCGGTGGGACTGCTGCTGGCCCGGGCCGGGACCGGCGGTGGGTGCCGCCCGGGCACCGCGCGCGGCCAGGGCCAGTTCCTCGGTCTGGCCGGTGTCGAGCCCGAGCGCCCCGGCCAGCCCGGCGAGCGAACGCGACCTTGGCCGGAGCCTGCGTCCTTGCTCCATGTCCCTGATGGCTGCCACGCTGATGCCCGCCAGGTGGGCAAGCCGTTCCTGGGTGAGCCCGGCCATCAGCCGCCGGGACCGCAGCAGGCCGCCGAACGTCGCCGCCTCCGCACCGTTCTCCCGGCTCAAGGCGCGTCCCTCTCAATTCCTGGCGAGGGGGAACCACACGCCGCCTCAGCCCAGGGAACATCCATCCGTCCCCTGCTGAGGCCATGGGCTGCCATGGTGGCTCTCGCTACCTGCCAGCCGCCGAAGCCGTCAGGCGCGCGGACGCCGGGACCCGGATTGCCCGGGTATGGCGCCATGCCGCCCAGGCCCGCCCGGCACCGTAGAAGAGCGCGCTGAGCGCCCCGACGAAAAAGCCAATGGGCCAGTTGTAGAGGTAGGAGGCCGCGATCGCGGCCCAGACGGTGATCAGCGCGATGAGAACCGACAAGAGCACGGCAACGGCCGGCCGGCTGGTCAGGGATCTGGCGGCTGCGGGAGGACCTATCATCAGGCTGAAGATCAGCAGGGCGCCCACCACCGGAACAGTCATGGCCGTGGCCAGCGCGACGACGATCAGGAAGCAGATCTCGATGCGGTAACCGCGGACTCCCTTGGCCTCCGCGACCTCCGGGACAAGCGATGAAAGCATGAGCGGCCGGTACAGGAAGGCCACCGCCACGATGCAGACGGCGCCCAGAACGGCGACCGGCAGCAGCTCGGCGGTGCTCACGCCCAGCACCTCGCCGAACAGGAGCGAGTAGATCTGGGGCTCGTATTCGGTGGTCCGGCTCAGGAACGCCGCGCCCAGAGCGAGCATCATGACCAGGGCGAGCGCGGTCGCCACGTCGTGACGGCCGCGGCGGCCGAGTGAACCGATACCCAGCGCCCCCAGCAGCGAGAACACCGCGAGGCCGACCAGCGCATTGATGCCCAGCAGGCTGGCCCCGGCGGCCCCGGCGAACGCTCCCTTGGGGATGGCGTGGGCGGGGAACGCTGAGCCGCGCAGCACCACGAAGAACCCGACGATGCCGGCCACCGGGGCCACGATCGTCGCCACGGCCCAGGTGTTCAGCATGAAAGACGCGAACATCGGCCCTCCTCGGCTCGCCGGGATCTGATCATCGGATGGCCGCACCTCCGGCCGCCGTGCCTTCCGACGCAGGCAAGCCCGCGTGCCGGTGCCTGGCAACCCAGGCGGCTGGCAGACCGGAGACCAGGTAGGCAGCGAACACCACGGCCACGATGAAGAAGCTGACCGGCAGGCCCTGATGGCCCGATCCCCAGTAGTAGCTGTCGTAGGCCAGCAGCACGCCGGCCCAGGTAGCGCCCACACCGATCAGGCACGCGCTGGCCAGTGCCGCGGTCACCGTCCTGGTGAGCCTGAGGGCGGCGGCAGCGGGGCCGATCAGCAGGGCGGTGGAGAGGATGGCTCCGACGGACATCGAGGACAGCCCGACCGACAGGGCCAGGGCCAGCATGTAGAGCAGGCCCACCAGCCGAACCCGCACCCCCCGTGCGGCGGCGACGTCGGTGCTGATCGTGGTCAGCAACAGCGGCCGGTAGCCAACCGCGATGCAGCCCAGCGATATCCCGCCAAGTATGACAACGGCCGGGATCGTGCCGCCGGTGACGGTGAAGATCGAACCGAACAGGATCTGCTGGGCGGCACCTGTCGTGGCCCCCGTGGTGGTGTCGAGATACAGCAGCAGGGCGGACAGGCCGATGGCGGCGCCGAGCACGATGCCGGTGGCCAGATCCCGCCCCCGCACCCGGCGCACTCCGATCAGGTCCATGACGCCCGCGCCGAGGACGCCTAGCCCCACGAACCCGCTCAGCGGGCTCAGCCCGGCCAGCAGCGCGCCCGACCCGCCGGCCGCCGCAACGTCACCGAGCGCGTGCCCGCCGAAGGACTGGCCGCGCATGACGGTGAACACGCCTACCACGGCGGAGACCACGGCGGTCACGCCACCGATGGCGGCTGCCACGTGAACCTGCGCGCTGGCGAAGAAGCCGGGCTCGAACACCCACGTATAGAGCTGGTGCATGACGGTCAGCCAGCCCCGGTTCCCGGCCCGGCACCGATCCGTGGGCCGGTGCTGAGCGCCTGGCCGTCCCCGCCGGGGATGGCGGGCACCTCGCCCGCGGCGCCGGCCACGACCAGGACCCGCCCGTGCACATGCAGGACGTCGACGTGGTAGCCATACAGCGCGCTGAGGACGTCACCCCGGATGACGTCTGCGGCCGGGCCGCTCGCCGCCCGCCCGGCCGCCAGATAGACGACCTGGTCCATCACCGGCAGCAGGGGGTTCATCTCGTGAGCGGACAGCAGGATGGCGATCTGCTGCTCGCTCGCGATGCGGGCGAGCAGCTGGACGATCTCCTGGCCACTGCGGATGTCGAGGTTGGCCAGCGGCTCGTCAAGCAGGAGCAGCCGCGGGCGGCTGACCAGGGCATGCGCGATCATTACCCGTTGCTGTTCGCCACCGGACAGGTGCCCGACCCTGGCGTCGGCGAAGCTGTCAGCGTCGACCGCGTGCAGTATCTCGCGGACAGCCTTGTTGCGCTCCTTCGCAGGCAGCGGTATCCCGAACCGGTGCCCATCCACCCCGAGCGCCACTAGGTCCCGCGCCCGCATCGGCATGTCCGGATCGAGGACGATCTTCTGCGGGACGTAGCCGATGGATGAGCCGCGCCGGGAGCGGGGCCGTCCGAGCACCGCCACGCTGCCTGCCGATGGCCGCTGCAGTCCCAGGATCACCCGCAGCAGCGTCGTCTTGCCCGCGCCGTTCGGCCCGATCAAGCCGGTGAACTGACCGGCCTCAAGGGTGAAGCTGACGTTGTCGAGGATCGGCCGGCCCGACAGCGCCACGCTGATCCCGTCAAGGTCTAGAACGCTCGCTCTGGCTGCCGTGGCCCGGGTCTGCTCGGCCGTCATTGCGGCGGTCACAGCTTCTGCGTCGAGATCTTGCCCGTGACTGCCTTCTCCAGGGCCTTGACCTCGGCGAGCATCCATGACTGATAGTCAAAGCCTGGCGTCGGCATGGTCTCATAGACGCCGACCACCGGCACCCCGGCCTTGACTGCGGTGTCCCGGATCGATGTGGTGAGCGAGTCCACCACCTGCTGGTTGTAGGCGAACATCTCGGCCTTGTGCTGGGTGAAGAAGCCGTTCTCCAGCGCGATGTCCTGGGGCGAGGGGTCGACACCGTTCATGATGTCGGCCTGGAACGTAAAGGGCGTCACGTTCTTGATCCCCATAGCCGTGAGCAGGTAGTCAGCAACCGGCTCGGTCGTTGCCGCCGTCGTGCCCGGGTACTTGGCCTTGAACTGCGCGATGGCGTTCAGCCACGGGGTCAGCGAGTGGTCGAACGCTTCGAGGCTGGCGTGGAAGTAGGCGGCATGAGCAGGCTGGAGGGCGGACAGGGCTGAGGCCATGGCCTTCGCCGCGGCCGGCATCGTCCCCGGGGCGTACCACAAGTGCGGGTTGGGAGTGCTGTCGGGCAGGCCGAGCAGGTGCTGAACGACGATCACTTTGCGTTTGGAGTTCGGTGCTGCCGACTCCATCTTGTTGATCCAGCTGTCGTAGCCGACGCCGTTCTGCACGATCAGCTGAGCCCCGCTGACCTCCGCCACCACGCTCGGGCTGGCCTCGAACGTGTGCGGGTCGGTGTTCGGGTTGTCCAGGATCGCGGACACATGCACATACCGGCCGCCGATCTGGCCAAGGACGTTGGCATACTCGTTCTCCGCGCCGATGGCACTGATCACCGAACTGGACTTCACCGATGCGTTGCTGGTCGAGCAGCCAGCCGCCGCCAGCGCCACCAGCGTGAGCGCGCCAGCCAGCATCTTGCCCCGGCCCAGCCTGGAGAACCTGCCATGCATGAACTGTCCTGAGACTCCGGTCATAGAGTGAAATGTAGTCTCAGACTGAGTCTCATTTCAAGCTTCTCTCCGGTCTGCCCCACGTCGTTCCCGGCCGGGGAACCATGTTCCAGGCAGTTGCATAAACGGATCATTATGTGTTTATGTATAGGCGTGTCCGATGGGACAAAGGCTTACGAGGCGGCGGGGGAACTGCTCAGGGTGCTGTCTGCCCCGGCCCGGCTAGCGATCATGGTTGAGCTGGCCGGGCAGCCGCTGTTCGTGCATGAGCTGGTCAAGCGTCTGGACATGAGCCAGCCGCTTGTCTCCCACCATCTGCGGATACTGCGGGACGCACGGCTGGTCGGCGTCGAGCGCCAGGGCAGGGAGGCCGTGTACTCCCTGGCTGACCAGCACGTCGGCCACATTGTGGCCGATGCCGTCCAGCACAGCACGGAGGTACCATGAACACCACGCACCACGATACGCACCCTGATCACGCCCATGTCCATGGGCACGGCTGCGGGCACGCCAGCGTTGAGCGCGCTAGGCATACCGACTACGTTCACGACGGCCATGCCCACACGCCTCACGAGAGCCACTACGATGAACACCCCCTGCCCCACCTCGCCCATGCTGGCCACAATCACACCCACGGCGCTGACTGTGGGCACAAAACCGTAGTCCATGACGGCCACGTCGACTACGTCCATGACGGGCACCGGCACTTCGCCCACGACCGCCACTACGACGAGCACTAGATCCATCGCCCGCGCAGCAGCCCCCGCGCCGCCTGCATAAGAGGAGCGTTATGCCAGCTCACGGGACGGCCGACGACCTTCACGACGTGGTCGAGCACCGCCTGCGCCGGATCGACCAGCGCTACACCGCCGGACGGCGGTCAGTCATCGAGCTGCTGGCCAGCGCGGAGCACCCGGTGAGCATCGCCGACATCGCCGAGAAACTCCCCGGCCTCCCGCGCAGCTCGGCCTACCGCCACCTGGTCGACCTGCAGGCGGCCGGGGTCGTCAGGCGGGTCGCCGCCAACGACGAGTTCACCCGCTTTGAACTCGATGAGAACTTCACCGGCCATCATCACCACCTGCTGTGCGTGAACTGCGGCAAGATCACCGATGTCATCCTTCCAGCCGGGTTCGAGCAGCATGTGGACAAGGCCATCAGCCAGCTCGCCGACGCGGAAGGCTTTGAGCCGCTCAGCCACCGCCTAGATGTGCTCGGCGTATGCGCTGGCTGCCACTAGCCCGCAGCGTTCCATCACCTCGTCACGGTCTCTGACCTGCAATGTGATGGCTGGTCTGAGAGTTCGTCCGAATTTCTTTCTGCATAAATCCCGGATGATTCATCGGCTGGGCCGGATTTCCTCGGTACCGGGCGGCTGGGGGAAGGGCGGTGCCGGGCAGACCGGGGCTCGCATCCCTGCTGCCAAGCCGCCGCTCAGCCCGCGCGCTTCCCAGGGCGACGGGGAGGTAGCGGGTACCGCTATCGAGTGCGGCATGACGACCGAGCTTCAGCTCGGCCTGGTCACGCAGCGGCCGGTTCCAGGAGTGCACGCGGAAACTCCGGCTGGCCAGGTCACCTTTGGCTTCAGCC
>DASXMU010000011.1:0-16654 GCA_036495485.1 Streptosporangiaceae bacterium
GCCATCGGCGCCGTCTTCGTGCAGGCCAGCCCGGTACCAAAGATTCAGCCGCTCCCGTCGCCGGAAGTGCCTCTGCACGCATCCCTGGGCTACGCCCTGTCATATGCCCAGATCGTCGTCCTCGTGCCGAGCAGCCGCACCGGGAGCCGGTCTCGAAGGCGCAGCACGGACGGCAAGGCCTCGCGCGGCACGTCGGGAGCCAGCAGCACGATCTTCCCGCCGGGCCGGGTGACCCTGGCCATCTCACACAGCGCGGATTCGAGCCAGCCGGTCATAGCGCCCTCGACCGTGAACTGCTGGCCGAACGGGAGGTTGGACACGCATGCGCCCACACCCGCATCGGGCAAGCCGAGCCGCCGGACATCCCCACGGTGGACTTCAGCACCGGGTACGTTCCGCTCGGCGATCCGCACTGCGGCGGGCTCGATGTCGAACCCCGCCGCCTGTTTCCATCCGAGTCTGAGCGCTTCACCCAGGATCGTGCCGGAGCCGCAGCACGGGTCGAGCAGCATCCCGCTGGGTGCCCCGGCCAGGCGGACCATGGCGTTGGCCACCGTGGGGCGCAGGGCTCCCTGGCGTTCCACGGCACGGCCGTCATGCTGGCGCATCCGGATGTCAGACAGCCGAAGCCCGGCCACGAACTGCCCGGCGGCGTATTCGCTGATCCACACCTCAAGCTCGCCCGGGTCGGCTACCTTCCACCGGGGCCGGTCCCGCTGGACGGCATGTGTGAGTGCCCGGCGCAGGTCGGTGCGCCTGAAGGCCTGCTCCTGCAGCACCCGGGCGATCACCCGGAAGGTCATCGCCGCCTTCAGCGGTCTTACCTCATTGGCCCAGACCGACAGTGCCCGCTCCACGCGGGCGGGCCGCCAGATCCGCCCGGCGATCCACTCCGCCCGGTTGCCCTCGGACCGCAGTGTCCGGCCAACCTCGACGAACACGTCCTCGGTAAGCCCAAGAGCATTGACAGCATCCAGACCGCGGCCAGCCACGAAGGTGATCAGATCAGAGCGGCCGTCGAAACCGGAGGCATCAGCAGTCACACCGGGCAGGTCAGCCAGCGCCTGCCGGACCACCAGGGCAAGGCCCGGTACCGCAGTCGCGAACATGCGCGTCCCGTCAGGCTTCGTCCCCTGACCGGTCCGGCCTGGCGCCGTTTGCCGTGGCCGGCCGCCTCGCTGGCTGCTCGTAGCCGGCGCGCGGCCTGTGCGCGACTTGATCAAGACGATTGCTCTCCTATGGCGGCCTGGGTCTCCACGGCTGTTCGATCATGGAGCAGCGAACGGGCAGGTTACGCCCTCCAGTCAACCGCACCCATGAACCATCAGCGAGAGCACGGTGGTGCGGGCCGACGTCGCCCGCGGGCCTTAAATCAGGGCTGCGAGCGTGCTGGTGAGCGCGCGTTCGCGGCGCATTCGGGGCAGCCTTGCCGATGGGTAGTACGACCTGGGCGCTGCGCGAGCGTGGTGTCCTCTCCCATCACGTCCTCACCAGGGACCGCTCCCGCATCAGGAACTTGCGCACCTTGCCGGTCGGGCCCATCACCACGTCCCCCTCCGTGCCCAGCACGATCTGCCGCAGCGTCCCCGCCGCTACCTCGCCCAGCGCCGCCCTGACAGCTTCGCTCCGGTCGGCCTCAGGATCGGCCCCCGCATGCAGCAGCAGAAGCACGTCGGTCACCACCCGTCCATCGCCGCCCGGCGCCGCGACCACGGTGCAGTCGCGCACGTCCGCGCACAGCGCCAGGATCCGCTCCTCCGACAGCGCCGTGTACAGCCGCTGGCCACCGCCCAGGTCGGCCGAGTCGGCCGCCCGGTCCACGTGGTAGTAGTAGCCCTGCTCGTCCCGGTACATGAGGTCGCCGGTCAGGTAGTACCCGTCGCGCCTGGTCCGGTAGGTGGCCACCGAGTCGTTCCAGTAGCCGAGGGCGAGGGTGGGCGACTTCAGCAGCAGGTGGCCTACCTCGCCCACCGGTGTGTCCGCGCCGGTCGTCACGTCGATCAGCTTGACGTCGGCGAAGATGTGCGGCTTGCCCACGCACCGGCCGTACCGGCTGCTGCCCGCGGTGTGGCTGATCCGGAACGCGGAGTAGCCCATCTCGGTGGAGCCGATGCCGTCGATGAACCGGGAGCCGGGCACGCTGACCAGGCCCTCGCGGGTGTATTCGGCGTGGTGGCCGGCCGCGACGAGCCGGCGGATGTGTGCCTCATGCGCGCAGTCGCCGGTGTTGAACCAGACCGAGACCGAGCCGAGGTTGCGCCCGGCCAGGTCGTACCTGGCCAGCTCGGCCCAGGTGACGGCGAAGCCGTAGACAGCCGTGGGCTGCCAGCGCTCGATGGCGTCCAGGATGGCGGATCCGCTGCCGTCGAAGGGGCCACCGCTGACCGCCGAACCACCCTGGCCGGACAGGAACAGCAGCTCCGAGCTGCGGCACAGGGCCTGGTGCAGGGTGAGGATGCCCGCGGTGTGCGCGGCCGGAAGAGCCGACAGGATCCGCTCGGGGCCGTGTGCCCGCGGGCCGCA
This sequence comes from Streptosporangiaceae bacterium, assembly GCA_036495485.1. Taxonomy (GTDB): domain Bacteria; phylum Actinomycetota; class Actinomycetes; order Streptosporangiales; family Streptosporangiaceae; genus PALSA-505. The sequence goes on from DASXMU010000011.1 coordinate 2,524, forward strand.
CAAGCGGAGCTCGCGGGTGGCCGCGAACAGGCTGCTGTGTGAGTGGGCCACGGCCGCGGGCGTGCGCGTGGTGCCCGAGGAGTGCGTGATGGCGATCGGGTCGCTGGGATCGTAGCGGTAGTGCGCGGGCGCCTGAGCGGGGTCGCCGGTGCCGGTCTCGCTCACCTCGCCGAGCACGGGGGCGGCAAGGTCCTCGCCAGCGAGCAGGTCCAAGTGCGCCGGGTCGGCCAGCACCCCGGATGCCCGCAGCCCGCGGATGTAGCCGGCCGCGATCTCGCCGGGCATGTTCCCGTTGAGCAGCGCCGGGATCGCGCCGAGCCAGTTCAGGGCCAGGAAGCTGAGCAGCACGTCGGGCGCGGAGGTGACGTAGACGGCGACCGGGTCGCGTGGCCCGATGCCCCGCCCGTGCAGCCAGGCGGCCCGGGCGGCGACCCGCTCGTACAGGTCCGCGAGCGTCAGCGGGGTCCAGGCCGGGTGGCCGTCGACCGCCGCGTCGAAGGTCACGCACGGCACATCGGCCGGGGCGCCGTGCTCGCGCAGCTTCATCAGCACGTTGCCGGCGCCCAGCTCAGGGTCGTCGGCCAGCGCCACCCGCAGCTCGGTGGCACTCATGCGGCGCCGTCTCCCGCTCGCCTGCGGTGTGCCGGAAGGCGTCCCGCCGGGGCGCTCACGTGCTGTCTCCCGCTCGCCTCTGGTGTGCCAGAGGGCGTCCCGCCGGGGCGCTCACGTGCTGTCTCCCGCCGCGCCGCCTGAGGCCGCTCCGGCCGGGATTCGCTCGGCCACGGTCGCGCAGAACTCCCCGACCGTCAGCCCGGCCAGCTCCTCGGCCTCGTCTTCGCTGAACGTCACGCCGTACTTGTCCTCGACGCGCAGGGCGAGCTCGGCCAGGGTGACCGACTCTACGTCGGCGCCCCGCGGCCCGAGCTGGGTGTCGTATCCGATTCCCGCGACGTCGTAGTTCATCTCGCGCAGGGACTCGATGATGAAGTCGCGGATGGAGTCGATCATGGGGGTGGCGCTCCCTTCGATGGTTCCCGCCCGGGCGGCTGCCCGGCTCCCCAGGCCAGTCAGCCGCCGGTGAGGCCGGTTAGCCGCTGTTGCACACCTCGAGGACGGCGGCGGCGAGCTGCTCGACGTTGGGCAGCAGCGCCACGTCCAGTTCGGGTGAGGCACCCACGATCGCCCCGTCCGGCCTGGTGACCCGTTTCGGCGGTGCGATCAGGTGCATCTCCTCCGCCGCGGTGGCCAGGATCTCCGCGCCCATGCCGCAGCTTCGGTTGCTGTCGTCGGCTACGACGAGCCGGCCGGTCTTGTCCAGGGACGCGGCCAGGCCGTCCCAGTCGAACGGGTAGATGGTCCGCGGGTCGAACACCTCGACCGATATCTGCCCGCCCAGCCGGTCGGCGACGGCGAGCGCGTCATAGACCAGGTGCCCGATCGCGACCACGGTCACGTCCGAGCCGGACCGGTGGATCCGGCTGGCGCCGAGCGGTACCGGGACCAGGTCGGCCGGGTCCACGTCCTGGCGTACCTTCTGGGCCGGGATCGGCGCGAACAGCGTCACCGGGTCGTCGTCGCGGATGGCGCTGACCAGCAGGCCGTAGGCGTCGGTCGGCGTCGCCGGGACGACGGTCTTGACCCCGGCGTGGGCGAAGATGCTGTACGGCTCGTCGGAGTGCTGCGCGCCCCAGCCGGGCCGCCAGCCCGCGGCTGGCAGCAGATAGGTCACCGGGACCGACGTCTGGCCGCCGCTCATCAGGTGGAACTTGTTCGCCTGGTTCGCGATCTGCTCCAGGACCAGCAGGAACAGAAACGGGATCTGGTACTCGACGACCGGGCGCTTGCCCGCCATGGCGGCGCCGGTGGCGAAATCGGTGAAGCCCTGCTCGGACAGCGGGGTCTCGATCACCCGCTGCGGCCCGAAGCGGTCCAGCAGCCCCGGGGTCGTGTTGGTCAGGCCGAGCCGGATGTCCTCGCCGAGGATGAAGACCGAGGGGTCGCGCTCCATCTCGTCGCCGAGGGCCCGGTTGAGCGCGCGCAGGTAGGACAGCTTAGGCATTGGCTGCCCCACCGGCGCTGGCTGCCCCACCGACGCTGGCCGCCTCGGAAGCCCCCGCCCAGGAAGCCCTGGATTTGGCCACCCCGGGCCTGACAGTCAGCCCGCTCGCGTAGTGGTAGTCGAACGCCTCAGCCGGATCCAGCTTCGCGCTGTCCAGAGCGAACCGGACCGCCTCGTCCAGCACCTTCTCGACCTCGGCGTCGATCGCCGCCCGCTGACCGGCTGGCACCCGGCTCTCCTGGAGCGCCAGCGGATCGCGCTGCCGCCACCGCTCGATCTCCTCTTCCTCCCGGTATCTGAGCCGGTCCTTCAGCTCGAACGTGTGGTGCCCGTAGTACCGGTACGTGCTGAACTCGATGAACGTCGGCCCGCCGCCGGACCGGGCGCGGTCCACCGCCGCGGCCATGGCGTCGAACACCACATCGGCGTCCATACCGTCGACGGTCGCGGCCGGGATGCCGAACGCCTCGGCCCGGCCGGGGATCGACCCGGCGACGGCCGTCTCGACCGGCAGCGTGGTGGCGTACATATTGTTCTCGCAGATGAAGATCGCCGGTACCTGCCAGAGCGCGGCCAGGTTCAGCGATTCGAGCAGGGCGCCCTGGTTGACCCCGCCGTCGCCGAACACGCTGACCGCGACCCGGTCGGTGCCGTCGTCCGCGAGCGCCCAGGCCGCGCCCGCGGCCAGCGCGGCACCGTGGCCCACGGTGCCGGTGGACGCGAAGACGCCCGCGGTGAAGTCGCTCGGGTGGAACGAGCCGCCCCGGCCCCTGGCGACCCCGTCCGCGCGGCCGGCCATCTCGGCCAGCAGCCGGCCCGGATCGCTGCCCTTGGCCAGCATGTGACCGTGGCCCCGGTGGTTGGCCATGAGCACGTCATCCCGGCGCAGCGCGGCGCCGGCCCCCACGGCCACGGCCTCCTGGCCGATGCATGGGTGAATGCCGCTGAGGATGTCACCGGAGCGCACCAGCCCGATCGAGCGCTCCTCGAACCGGCGGATCAGCCGCATGGTCCGGTAGAAGTCGTCGGCGCCGGGCCTGGATGGGTGAGCCATGGGCCGGGGTTCCCCTCTCATCGGGCGGCTGGTGACGACGCGGCCGGTGACGGCATGGTCTGCGCTACCTGAGGCTTCGCGAGAACAGCCGGGCCGACCAGAGCGTGGCCACCGCGGCCAGGCCGAGCACGATGAGCAGGCCCTGCCAGACCGCGGGGTCGCCCGGGTGGCCGGCGAACAGCGCTCGCATGCCGAGCGTGGCCCAGTAGAACGGGTTCCAGTTGGCGACCTGCCGGAGCCAGAGCGGTGCCAGCGTCAGCGGGAGCAGCACCCCGGCCAGCAGCATGACCGGCTGGGACACCGTGTTGATCAGCGGTCCCAGCGCCGCCTCGCTGCGGATCTGCAGGCAGATGCCGTAGGACAGGACCGTGGCCATCAGCGCCAGCAGCGCGAACAGCAGGTAGGCCAGCAGCACGTCGCCCAGGCGCACGGACAGCCCGAGCGGGATGGCCAGGATCGTGATCACCAGGCCCTGGACGACCAGGATGGCCACCTCGCGCAGCGCCCGGCCGAACAGCAGCGCCGACCGGCTCACCGGGGTGACCCTGGCCCGCTCGATGATGCCCGCCCGCAGCTCGGCCAGCAGCCCGAGACCGGTCCACAGGCCGCCCAGGCAGGCCATCGCCACCAGCAGGCCAGGCACGTAGATCAGGTAGGCGTAGGTGTAGGTGTTTGGGCCGCCGGTGATGATCAGGGCCTTCTTCAGCATGGGGGCGAACAGCAGCAGGTAGACCACCGGCTGGGCCAGGCCGATCGGGATCCAGATCGGCGTTCGCACCACGAGGGTTATCTGGCGCTGGAAGACCAGCCAGGTGTCCCGGAGCATTTTCCCCACGGGGGTTATCTGGCGCTGGGAGGCCAGCCAGGTGTCCCGGAGCATTGTCACCGCGTCACGTCTCCTGCAGCGAGCGGCCGGTCTTCTTCAGGAAGACATCGTCCAGGCTGGTGCGGCTCAGCTCGATGGCCAGCAGTTCGATGTCCGAGCCGTCGAGTGCCCGCAGGATCTGCGGGATCGCCGTGGAACCGGTGTCGACGTGCAGCCGCAGGCCGCCGTCGTCGCGGATCTCCAATCGGCGCACGAAGGCCTGACCGCGCAGCAGTTCGGCCGCGCGCGGGGCGGAGCCGTTGACGCCGACCATGACGACGTCGCCGGAGACCTCGCGCTTCAGCTCGTCCGGCGTCCCCTCGGCGACGATCGTGCCGTGGTCGATGATCGCCACCCGGTCGCACAGCGAGTCGGCCTCGTCCAGGTAGTGCGTGGTGACGAAGACCGTCATGCCCTCGGCGCGCAGCCTGCGCACCTCGTCCCACACCTGAATCCGGCTGGCCGGGTCCAGCCCGGCGGTCGGTTCGTCCAGGAACAGGACCGCGGGCCCGTGGATGACGCCGAGCGCGATGTCGAGCCGGCGCCGCTGACCGCCGGAGTAGGTCTTGCACCAGCGGTCGGCGTACTCGCCGATCTGGAAGCCCGCGACCGCCACTGTCGCCCGCTGCCGGGCCGCGGCCTTGCTGAAACCGTGCATCCGCGCCTGCATGATCAGTTCCTCGTGCGCGGTGACCTCGTCCCAGGTGCCGCCGCCCTGGGCGACGTACCCGATCCGGCGGCGCACCTCGGCCGGGTTGGCGCGCAGGTCGGCACCGGCGATGGTGGCGTCGCCACCATCGGGGACGATCAGCGTGGCAAGCATCCGCAGCGTGGTGGTCTTCCCCGCGCCGTTCGGGCCGAGAAAGCCGAAGATCTCACCCTTGCCGACCGTTAAATCGACGCCCTGCACAGCCTCGACGGTGGCTGACCGCCGGCCGCTCCTGGTCCGGAACGACTTGCGCAGGCCCGAAGTCTCGATCATCCAAGCTCCTGCCGCCCGATGGCCGAATCCCATTGGCCCGCTGGGCTACCGGGCCAGACTAAAGCGACCGGGCTTTGTTAGGAAGGCTTATTTACAGATATTTCATAGCATGTGGTTGGAAATTATTTCACACTTGCCCGGCCGGTGACCGTTCATGATCTCGTCCGGGCCGCTGGGCGTCCATGACGCTCGTCCGCGCCGCTAGCCCTCCGGGACGCTGGCCGGGGCCGCGGCCACCCGTTCGAGATGCTCCGCCGCCGTTCCCGCACCCCCGGCGGCCACGAATGAGCGCATGATCCTCGAGGAGGCCGTTCGGAACTTTCTTTTCCAGATAATCTCCGCCAGAGCGGACCTCAGCTCATCAGGGCGAGCCCGGCTGAAATGCACCCTCAGCCCGGCGCCTGCAGCACTGACCTGGGCGGCGACAACCGGCTGGTCGTGCCGGATCGGGGCGAGCAGCAGCGGGACGCCATGGCTGAGCGCTTCGCACACCGTGTTGATGCCGCCGTGGCTGACCACGGCGTCCAGGTGCGGCATCAGGTCGAGCAGCGGCACCCGGGGCAGAGCCAGGATGCCGGGCCCAACGGCCGGGCCGCCTGGCGCGCCGACCAGGATCGCCTGCACGCGACCGGCCAGTGGCTCGAGCGCCTCGGTCATCCTCGCGTAGAAATCCGCCGCGATATCGGTGGCCAGCGTACCCACGGTGACCAGTACCTTTTTCCGGCCCGGGTCGAGCTGCTCCCAGGGGAACTCCGGGCCGGCCGGGCGCCCGCCGAACACCGGCCCGGCCATCACCACGCCGTCGGGGACCGGCAGGCCCGTGGTCAGCGCCTCGGTCAGGAAGCTGAGCACCAGGTGCGGGGAGAACAGCGGGTCGAAGGGGGTGACCCCGGCGCCGCTGCACAGACCGGCCAGCAGGCCGTTCAGCCAGGCGGTCACCTGAGGCATCGACCGGTAGGGCCGGGCCAGTTCCATCATGGTCGGCGCCAGCGTCGCCCAGCGCAGGCCGTGCTTTCGCGCGATCACCGCGCCGGCCACGGCGTGCTGGTCCACCACCAGGACGTCCGGCTGGAACTCCGCGACGGCCGTGTCCACGGCGGGCAGGGTGAACCTGGCGAGCGGGATGAGATACGACTCCCACAGCGACTTCAGCGCGGTGAACCCGCGCTCGCCCTGCGGCCGGTACAGCCGCAGGCCGGTCCGGTAGATCGTGGCGGACTGCCCGGCCAGCGGGCGGAGGAACTTCTCCGACCCGGCCCAGGCCACCTCGTGCCCGCGCCCGGCCACGGCGTGGGCCACGCTCAGCGCGGGGTTGATGTGCCCGGCCAGCGGTGGGACGACGAACAGGAACCGGCTCACTGGAGGTCCGCCAGGCTTCGCGCCACGTAGGCCGCCACGTCGCCGACGGTCAGCTCGATGAGCTGGTCGATGCCGAGCCCGGCGAGGAAGCCCAGCAGGTCGACCCGGTCGCCGTAGGCCTGGCTGAGCAGCCCGGCGAGCGCGGCCACCTCCAGGCTGTCGAGCAGCAGGTCGCCCTCCAGCCGGGATCCGGCGCTCACCTGCCTGGCCCAGGAGGCCGGCTCCCCGGTGACCTTGGCCAGCATGCCGGCCAGCGCGCCGGCCTCCGGCGCTGACCCATCCGCGTCGTGTCCAGGCACGGCGACATCCTAGTGCGGGGTGCGCAATGTCTGTCTTGTGCTGGTTGAGTTGCTGCGCGATAGTGTGTTGGGCTCGTAACCCCAGGCGACATCCCGGGCGGCTAGCGGCGCGGAGAGGTGAGGTTGGGCGGTCACAGTGACGGTCAGACCGGTCAGGCCGGCACCGGCCGGGGCGCGGCTCCGTGACCGCGCTGGAGGCCGTGGCGGCGTACCTGCCGGAGCGCCGGGTGCCGATCGAAGACCTGGCGGACCAGCTCGGGCTGACCGCGATGCAGATCAGGGTGTTCCGCCGCTACCACGGGCTGTCGCAGGTCTGCCGGGATGACGGGACGTTGCTGGATCTGCTGCTGGCGGCCACGTCGCGGCTGGACGCGCTGCGCGGCCACGAGCACCAGGTGCGTTACGTGCTGTACGCGCGCAGCATGCCGGTGGCCGTGCCCTACCCGGAGAACCCGCTGCACGAGCTGCGGGACGCGCTCGGTCTCGGCCACGCGGTCGCGTTCACGGTCACCCATCAGGCCTGCGCGGCGGGCCTGCTCGCCGTCGATCTGGCCGGCCGGCTGCTCGCCTCGGACGGCGACCCCGCCGCCCGCGCGCTGGTGATCGCCGGGGAGAAGGCGTTCACTCCCATCGCGCAGCTCGTGCCGGAAACGTCGATCTTCGCCGAGGGATCGTCGGCCTGCCTGGTCCGGGCGGACGGGCCGCGGGACAGGCTGCTGTCCTACGTCAGCCTGGCCCGCGGCGAGTACGACGGAAAGCCCGATGAGCGCCGTCAGCTTGCCGCCCGCTTCCAGCAGGAGTTCCCCCGTACGCTGGCGCAGGTCATCGGGACCGCGGTCGAGCGGGCGAAGCTGCGGCCCGGCGACATCAGGCTGATCCTGCCGCACAACGTGAACAAGGTGTCCTGGCGGCTGCTCTGCAAGGCGATGGGCTTCCCGGTGGAACGCGTCCTGCTGGACAATGTGCCCACTGCCGGGCACAGCTTCTGTGCCGACCCGTTCATCAACCACCAGAGCGCCACGGCGCGCGGGCTGCTGCAGCCGGGTGACCCCTACCTGGTCGCGGCGGCCGGCGCCGGTCCCGGCGCGACGTTCTCCGCCATGGTCTTCGAGCACTGAGTTTTTCGGGCACTGAGTATCGTGAGGGAGCCGTGAACGCACAGACAGACACCGCCACCGATACGGCCGAGCTTCGGCAGCGTGTGCTCGACAGCATGGCCGAGGTGCTGCCGCGGCTGCTGCAGCGCGAGGAGCACGGCCTGCCAGAGAGCACGCGGCTGATGGAGGATCTCGGCCTGACCTCGACGACCACGCTCGAGCTGATGCTGGAACTCGAGGACAACCTCGACATCCAGATCGATGTGGAAGAGATCGACCAGGAGAACCTGGCCTCGATCGGCACGCTGGCCGACTTCATCGCCACGCACGCCCAGCCCGCCTAGGCCGGGATGTACGTGTCTGGGCCGCCGGGTGATGGCGGCGCTGTGGCCGGCCCGCCGCCGGTGTGCATCAGCCGGGCCGAGCGTGCCGTGTTCGATGCCTCAAGCGCCGCTGCCCTCGATCCGGGCCTGCGCGTCTACCTGACCGATCTGGTCCGGCCGTCCGGCCTGGCGCTGCGTGAGGACCTGCTCGCCAGCGGCGCCGGTCAGTCCTACGGCGAGATGGCCGAGGTGCTGATCGGCGCCACGGTTCCGGCCGATCAGCCCGTTGACCTGCTCATGCTGGCCTATGCCGTGCCCGACGTCAGCCCGGAGCGGGCGACCGCCACCTACCTGAGCCACTGCTGCCCGGGGCAGCCGATGGCGTTCGGGATCTGCGACCAGGGCTCGGTGGCCGCCTTCACCGGCCTGCGGCTGGCTGCCGAGTACAGCGACTGCCGGCGGGTGCTGCTGCTGGTGGCCGAGCAGGCAGCGATCCACTACGACCCGGGCGACGGCCCGGTTCCCGAGCGCCATGCCGCCGTCGCGCTGCTCTGCGACCCGGCCGGCCCGGCTCGGGTGGAGACGGTGCGCGAGCACGCCGGTGTCGCACCGTCGCAGATCGCTGCGCTGCTGGCCGATCTGGCCGCCGACGTACTGGTAGTCGGTGCAAGCCTGGTGCAGCACATCGCCGGTGGCACAGCGGAGGTGCACGTCGCGCCGGCCGGGCAGCCCTGCACCGGGGTCTGGTGGGAGCTGGCCGGCGGGCTCGCCGGGTGGATGGCCGCGGGCCGCCGGGTCGTGGTCGCCGACTACGACCCCGCCCTGCGCTACCTTGCCGTGGCCACGCTCAGCGGCCAGCCACCGCATGACTGACGGGACCGTGCACGTCTGGCTGATCCACCTGGATCTGCCGGGCGCGCTGCTGGCCGGCTGCGCGGCCGTGCTCGACGGCACCGAGCAGGCGCGCGCGGCGGCGCTGACCCATCCCGCGGGCCGGGACCGGTTTACCGCGGCCCATGGCGCCGTGCGCCTCATCCTGGGCACGCACCTGGGCGTCCGGCCGGCCCAGATCACCTGGCAGCACGGTCCCAAGGGGAAGCCGGAACTGGCCGGGGCCGGGCTAGGCGGCGGCGTGCAGGTCAGCATCTCCCATTCCGGCAGGCTCGCCGCGCTGGCCATCGCGGCCGGCCGGCCCGTCGGGGTCGACCTGCAGCAGTTCCCGGCCGTCCTGGACCCGCGCCGTATGGCCGAGCGATATTACCCGCCGGATGAGGCCAGGTTCGTGACGGCTGGCCGGGCCGGGGCGCGGATGGGCCGCTTCATCCGGCTCTGGGCGCGCAAGGAGGCCTGCGTCAAGGTGAGTGGCGGCGTGCTGATGCAGGGCCTGCGGCTGCAGGTGAACGGCCGCGGCGGCGTCGTGGTGACCGACCCCGGTGGCCCGCTGCCCGGCCCTTACCTGGTCCAGGACGTCCCGGTGCCGCGCCGGTTCCGTGCCGCCGTCGCGGCCGGCGGCGCGGACGGCTATGAGGTGGCCCGCCACTGGTGGCCCAGCCGCGCTACCGGTTCCCGGCAGGCTTGATGCCGGTCAGGGCCGGGATGCCGGCCACCGTCGCGTCGCCGAACGCGGTCTCGAACAGGATCGTCTCCATGCCGCGCAACACCGTCTCGGCCAGCGGCGGCGGCACGTAGGCGGTGTCGATGAGCAGGTGCACCCGGGAGATGGCCGGGCCGCACTCCGCCTCCACGAAGAACTTGCAGTCCTGCGTGCCGAACGTCGCCTCGGTCACGATCGTGGTCTGGGCGAGCAGTTCGCGCGCCTCCGCCTCGGTGGGCGGCGGGTCCGGCAGCTCCGTCGGCGCCCCGATCAGCGGGGTCAGGTCGTTGAAGTACGAGGTCAGGTCGAACTGCACGCCGCGCTTGGCTGCCAGCCGATCCCTCAGCTCGTCCACGGCCGGCGGGTCGTAGTACCCGTAGAAGTACCCGGTCCTGGCCGCCCGGTGGGTGGCCCGCGCGGCCTCGGCCAGTGGCACGTCCGGGTAGTCGACCACGAGCAGCCCGTCCTGGGCCGCCGCCCCGACCATGCTGCGCATCTGGTCGTCGTACCGGTTGCTCACGATGAGCTGCATGACGGTGATGTCCTGGCTGGTCAGCGTCGCCAGCGCCAGCGCGGTGCCGGTCAGCACGGCACTGGGCAGCGAGATCTGGCAGTCGATAGCGACCCGGATGGCCGCGGCCGCCATGGCCGGGGAGTCCATCCGGAGCCGGTGCCACCTGGGCTCTGCCGCCGGGCCGCCCTCGCTGCCGAACATGGACGGCGGAATCCGGGTCAGCTGCTTGCGCCAGTAGTCGACGGCGGCACCGCTGCGGCGGACGCCTCGCTTCGACTGCTCGCTGAGCACCTGGTCGGCAGGCTGCCAGGCTTTGCTCTCATCGGCCGGCCGCTCGCCTGGCGGCTCGCTCGATGTCCCGCCTGGCGCCTCTCCCAGCAGGGCGAGGAAGTCGTTGACCAGCGCCATGAAGCCGCCTCCGTCGGCGGCGACGTGCGAGACGACGAAGACGGCGTGCCGGGGGATACCGTCCACGCTGACCAGGGCGGTGCGCAGCGACCACTCGGCCTTGAAGTCGAAGCACGGGGCGGCGAGCTCGGTGGCGAGCGCGTCGGCACGGGCGCGGCTGCCGGCCGGAGTGCTCTCCGCCAGCTGGATCCCGAACGTGCCGGACCGTTCGATCTGCTGGGCCGGCCCGTCGGGGCCGTCGAAGTAGTACGAGCGCAGCGACTGATGGCGTTCCACCAGGGTGCGCAGCGCGGCGACGACGGCATCCCGGCCCGGCGGCGGGTCGCCGGGCAGGTCGATGGCGACCGGGATGTTGAAGAACGAGCTGGCGTCGCCGTACCACTTGACCGGCTTCCAGATCGCCTTCTGGCCCCAGGTCATCGGGTAGGTCCCGCCGTCGCTGGCCTGGAATCCCACGTTCAACTGCGATGGATCCTGCACGGGCGGGATCGTAGCTTTCCGCCGTGCCCACGGCAACCGGTGTCGGGTGATTACTGCCGTAGGGTGGAATTCCGGCTTGGAAAGCGCCGTAGGGGTGGAATTCCGGCCTGGAAAGTTCTGCTCAGAGCAGCTTGGGCTGCTGATAGTAGGGGGCGGACTCCCGGTTGAAGATGAGCGTGATCGCTCCCGCCCCTACCAGCCACACCGCGACCGCGACGATCACCGTCCCGATGGCGTGCACCTGGATGAACGCGCCGGCCAGGTTCAGCGTGTTGATGCCGAAGAACACCGCCGACACGATCCGCGCCCAGTTCCGCCCGCCCCGGTTCGCCCGGGCCATCCACAGCCACAGGCCGATCGCGACCAGCCCGGCGATCACGTCGCTGGCGATGAAGCCGACCTCGGCGGTGTGCACCTGCGACGGGCTGTAGTGCGGGTACTTCGCCAGGATCGCGGCCCTCAGCCCGCCGATGGTTGCCAGGGTGACGATCACGACGATCCCGCTGAGCCCGGCGCCGACGTACATGAGCCTGACGGCGTTGATCACCGAGCGTGGTGGCTGCATCCCCGCCGGATTCTGCGTGGCTGCCGATGTGGGGTACCGCTCGTACATCACTGCTCCCTTGAGTGCTCCCAAAGATTTTAGTAGGAGACCAAGAAAGGTACCCATGACCGGGGAGCTGCCGCACCCCGTCGCTGTCACATCGACCGGGTGGGGCTGGCTGGAGGAGGTGGCAGCCCCAGGACCGTGGTCGCGGACGCTGTTACTCGCCGGGTGCTCTCTGCCGGGGGAGCGCCTGGTTGTCGATGGGCTGGTTCAGCCGGTCAGTCCAGCGGCCCAGCTCGCCGTCGTCCATGATCTGGAAGATGAACAGCGCCCGCATGGCTTCGAGCAGATCCTCGGCGTCGGCCTGCGGCGGGCGCCGCCGGGCCAGCCCGTTCAGCAGGAACCCGTTGACGACCGCGACGAGGGCGGCGGCCGCCTGGGCGGGCCGGCGCGCGCCCAGGGCGGTCACGGTCAGGTAGGCCAGCCGTTCGAAGGTGTCCAGCGCCTCGGCCACGCTCTGCTGCAGCGCTGGGTTGCGGGCCGCCTCCAGGAAGACCTCGAACTGGGCGATCGTCGAGTCCCTGTCGCGGGCCAGCAGCGCCTTCACGAATCGCCTGGCCACCTGCTCGGCGGTGCGGGAGCCGTTCGCGGCCGCCTCCGCCAGCTTGTTCAGCTCGCCCACCCGCTCGGTCACGTGGCGGCGGAGCGCTTCCTCGGTAAGCTGCTGGATCGACTCGAAGTAATAGGTGGTCGCGGCCAGCGGCACCTGGGCGCGAGCCGCGACTGCCCGGTGGGTGACGGCACGCACGCCACCCTCGGCGATCAGGGCGACCGCCGCGCGCAGCAGCGCGTCACGCCGGACCCGGCTGCGCTCCTGCAGCGGCTCGCGATCCTGTGGTGGCAAGGCGGATGTGACCATTGACACACCTTACCCAGAGCTGTACCCTCGTCCCAATTCTAAAGTGGTGCAAAAGTACTAGTTTACCTAGTAGGTCGCCACTGTGACCGTCGTCCGGCCAGACAACCCGGGAGCCATCATGCGCCATGGCCCGTTGCCAAACCTCGCCGCCGGAGCCCTTTCGCTGACGCTGCTGTCGGCAGCCGTGACGGCCGCGCCTGGAGCCGCGCGCGCCGCCACCCTCTCGTCCCACGCTGGTCCGGCCGTCACCTTCGGTTTCGCCCAGCCGGCCTCGCTGGCTGGCGACCACCCCGGCCAGATCCTCAAGTCCAAGCGGGTGACGATCGAGGCCGTCGGGTTCACCGTGCCCTACCAGGCCTGGCAGGTTCAGTACGTCTCTGAGGACACCACCGGGCAGCTCCAGGCCGACGTGGCCACGGTCGTCAAGCCCACCAAGCCGGGTCCGGCCCCCCGGCTGCTGTCCTACCAGCCGGCCATCGACAGCGACTCGCCCACCTACCAGCCCTCGTTCCTGCTGACCAAGCCGCCGGCCGTGCTCGGGTATGAGTCGCTCGGCGGCCTGGAATCATTCGCTGCGGTGGCGACCGGCACCGCGCTCGGCTACACGGTCGTCATCCCGGACTTCGAGGGCCCGCACAACCAGTGGGCCGCCGGGATCGAAGCCGGTTACGGCACCCTGGACGGCATCCGGGCCGCCGAGAACTTCGCCCCGCTCGGCCTGACGGGCGCCAAGACCCCGGCCGGCCTGATGGGCTACTCCGGCGGCTCGCAGGCCTCCGAGTTCGCCGCCGAAGAGGCGCCCACCTACGCACCCGAGCTCAACATCGTGGGCGCCGCCATCGGCGGCCTGCCGGTCAACATCGGCCACATCGCCGCCAAGGCCGACGGCGGCCCGTTCGCCGGCATCTACCTCGCCGCCGCCGTCGGCGTCGCCCGCGCATACCCGCAGATCAAGATCGACTCTCTGCTCAACCCGGCGGGCGAGCAGATGAAGAAGGCCATCGGCACGATGTGCATCGCCCAGTTCGTCCTGACCTACGCTTTCCAGCGGATCGAGCGCTACACCAAGAACGGCCTCAACCCGCTGGAAGACCCGGCCGTCAAGCAGGTCATCGCCGACGACGCCATGGGCACAATAGGCGTCCCCAGGATCCCCATGCAGATCTACATGGCGACCTTCGACGAACTGGTCGTCACCCCGGACGTGACCGCCCTGGTGAAGAGCTACTGCGCCGCCGGAGCCACCATCCAGTACCTCCAGTTCCCGCTGGCCGACCACCTCACCGCCGAGGCCGAGGGCCTGCCCGGCGCCATCGCCTACATGCAAGCCCGCTTCGCCGGCCAGCCCGCCCCAACCAACTGCTAGCTGGGGGGCCTAGTGCCGGGTCAGGCTCGTGACCGGTTCCCGCAGATAGCGGCTGGATCAGTAACGATCCGGTCCGGGGTGTCGAGCCATATGTGCTGGCCTTCGGGGGTGATGGCCAGGCCGAAGCGGTCTAGGGCCGGGCGGCCCATGGTGAGCCAGCGCAGGTAGGCGGCTGAGACCTCGTCCCACAGGCGCCGCCCACCGTACTGGGTGACCTCGAAGTCGTTGTGTCCTGGTTCGTAGTCACACGCGGCCCAGGAACCGC
>DASXMU010000012.1:0-23415 GCA_036495485.1 Streptosporangiaceae bacterium
GTAGTCCGGATGCGGGCTGAGGCTGAGGTTGGCCAGCAGCAGTCCCGCGCTGAACAGCACGCACCCGGTGAAGATCGACATTCGCGGCCCGGCCGCCCCGGTCCAGCCACCCGCCAGCAGCGCGGTGACGATCATCAGCACGGTCATCGGCAGGAAGACCAGCGCGATCTTGAAGCCGGAGTCGCCGACCACCTCTTCGAGGTAGAGCGCGGTGAAGAAGAAGATCGCGAACGTCGCGAAATACGTGCAGAACGCGGCGACGTTCGCCGTCGCGAACCCGGGGACGCGCAGGAAGCGCAGGTCGAGAAGCGGATGGGCGGCCCGGCTTTCCCACCAGAAGAACGCGGCTGCCGCGACCGCGCCGACGATGAACAGGGCCAGCACCTCCGGCGAGGCGAAGCCCGCGCTCTCCCCGTGGATGACCGCGAACACCAGGGCCACGATCGCGGCCGCGCCGAGCAGCGTGCCTGCCGTGTCCACCCGCTTCGCGTCCGGATCCGCGCTCTCCGGCAGGATGATCGCGGCCACGACGAGTGCGGCCAGCCCGAAGGCCAGGTTGAACCAGAAGATTCCGCGCCAGCTCCAGGCGCCGACGAGCGCGCCGCCAAGCACCGGACCGACCGCGAGGGCCAGCGCGGACACCGCCGCCCACACCCCGATCGCCCGGTCGCGGCTGCGCTTCTCGGTGTAGAGATGCCGCAGCATGGACAGCGTGCCCGGCTCACTGGCCGCCGCACCCAGCCCCATGATCGCCCGCCCGGCGATCAGAAAGCCGATGTTCGGGGCGAGCGCGCACATCAGCGAGCCACCGCAGAACACCCCGGCACCGCACAGCATGACCAGCTTGCGGCCGAACTCGTCACCGATCATCCCGCAGGCCAGCATGATGCTGGCGAAGGTCAGCGCGTAGGCGCTGACCACCCACTGCAGCGACGAGACGTTCGCGTGCAGGTCGAGCTGGACGTTGCCGAGCGCCACGCTGACGACGGTGTTGTCAAGGAAGGTCAGGAACAGCAGAGTGCACAGCGCGGCCAGCGCGAGGGGCCGGCCGCCGTGACGGGCTGTGGCCGCCACCTCGGTCGTTGCGGCCAAGGCAGTCTGCCGTTAACCGGCCGTCGTGCAGGCCGGCGGTACCCCTGTCTTGCCCAGCTCCAGCACGAGCAGGCCGCAGAAGCTCTTGTCGCCGACCTTCCACGTGCCGCCCTGGAGGACTGCGGTGCCGACCTGGCCGGGCAGCGCGGTCGTGCCCGCGACGGTGATCGCGTACATGACCGTCGCCTGGCTGGACGTCACGTTCGACACCTTGCTGACCTTCGCCGCCGCCCCGGACGCCAACGGCGACGTGGACTGCGCGGCGATCACCTTCTGGAACTGCGACCCGTTCTCGAGCAAGGCGACCCGCTGCGCGGTCGGCGTGCTCGACGCGAAGAACTTCACCCAGTTCGCCTCGATCGTCTGCTCGGTGGGCGTCGTGCCCGAAGCCGCTCCCGAGGACGGCGAGGACGAAGCCGAGGCCGGAGACGATGACGGGCTCGCCTTCGGCGCGGGCGGCGACGAGCTGCCACACCCGGCGGCGAGAAGACCGGACACGGCCACGATCACGGGGGCCAGGGAGATCCGGCGGGTCAATGGTTGGCGCATGGTCAGCGTCTCCCTCCTGCGCGTCATCCTACTCAGGGCTGAATGACCGCTGAAGGCAGACGCGCAGGACTTATATACATCACGCCGTACCAGGATGAATGGCGGTCAAACCGCCCGGCGCTGGGTCAGATGGCGGCCCTCGCCTCAGTCTCCGACCAGCAGCGCACGATGTCGCGCATCGACAGCAGGCCGGTCACGTCCTGCCCTTCCACCACGATCAGGTGCCTGAAGCCGCCGCGGACCATGGCGGACGCCGCCTGCTCAAGCGTCCAGCTGGGCGAGGCGACCACGATGTCCTGGGTGCGGTGATGCTCGACGGTCTCACCGTCAGGGTCCTGCCCGGCCGCTATCGAGTCGAGAACGTCCCGCTCGGTCAGGATGCCCACGCTGGCATGCTCCGGATCGATGACCACGGCGGCACCGACCCGGCGCTTGGACATCTGCCTGGCCGCCTCGCGCAGTGTGTGGGTCGGGCCTATGGTGAGGACAAGCTTTGACATGCCGTCCCGGACGTTCATCTCATCACTCCCCATCAGTGGGGTTTTTGTGAATTTGTGATACCCCGCCGAGCAGTCCAAGAACCTCGTCGTGCAGGTGCCCGTTGGTGGCCACCGCGCTGCCGCCATCGGGCCTGGAGACCCCGGACAAATCGGTGAACCTGCCGCCCGCTTCCTCCACGATGACCTGCACCGCGGCCAGATCCCAGAGCGAGACGACCGGCTCCGCGGCGATGTCCACGGCGCCCTCAGCGGTCAGCATGTACGACCAGAAATCGCCAAACGCCCTGGTGCGCCAGACCGCTCGCGCCAGGCTGACGAAGCCCTGCAGCCCTGCCGTCTCCTCCCAGCCGGAGATGCTCGAATAAGAAAAAGACGCGTCGGTGAGCCGGGTCACCCCGGACACCTGGCACCGGGTGGCCTTCGTCAGGCTGCGCCCGGTCCAGGCGCCGCCGTCCCGCGCCGCCCACCACCGGCGGCCCAGCGCGGGCGCGGAGACGACTCCGGCCACCGGCTCGTCACCCATCATCAGCGCGATGAGCGTGGCCCAGACCGGCACGCCACGGACGTAGTTCTTGGTCCCGTCGATCGGGTCCACCACCCAGCATCTGGGCCCGACGCCGATCTTGCCAAACTCCTCGCCGAGCACCGCATCACGCGGCCTGGAACGGCGCAGCACATGCCGCACCTGCTCCTCGACCGTGCGGTCGGCATCGGTCACCGGCGTCAGGTCCGGCTTGGTCTCCACCGTCAGGTCAAGCGCGCGAAACCGCTTGGTCGTAATGTCGTCCGCCGCGTCGGCGAGGACGTGCGCGAAGCGCAGGTCGTCGTCATAACTCGCCATGGCGCGCAACGGTACCGCTTATCACCCTGAGCCGGCAGTGCGGCCCGGCGTCACCCTGGCAAGTCAAGATCAAAAAATTCAAGATCGTAATTTTAACGGAAATGGTTTCGCCAGGGTCACCGGGAGCTGTCATAACGTAGTTCTCCATGGACTACACCCACCTAGGCCGCAGTGGAGTCTCAGTCAGCCGGATCTGTCTCGGCACGATGAACTTCGGCGCGGCGACCGCCGAGGCCGACGCGCACCAGATCATGAATGCCGCCCATGAAGCGGGGATCAACTTCTTCGACACCTCGAACACCTACGGCCGGCCGCGTGCCGAGGGTGTCTCCGAACAGATCATCGGCAACTGGTTCGCGGCCGGGGCCGGCCGCAGGGACCGGACCATACTGGCCACCAAGGTGTACGGCGGCAAGGGGGAGTGGCCGAACGACCGTTACCTGTCGGCCGTCCAGATCCGGCGGGCCTGCGAAGACTCGCTGCGCCGTCTGCGCACCGACCACATCGACCTGTACCAGCTGCACCACGTGGACCGGGCCACGCCCTGGGAGGAGATCTGGCAGGCCCTGGACCTGCTGCACTCGCAGGGAAAAATCATCTACGCCGGTTCGTCCAACTTCGCCGGCTGGCACATCGCCAGCGCCCAGGAGGCGGCTCTGCGGCGCCACTCGTTCGGCCTGGCCAGCGAGCAAGCCCTGTACAACCTGGCCGAGCGCGCCGCCGAGCTCGAAGTCCTGCCGGCCTGCCAGGCCTATGGCGTGGGCGTCATCTGCTGGAGCCCCTTGCACGGCGGCCTGCTGGGCGGGATCCTCAGCGGCCAGCCCTCAGGCCGCCGTCGCTCCGAAGGCCGCGCGGCCGAAGCCCTCGCCCAGTTCAGGCCCCAGGTCGAGGCATACGAAGCGTTCTGCGCCGACCTGGGCGAGTCTCCCGCCGTGGTAGCTCTGGCCTGGCTCCTGCACCGCCCCAGCGTCACCGCCCCGATCATCGGCCCGCGCACCCTGGATCAGTTGGAAGCCCCGCTCCGCGCCGTCCGCCTGGAACTGGGCGGCAAGGAACTCGGCCGCCTGGACGAAATCTTCCCCGGCCCCGGCCCAGCCCCGGAGGCTTACGCCTGGTAAATAAACCGCGGTTTCTCAATCAGGTGTCGGCGCCCTCGCGGCTGCGGAGCAGGCGGCGGAGGGAGTCCAGGCGGGCTTCGCCGCCGTGGTCGTGGGCCCAGTCGTCCAGGGCGCAGTCATCCAGGTGGGTGCAGCCCGGCTGGCACTGTGTGGCCGCCTCGGCCAGGTCGGGGAAGGCGCTGAGCAAGCGGTCGGGGGAGACGTGGCCCAGGCCGAAGCTGCGCAGGCCCGGGGTGTCGATCACCCAGCCGCCGTCCGGGGTGTCCAGCCTGAGGGCGACCGCCGACGAGGACGTGTGGCGGCCACGGCCGGTGACCGGGTTGACCGCGCCCACCGCCCGGGCGGTTCCTGGGATCACGGCATTGACCAGGGTGGACTTGCCTACACCCGAGTGGCCGATGAGGACGCTTTCGCAGTCGTTGAGGCGGCTGCGGAGGTCATCGAGCACGTCGTCGGTGAACGGGCGGCTGGTGACGATGTAGGAGAAGCCGAGGGGCTCGTAGACGGCGAGGATGTCGTCGGCGGGCGCCAGGTCGGCCTTGGTCAGGCAGAGCAGTGGGTCGAGGCCGGCGTCGTAGGCGGCGACCAGGCAGCGGTCGATGAAGCGGAGCCGGGGCGGCGGGCTGGCCAGGGCGCAGACGATGACCATCTGGTCGGCGTTGGCGACGATCACCCGCTCGACCGGGTCGGTGTCGTCGGCCGAGCGGCGCAGTGCTGAGGTGCGCGGGCGGACCCGGACGATTCTGGCCAGGGTGCCGCGGGCTCCGGAGGTGTCGCCGGCCAGGGCTACCCGGTCGCCGACGACGACGCTTCGGCGGCCCAGTTCCCGTGCCTTCATGGCGGTGATCTGCCGGCCGCCGGCCAGGCAGCTGTACCGGCCACGGTCGACCGCCGCTACGAACGCCTCGGTTGCATCCTCGTGGGCGGGGCGCCGGCGCGTCCTCGGCCGCGAGCCACGGCCCGGCCTGACCCTGACATCGTCCTCGTCAAGGCGGGCGTAACTGGGTGGCCTGGTCAGGACGGTCCCCCCGGGTTGTCAGGCATCCAGCATCTCCGCCCACAGGCTGGTGAAGGCCGGGAACGTCTTGGCGACCGTGCCTGCGTTGGCCACGGTGAGGCCGGGGACGGCCAGGCCTAGGACGGCGGCGGCCATGACCATGCGGTGGTCGTCGTAGCTGTCGAAGACGCCGCTGGCGGCCATCGGGCGGGGGTGGATCTCCAGGCCGTCGGGCAGCTCGGTGACCTGGCCGCCGAGCTTGTTGATCTCGGTGGCCAGCGCGGCCAGCCGGTCGGTCTCGTGGGTGCGCATGTGCGCGATGCCGGTGAACACCGACGGTGAGGAGGCGAGCGCGGCCAGCGCGGTGAGCACCGGGGTCACCTCGTTGGAGTCCCGCAGGTCGGCGACGATTCCCTGGATGCTGCCCGGCCCGGTCACGGTCATCCCGTCGCCGGTCAGCTCGCAGGTCGCGCCCATCCGGGTGAGCAGGTCCACGATCTGCCCGGCGGGCTGGGTGGTTGCGGCCGGCCAGCCCACGATCGTCACGGTGCCGCCGGATACCAGGGCGGCCGCCAGGAACGGGGCCGAGTTGACCAGGTCGGGCTCGACCCGGATGGTTCCAGGGCGAAGCGATCCGGGGTGGACCCGCCAGGCGTCAGGGCGGGGAGTATGCCGCCCGGCGGCGCCGCCCTGCTGCTGCGACTCCTCGACCTCGGCGCCGGCGTCGCGCAGCATTCCGACCGTCATCGCGATGTGCGGTGCGGAGGGGACCGGCGGGCCCTGGTGGTACACCTCCAGGCCCTTGGCGTAGCGGCAGCCCGGCAGCAGCAGCCCGGACACGAGCTGTGAGGAGGCGGATGCGTCCAGGGTGACCGGGCCACCGCCGAGCTGGCCGGTGCCGTGCACGGTGAACGGCACAGCGCCCCGGCCGCCGTCGTCGATGCCGGCGCCGAGCGCGGCCAGCGCCGCGATGAGCTGGCCGACCGGGCGGTGCGAGGCGCGGGGGTCGCCGCTGAACGCGACGTCGCCGGTGACCAGTGGGGCGACCGGCGGGACGAACCGCATCACCGTGCCGGCGTTGCCCACGTCCACCTGCGCGCCATGATCCATCGGGCCCGGGGTGACCAGCCAGCCCTCTGGCGTGTCCTCGATGCTCGTGCCCAGGGCCCGCAGCGCGCCGGCCATCAGCCCGGTGTCCCTGGCGCGCAGGGGGGCGGTGATCGTCGTAGGGCCGTCCGCGAGGGCGGCGAGGATGAGCGCCCGGTTAGTGATCGACTTGGAGCCAGGCAGCCGCAGGACGGCTTGCACGGGTCGCGCCGCGAAAGGTGTCGGCCATTGCGTTTGGCCCAGCCGGGTCTGTTCGGTCAACTCATCCATAAAGGCGAGCGTACTGGGAGGGAAGTTCGGCAGATCTGACGATCCTGCAGCGGCGGGGTGGCCGGATCGAGGAGATAGGGTAAACACTCAGAATCCGGGCAGATACCTGCAGACAAGAAGAAGGATCGGGGTTCAGGGGGAAGGACATGTGCGGCCGGTTTGCCTCGGCGCGTAAGCGCATCGAGCTCCTGGAGGAGTTCGATGTGCAGCGCGACCGCGTGGGCGCCGACCGGGAGGCCGACTACAACGTCGCCCCGACCAAGCCCGTGTACGCCGTGCTGACCCGGCGCCACGAGCCCACCGAATCCGCGGCGGCCGCGGCCGGCGAGCAGCCCGGGCCGGAGCGCGAGCTGCGGGTGGTGCGCTGGGGGCTGGTGCCGTT
Organism: Streptosporangiaceae bacterium; assembly: GCA_036495485.1. Classification (GTDB taxonomy): domain Bacteria; phylum Actinomycetota; class Actinomycetes; order Streptosporangiales; family Streptosporangiaceae; genus PALSA-505. Next base: position 6,857 of record DASXMU010000012.1, read on the forward strand.
CTGGGCGAAGGATCCGGCCATCGGCAGCCGTATGATCAACGCCCGCGCCGAGACACTGGCGGAGAAACCGGCCTTCCGGCGGGCGTTCTCGCGGCGCAGGTGCCTGCTTCCGGCGGACGGCTTCTATGAGTGGCAGGCGCCGGCCAACGGGGGCAAGCGCAAGCAGCCTTACTACATCTACCGCACCGACGGCGGCGTGCTGGCCTTCGCCGGTCTCTACGAGCTGTGGCGGGACCCGTCCGTGCCCGATGACCAGGATGGCGCCTGGCTGTGGACGGCGACGATCATCACGACGAGCGCTCCCGACGAGGTCGGCAAGATCCACGACCGGATGCCGATGGTCGTCGGGCGCTCGTCCTGGGACGGCTGGCTTGACCCGGACAACAACGAGGTCAGCGACATGAGCGGGTTGCTGGTCCCAGCCGCGGCCAGCGGGCTGACCTCGCATCCGGTCTCGACAGCCGTGAACAACGTACGAAACAACGGGCCCGAGCTGGTCGAGGAGCTGACTGACCAGGACCCGGGCCCGGGTTCATCCAGCCTGCCCCAGTCCAGGCCGGGGCCGTCGGGCGAGCATCCGCCCGACGGCGCTACAGCCGACTCCGGTGGGACTTTGTTCTAACCCCGCACCGGCTGGGCAGAGCACTTTACTTCATGCTGGCCAGCCTGCGGATAGGAGGTAATGGTCCGTGGATACCGCCACAGCTCGCAAGCGCCTGGAAGAGATTTGCCATGATCTCGACCGGTCCATCACCGTGCTGCAAGGGGAGAACCACCGGGAGGAAGACGCCTCCGCCGCCTATCAGCGGGATCCGGCGGACGCCGGTGCGAACCTGTCCGAGGCGGACCGTAGCCAGGCTGTTCTCGAGGCTGCACAGCGGCAGCGGACCGAGGTGGTGAACGCGCTCAGCCGGCTAGACACCGGGGCCTACGGCACGTGCGTTGACTGTGGCGACAGCGTTCCCGATGGGCGCCTCGAAGCCAAACCGGAGGCGGCACGGTGCGTTCGCTGCCAGTCCAAACACGACCGCCAGCGGCACTGAATTCTGGGCCTCCGGGCTCCGTTCCGTCGCGTCACGTCACGCTTCCCCGGCACGTCACGCCGGGACATTTCGCCCGGCCGCGCCCATACCGGCTCACACCAGCTCACACCGGCTCACATCCGCCCACACCGGCCCACACTAGCTCACACCGGCTCACACCGGTTTGCGGGCGGTGACGACGAGCTGGATGCCGACCGACTCGTCGGCTGCGGCGATGAGTTCGGCCCGGACCAGCCGGGCCATCGCGCCCGGGTCGTTGTGGAGCACGCGGGTGACCATGGACGGGGACAGCACGGTCCGCGGCCGGATCGCACTCGGCTTCAGCCCGGCCTCGGCGCAGAGGTCCTTGAGGTGTTGCGCGCCGTAGCAGCGGGTGAACGTGCCGTCCTGCCAGGGAATCAGCAGCACTTCGGCGCTCGGCAGGTCGGTCAGCTCGGCCCAGTGGCGCTGTTCGGCCAGCATCGCCATGCCCAGTACCAGCGAGTCCACGCTGGCGATCAGGCGGCCGCCGGGGCGCAGCACCCTGGCGATCTCGGCGGCCAGGTATTCCGCGGCGACGTACCTGGACAGGGTGCGGTCGTCCGCGATCACCCCGTCGACGCAGCCATCGGCCAGGAAGCGCAGGTTACCCGGATCGGCGGTGACGGCCGCGACGATCCCGCCTGGCCCGCCTGGCCCGCCCGGTCCGCCGGACCCACTGGGCCCGCCTGGCCCTGCCCGGCGGCGCAGGGCTGCATGGGTATCACTGCTATCGGCCGCTTCCCCCTGGGTGACCCGCAGGACGAAGTGCCCGGCCTTGGCCGCCTGCGTGGCGGACCGTCCCTGCGGGCCGGAGATGTCGATGAGCACCTGCCGGCCGGCCGGCAGCCAGGCGGCGAGCTGCGCGGTCGCGACGGCCCGGTGAAATCGCCAGTAACTCGCCAGGGAGCCATCCCCCGCCATGGCGAGTGGGCTGGCCGTTGCTGCCACCGTCACTCCTGTCCCCACGGATGAGCGTCTGGCCATGCGGTCGCACCGCGCGCCGTACGGCCAGGCGACAGCGCACGCCACCCCCAGTAACAAGCCTTCCCCGCTGCGGTTTCTTCATTCGTTAACGTTCAGGAATGAAGTGATCGGCGGCGGCGTTTCAGGACGCATGCTGGCAGTCGGCTACAGGCCGCTCGATAATCCCCCAGGGGCGCCTCACCGCGAGCCCGGACGGGTCAAGGATGTATCCTCCCGCCCATATGGTGCTGCCAAGCGGCTACCTGAGACGGTGGTCCCTGAGGGGGTGAGTCCGGTCCCGGAGACACTCACGGAGCGGAGCCAGCGCTTCGAGGATGACGTACTGCCATACCTCGATCAGCTGTACTCCGCTGCCATGCGGATGACGCGCAACGCCGCGGACGCCCAGGACCTGGTCCAGGAGACGTTCGCCAAGGCTTACGCGTCCTTCCATCAGTTCCAGCCGGGGACCAACCTCAAGGCGTGGCTGTTCAGGATCCTGACCAACACGTTCATCAACACCTACCGCAAGCGGCAGCGTGAGCCGCAGCGGGCGGGGACCGAGGACATCGAGGACTGGCAGCTCGCCAGGGCGGCCGAGCACACGTCATCGGGGCTGAAGTCGGCGGAGAGCGAGGCGCTCGAGCGGCTGCCCGACTCCGACATCAAGAGCGCGCTGCAGGCGCTGCCCGAAGAGTTCAGGATCGCCGTCTACCTGGCGGACGTCGAAGGCTTCGCTTACCGGGAGATCGCCGACATCATGGGGACACCGATCGGGACGGTGATGTCGCGACTGCACCGTGGCCGCCGGCAGTTGCGCGACCTCCTCCAGGACTACGCGGAGGAACGGGGTCTGGTCAGGTCTCAGTCCGGAGCCGGCGATGGGGCCGGGTCTTCGGCGGGTGAGGCAGGAGAGGACGCCTGATGAGTTGCGGGAATCCTCATGAGACACCGTGCAGCGAGGTACTGGCACGGGTCTACAGCTACATCGACGGCGAGCTCGACGTTTCCAACTGCGCCGATATCCGTAAGCACCTGGACGAGTGCGGGCCGTGCCTGCGCGAGTACGGGCTGGAAGAAGTCGTCAAGAAGCTGGTGCACAAGCACTGCGGGCACGACCTTGTTCCCGGTGATCTGCGCGCCCGGGTGCTGACCCGGATCCAGGAAGTCCGGGTCGAACTCGACGTAACCGAGTTCAGCGCCGAGTGAGCGGTAACCACTACTGTTGTTAATACCGTCGCGGGTGGGCTGTCGCGGTGCCCGGTGGGCACTACGTCGCAGTAAAGTCGCTGTCATTGATAAACCCAAAGGTGGCGATGGGTGTCCAAGATGACCCACGATCACTAACTGTGCGTCATGAGTCACGATTTGCGTACGATGCTGATTGGGCCTGCGCTCGTGACAGCATCCGGGATACGCTGAAGGTCAGGCCGCAACCGTGCTGGGCTGACGCCTGCGCGAGTTGGTTCAGGAGGTGGCCAAGTATGGACCCGATGACGGATGTAGGGCACGAGGTCCTGCCGGGTGTCACTTGGGGATGAGCATCGTCTGCGGCTGAATCAATGCGCCTTAGGCGGCAAGGGGGTGGGCCTTGAAGGCGTTGTCGTGGCCTGCCCGCTTGTATGTGGCGGTCGTTGTCGCAGGTGGCGCGTTTGTCATTGCCGATGGACAGTTCGCAGGTATTACCTGGTCACATTTCGTCATCTTGATGCTGTTGTTCCTGATCTGTGAATCAGCTCCCGCGACCCTCACGCCCCGGCGGTTTGCCTGGACTCCGAGTACGTCTGCGATCCTGGCCTCGGTGGTTCTGCTCGGTCCCATCGGTGCGGCACTGGTCGTAACGGGAATCGTTTTCGCCATGCGCCCGCTGCAGGTGGTTCAGCGCGTTTTCAACAGCGGGATGTACGCCCTCTGTGCCTATGCGGCCGGCCGGGCATACCTGGCGCTCGGCGGTCACGTCGGGGTCCCGTACCGTAGTTCGTTCCCGGGGATCATTGGGCCGTTCGTAGTCGCGGCCGTGGTGTTCGTGGTGGCCAACAACGGGCTGGTTGGCGGCCTGCTCGTGCTGGTCCGCGGGTCCGAGCGGCAACCCGGAAAGAGCGTGGCGGGCGTGGATGTCCGCGTGCTGCTGTCGGACCTGGGCTACGCGGCGTTCGGGCTGCTGATCGCGGCACTTTGGCGGGCGGTCGGGCCGTCTGCCGCCATCCTGGTCGTGATCCCGCTGTTCGTGGCCCGGTGGGCGATGCGGCAGTATGCGGCCCAGCAGTCGTCCTATGAGGCAACGATGGCGGCGCTCTGCAAGGCCGTCGAAACCAAGGACTTCTACACCCGCGGCCACAGCGAGCGGGTGTCCAAGGGGTCGGGCATGCTCGCCCGCGAAATCGGCATGCGGGCGGACCGGCTGGAGGCGATCACCTACGCCGGGATGCTGCACGACGTGGGCAAGCTCGGCGTGCCCACCAAGGTGCTGCAGAAGTCTGGCCGCCTCACCGAGGAGGAGTACGCGGCGATCCAGTTGCATCCCATGCGGGGCCTGGAGATCGTCCGGGAGATCGGCTTCCTGGACGAGGCCCTCGCCGGGATCATGCATCACCACGAGCGGCTCGATGGCCGGGGTTACCCGCTGGGGCTGGCCGGTGACGAGATCCCCGAGTTCGCCCGGGTGATCGCCGTGGCAGACGCGTTCGACTCGATGACCTCCACCCGGTCCTACCGTGGCGCCAGGCGGATCGACCAGGCGATCGCGGAACTGCGCAAATGGTCCGGCACCCAGTTCGACCCCGCGCTCGTCGACGCGTTCGTGACGGCGCTGGAGCGGGACGGCTGGGAGCGGCCCGCCCCGGTCGATCCGCCCGCCAGCTCATCCGACGGGGTGACCGCACAAGATCACGACGACCCAACTGCGCCGCTTCGGGTCGTCGAGAACCGCTGAGCCGCCAGTGACCGTTCACCAGCCCGGGACGCGTGGCGCTGCTGGCTGGCAGGCCATGGATTCGGGACAGCTGCTGCTCATATCCGCCGCGGGGATGCTGGCCGTGGCGGCCATCGCCCAGGTGGCGGTGAGCGGCATGGTGCAGGTGGGCGACGCTGTGGCGTTCGGCTCGCTGGTGGCGCTCGGTGAGCTGCTGCGGATCACACTGCCCGGTAACCGCGAGTCGGCCCCGATCGCCGCCGGGGGTGCGCTCGGCTACGCGCTCCTGCTGGACATCGGTGCGCAGCCGGCCGTCCAGTCCGCCCTGCAGGTGATCGTTATCACCATCGGCGGGATGATCGTGGGGGCGCTGCCCCATCTGGCTGCTGGCCGCCCGGCGAAGCTGGCCGGAATGGCGTCACGGCTGGTGTCGGTGGCCTGCGTGGCCTTCATATTCCGGCCGCTCGCGCCGACCTCGCTGATGCAGCAGCACTGGCCGGTCGCACTCGCGGTGATGACCTTGCTAGTGGTGCTCGCCTGGTTCGTGGACGCGCTCTTCGGGGCGCTGATCCGGGCCGAGGAACTGCGCGCGAGGTTTGGCGTGGCGCTGTGGGACGAATTGCGGGTGCAGTTGCCGCTGGGCACGGCGGTGGGCGCATCGGCGCTGCTGATCGCGTTCTCGTCCGAGGTCATGGGGCTTGCCGCGGTGTGGGTGTTCACCGCGCCGCTGCTGGTCTCGCAGGTCGCGGTGCGCAGGTATGTGGGCATCAGGACCACCTACCTGGAGACCGTGCGGGCGCTGTCCCGGATGACCGAAGTGGGCGGCTACGTGGAAGGCGGGCACTCGCGCCGGGTGAGCAGGCTGTCGGTAGCCATCGGGCGTGAGCTCGGGATGGGCGAAGCTGAGCTGGAGGAACTCGAGTACGCAGCGCTCATGCACGACATCGGTCAGCTCTCCCTCAGGGATCCGATCCCTGGCGGCGCGACCGTGCTCGTCTCACCTGATGATCAGCGGCGCATCGCCGAGCTGGGCGCGGACGTGATCCGCCAGGCCGGTGTCCTCGATCAGGTCGCGGACGTCGTCATGCAGCAGAGCGACCCGTGCCGCGCACCTGGTATGGACCAGGGACCTCCGGTGGCCAGCCGGATCATCAGGGCCGCCAACGCCTTCGATGACCTGGTGGGCAGCTCCGCCGACCGGGACCGTGCCGCCGCGGCACTCGAGAGGCTGCGCCTTGACACCGCGTCCGAGTACGATCCCGGTGTTGTCGAGGCGCTCAGCAAGGTTGTCGGCAGGCGCTCCCTCAGCCTCACCTGAGCGGGCAGGGCAGCTAGCCGAGGGCGGGAGAAAAGGGAGAAAAGGAGACGTGGGTGGCTGAGGAAGTGCGCGCGGAGATGGTCGCGAACGTCTGGAAGGTTGTCACCACACAGGGCGCGAACGTCGACGACGGTGACACGCTGGTCATCCTCGAATCGATGAAGATGGAGATCCCGGTCCTCGCGGAGACGAGCGGCACCGTCACGAAGCTGGCTGTGGCCGAGGGCGATGTCGTTCAGGAGGGCGATCTGATCGCCATCATCGGCTGAGGTTCTCTTTCTTTTCCCGATCCAGATCTGCCCGATGCAGCACGTCCTCCGCCGGGCTGCGCGTTGAGCCGTGCCTTGAGCAGTGGGCCGTCCAGCGGTCCGGGGTGACCTTCACGACCATCCGGCGGCCACATTGCGTGCAGAAGCGCGGCGGGTCCAGGGCGCTGGCTCGCTGGCATGCCTCGTGGTCGCGTGCCTTAGCCGGCTGTCCGCAGTGAGCGCAGTAGGCGAGTCCCGGTTCCATATCTCAGACGCCTGTGGTCGACCGCGGGTAGGCGACGTCGGCGTCGGTGACCACGTTGACCAGGTAGGGCACGCCGGAATCGAAAGCCCGGCGCAGCGCGGGTGCGATCTGCGCTGGCTCGGTGACCAGTTCGCCGGCACCGCCGAGCGCGCGGACGACGTCGTCATACCGGCACATCGGCTGCAGGTCGGCGGCGACGTCGTAGCCATAGAGCGCACGCATGGGGTGCTTCTCCAGCCCCCAGATTCCGTTGTTGCCGCAGATCATGACCACGGGCAGCTTGTGCCGGACCAGCGTGTCCACGTCCATCAGCGAGAATCCGGCCGCGCCGTCGCCGAGCAGGAGGGCCACCTGTGACGACGGCCGGGCGATCCGGGCGGCGATGGCATACCCGAGCCCGGTGCCCAGGCAGCCATAGGGACCCGGATCGAGCCATCCGCCGGGGCGCCTCGGCTCGATGTACTTGCCCGCGTAGGAAACGAAGTCGCCGCCGTCGCCGATGACCACGGCGTCGTCCGCAAGGACCTTCAGGAGTTCGCCGTACAGCCGCATCGGGTGGATCGGTGCCGCATCGCTGGACAGCAGTTCCTGATCCGCCTGGACCGCTGCCCGTACCGCTTCCTGCAGGCGGGGAAGCCAGTCATGGCTGCCTGAGCGGGTGGCGTTCCCGTCGGCCCTTCGCAGGCCAGCACTGCGCGGGCCGGTGCTGGCGAGCTGGCTGAAGAAGGCCGTGAGGCTGCCCGCCGCGGAGGCGGCGAGTGGGCAGTGCCCGGCGATCTGCTCCTCCGCGTCCGCCACGTGGATGACCCGGGCTCGCGGCGCCCCGTCCTTGCCGCCGAACTCGCCGTAGCCAAGCCGGAAGTCCAGCGGTGCTCCCACCACGATGACCAGGTCAGCTTCCCGCAGTGCGGTAGAGCGGGCCCGGGTGACCAGCAGTTCGTGCCCGGCCGGGAGGATCCCGCGGCCCTGGCCGTTCGCGATGACGGGCAGCCTCAGTTCTTCTGCGGCGAGCCGTGCTCCGGTTTCGGCGCCGTTCAGCCAGACGTCTGAGCCCAGGATGAGTACGGGACGCGCCGCCTGGGCCAGCAGGCCGGCTATCCGCCCGACGGCCCCAGAATCGATCGTGCTGGACGCTACGTCTCCGGGAGCACCGGGAGTACCGGGAGTACCGGTTTCCTGAGGCGTGCTGGGCCCTGGTCCGTCCTGCCCGAACAGGGCCTCGAGCGAGATGTCGAGAAAGACCGGGCCCCGGTGGGCGGTGGCGGCAAGGCGGAAGGCCGCGTCCACGGCACCGCCGATCCGCTTGGTCTCGTGTTCCGTCCAGGCGCGTTTGGTGACCGGCACGACCAGCTGCGGATGGTCGATCTCCTGCAGGCTGCCCGATCCCCAGCGGTAATCCGGTGCGCGGCCAGCCAGCACCACGACGGGTGAGCCGTTGAAGTGCGCAGTCGTGATGGCGCTGACCCCGTTGGTCACCCCGGGACCTGCGGTCAGCACGGCGAGACCCGGAATCCTGGTCAGCCGCGCCGTTGCCTCGGCAGCGAACACAGCGGTCTGCTCGTGCCGGACGTCCACCAGCCGCATCGGCGGCTCCGCCTTGACCGCACCGTCGTAGAGCGGGAACACATGCCCGCCGGACAGCGTGAACATCGTCGTCACGCCATGGCCTTGGGCGGCAGCAACGGCGAGCATGCCGCCATGCATCGGTGTCACGGGACCTTCGTTCATGCGGGCGAGGTTACCAGCGAGTCACCTGGCCGTGTATGGCGTGGCCTGGGTGCGAAGGTGTGCCGGGCTCCGGCTTGGCTGATGGGCGGGCCTCGCCCTGGTCAGGTGGGGTAGATGCCGGGACTGACCGTGCAGCGGCGGCCGCTGGGCAGGTGCCAGATCAGCATGCCGGGAGAGGGTTGTTCCAGCCGCCAGCCCGGGGTTTGCTTGCACCGATGGTCGGTCCGGCAGAGCGGGGCCAGGCCACACTCACATGTGCGCCCGCCCTGATCATGCGGCAGCGTGTGGTCGTCGTCGCATTTGACCGCGGGCCGGGAGCAGATGGGGCTGGCACAGCTCTGCTGCCGGACTTTGACCAGGTGGTGCAGGGATGCCGGGATCCGGTAGCCAGGGACTTCCCTGGCATGGGTGCAGGTCCCGGCTTCGATGGGGCCGATTTTGAGTCGGGCGAGCCAGGCGGAGAGCCGCTGCGTGTCGGTGGCTGGTGGCGGGGGTCTGCGCGCGCAGCCGTGGCCGACCGCGTGGCCTTTCTTGTCGGTGAGAGTGACGCACCAGCGGGAGCCCGGGTTCTGAGCGATCCAGTCGGCGAGACCTTGACAGGTCTCAGCGGTGGCGGGGCCGAAACCAGCGATATCGCCGGGGGAGCGGCTGGCCCCAAGCCAGGTCGCCAAGGGCAGGGTCAGGTTCACCGAACCGCGCATCGTCAGCCCACCCGGGCCTGGCCAGGCCCCGCTCGGGCTGGGCTGGGCCGCACCCTGGCTGGGCTGGGCCGCACCCTGGCCGGGCCATGCCTCTCCCAGTCGGCCGGCACTGGCATCGGCGGCCGGGGCAGCGGCCTGACAAGGCTCGCCAGGGTTGCTGCCTGCCGCCGCGCCCTTCGCATCATCCTTCATGGCTGACACGGAACCCGAAGCTGATTCGGCCGCGGCTGTCTCGTCACCAGCTACAGGGCCTGTGCTGTCGGCATCGGCCGTATCCCGCTTGGCCGTGGTTGGCGGCAGGAAGCTGACGGGGTCGGTGCCGGTGAGCAAGCCGAGGAACACCGCGGCCCGCAGTTGCGGGAGCGTTGCCGCCGCTCCCGCGGCCTTCAGTGCGCGGGCGGCGGCGTCGATTCGCTGGTCGGCGGCCAGCGCACCCGCGACCGGCAGGTCCCGTCCGGCGAGCGCGGCGGTACCGCCGGACCGCTCGTCGGCCAGTTCCACCCGGGCATCGCGGACGGCCCGCTCAACCCGCCGCCTGGCGGCCGCGGGATCGGCAGCCAGCACCGCGCGGCGCAGCCGCCGCCGCAGCTTGGTGGTGGTCAGGGTGGGTGCGTCCTCGATGACCAGCTGTTCCACCGCTGCGGCCAGCTCAGGCTCCAGCAGAGCGGTCTCCTCGGCGATGACGCTGGCCTTCACCCGGTCGATCCGGCCAACGGCCAGGGCGGCGCTCGTGGCCGGGAGCCGGGCCAGGCTGCCGGTGAACTCCAGCAGCCGCCCAGCGGAGCAGCGGGTCAGTGTTAGCAGGATCGCCATCTCGGTGTCGATCTGGTCGGTCACCCGCCAGTCACGGGTGGCTTCCCGGCGGCGGGACAGCTCGCCGACGGCGGCCAGCATCCCGGCCACCGCGCGGGACTCACACCTCCGCCAGGCCAGCACCATTCCAGCCAGTTCATCGTCGGGCAGGCCGGTGAGCCCGCTGCCCCAGGCATCATCCAGCGCGCGGGTCAGCACCGCGCCGGGTTCCAGGTGATCGAGCACCGAACCGGATGCGAATCCGGGACCGTCCGGACCGGTCCCGTCATGCTCGATCACCTCAGCCGGGAAGCCTTTGAACTCCTCCAGCGGCTCAGGATCACCCAGGTCACCGAGGTCGGCAGCGAGGATCGCTTCTTGCTCAGCCATCTCCTCCGTACTGGGTCCGGCCCAGCCATCCCAGTCATCCCAGCCAGAACCGGCCGGATCGGGCCCGCCAGCGGCCACGCTGCCTCACCTCCAACCTGAGCTCGGGAGAACGATTCAACCGAGAACGTAGCAGCGGGCTCCGACAGTTCGGCTCTCCGATCGAGTGAGCACCAGGCAGCCGCTCGCGGCTCGCGGGGCGGCTGACGCCCGCGCTCACCAGCCTCAATTTCTTTTGGAAAGAAAATAAAGACAAGGCGTGAGGAATCGGATTCGCTCAGTAAATGGCCCGCCACGGGTGTATCAAAGAACGACCTGACGTCTCATGGTTGGCATGAGGGAAAAACCTGAGAGTGCTTCGCCGTGCACGTGTGCCTGCCCGGGCTGGGCGGACAGGGCTGGTTACTGCGATTGCGGTGCATAATCGGCCCGTCATGATCTCGCAGCAGGCGCCGTGGCGGTCACCCCGTCCGGCGCCTGCTCGGGATCGGCCAGATAGTCATCCGGCCGGGTTTCGTCCACGCCCGTGGCCACCCGGAGCGCACGCAGCACCAGCGTCAGCACCACGGACACCACGAGATTGATCACGAGCGCGGCGACGGCGATGTAGAGGGTGTGCCCGAACACCGGTGCCGTGGACCCGCCGAAGTGTGAGTTCGCCTGCCCGGACACCGGCACCCGGTAGGCCTGGATGGTGCCGTATACCATCGCCGCGGCCCAGCCAGCCACCAGCGCCCAGCGGTGGAACCACCGGGTATACAGCCCGGCCACGATCGCCGGGAACGTCTGCAGGATCCAGATGCCGCCCAGCAACTGCAGGTTGATGGAGAAGGTCTTGCTCAGCGCGAGCGCGAACGCCAGCGCACCGATCTTCACGACCAGCGACACCGCCTGCGCCACCCGGGTCTCATGCCGTGGGCTGGCGTCCGGCTTGAAGTAGTCCCGGTAGATGTTGCGGGTGAACAGGTTCGCCGCCGCGATCGACATGATGGCCGCGGGCACCAGCGCGCCGATCACGATGGCCGAGTAACCGATCCCGGCGAACCAGCTCGGGAACATGTGCTCGAACAGCAGCGGCACCGACAGCTGCGTGTTGCTCCCATGAGCCTTGACCCCGGCCCGCACGGCCGGGTCCGCGAGCGCCACGTACCCGAGCAGCGCCACCAGGGCGAGCACCAGCGAGTAGGCCGGCAGGATCGCCATGTTGCGCCTGATCACGTCGCGCCGTTTGGTGGCCAGCACCCCGGTGATCGCGTGCGGGTACATGAACAACGCGAGCGCCGAGCCCAGCGCCAGAGTGGCATACGCCCATTCACCGGCGGGCGTCGTCACCAGCGAGCCGAACGGCTTGCCGGTCTTGGGGTTCACCGCCTTCAGGTGGTCGGCGGACACGCTGAAGATGTGGCTCCAGCCGCCCAGCCTGGTCGGGATGTAGATGATCGCCACGATCACCATGACGTAGACCAGGAGGTCCTTGATGAATGCGGTCAGCGCCGGTGCGCGCAGGCCGGACACGTACGTGTAGGCCGCCAGCACGATGAAGGCGATCAGCAGCGGCAGGTCCCTGACGAACGCGTTCGATCCGCTGCCCACGCCCATCACGGTCAGCACCGCCTGGATGCCGACCAGTTGCAGCGCGATGTACGGCATGGTGGCCAGGATCCCGGTGACCGCGACGGCCAGCGCGAGGCCACGTGAGCCATACCTGCCCCGGACGAAATCGGCCGGCGTGATGTAGTCGTGCGCCCGGCAGACCGACCACAGCCTGGGGGCGAACACGAACACGATTGGGAACACGATCACGGTGTACGGCACGGCGTAGAACCCGGTCGCGCCGGTCGCGTAGATGAGCGCGGGCACCGCGATGAACGTGTAGGCCGTGTACAGGTCGCCGCCGAGCAGGAACCAGCTCACGAACGTCCCGAACCCGCGCCCGCCAAGCCCCCACTCGGTCATCTGCAGCAGGTCATCCGCCCGCCGCCAGCGGCCCGCGACGAAGCCGGTCAGCGTGACGACGAGGAACAAGACGATCAGGATCGTGAACGAGACGGCGTTGACGTGGCTCATGACGTCTGCCCCGGCTGATCGTCCCGGCTGGGCCGGCGATGGCCACGGTGCGCACGCCCCGAGTTGATCAGCAGGTAGGCGAGCCAGGACAGGACGGCCACGATAGGCACCCAGATGAGCTGGTACCAGTAGAAGAACGGGAAGTCGCCGAGCTTGGGCGTGCTCCGTGCGTAGAACGGGACCCACAGGGTCCCCACCAGCGCGGCGAGCAGCAGGATAGTGATCGCAGCCCAGGTGATTGGGCTATGCCGTCTGGGGACTGGCTGGCTCATCGGCGTTCCTCTCCGACGCGCGGTCGCCCCGGCCAGGCCCACGGGGCGATGACTAGTCACATAAATGGGCAGAGATCACGCTAATGACGTACATGGTGCGCCTCTTCTGAGTAATCGGCAAGAGACTTAGCGTTACCAATTGCGTTGGCCCTGGCAGCCAGGCCAGGATCGCGGGGCCGCGCGGCAGACGATCAGAGCGTCTGTGCCAGCGCCTTGACCGGCATCCGCAGCCTGGCCAGCATGTCGATGTCATCCTGAGCCGCGCGGCCGAGCGTGGTGAGGTAGTTGCCGACGATGATCGCGTTGATGCCGCCGAGCATCCCCGCCTCGGTGCCCAGGTCGCCCAGGGTCAGCTCGCGCCCGCCCGCGTACCGCAGCACGGTCCGGGGCAGCGCCAGCCGGAAGGCCGCGATCGTCCGCAGCGCATCCGGGCCGGACACTGCCGGGCGCTCAGCCAGCGGGGTCCCCGGCCGCGGGTTCAGGAAGTTGAGCGGCACCTCGTGCGGGCCGAGTTCGGCCAGTTGCACGGCGAGTTCGGCGCGCTGCTCCAGGCTCTCGCCCATCCCGATGATCCCGCCGCAGCACAGCTCCATCCCCACCGACCGGACGAGACTGCAGGTGGAATGCCGCTCCGCCCAGGTGTGCGTGGTCACGACCTGGCCGAAGAACGACCGCGCGGCCTCCAGGTTGTGGTTGTAGCGGTGCACCCCGAGCCCGGCGAGATCGTCGGCCTGCGACGGCGTGAGGATGCCCAGTGAGCAGGCGATGTTGATCTCCACAGCTTCTCTGATCGCCGCGACGGCGCTCCTGACCTGGGCCATCAGCCGCTCGTCCGGCCCGCGCACCGCCGCGACGATGCAGAACTCTGTCGCCCCGGTTGCCGCGGTCGACTTAGCTGCCTCGATGAGTTCGGAGATATTGAGGGAAACGGAACGAACGGGGGTACCGAATCGCCCGGACTGCGAACAAAAATGGCAGTCTTCGGGGCACCCGCCGGTCTTGACGGAAACGATCCCCTCGACCTCTACCTCTGGACCGCACCACCGCATCCGGACCTCGTGCGCCAGCGCGAGCAGTTCGCCCAGACGTTCGTCGGGCAGCCGCAGGCAGGCCAGCACCTGCGCCTCACCGAGGCCGCGTCCCTCGCCGAGCACCTGCCGACGCGCGACCTCGAGGACGTCGTCGGCCGCGCTGATGCCGCGCACATCGGTGTCCGTCACGCCGGTGCCTTCCGTGTCGGGGCTGGTGCCGTGCGTATCGGTGTCCCTCACGCCGGTGCCTTCCATATCAGGGCCTTCCGCTCGGTACCCGGGTGAACGCCTCAGTGAATACTGCCGGATCGAACCGGCCGCCCAGTCCCGGGGCCAGCCCAGCGCGCGCCGCCGCCAGGAACTCCGGTGCGGTGGCCTGCCCGCAGCCGTCCGGCAGCGCTCCGGCGATGGGCCCGCCGATGATCGACTCGAAGTCGGTCAGGTTGCCCCGCTCAGCGAGTCCCGGAACGGCTGGCCAGCGGCCGATCACCACACCGGCCAGGGCGAGCCCACGGGAGGCCACCGCCTCCAGCGTGAGCACGGTGTGGTTGAGCGTGCCGAGGCCCGGTTCGGTGACGACCAGGACGCTGGCGTCCAGCAGCTTGGCCAGGTCGGCCAGGGTGGTCCCGGCAGGGTCATACCGGACCAGCAGCCCGCCGGCACCCTCGACCAGGACGAGGTCCCTGGTCCGCGACAGCTTGGCGATGTATCCGGCGGCGTCATGCAGGTCCAGCGGCGGCAGCCCCGCGGCGCGGGCGGCGGCCTCGGGCGACAGCGGATCCGGGAACCTGGCCAGCTCGTGCAGGTCGGTGACACCCGCCAGACGCCACACAACGTCCAGATCGGCGTCCTCCTTCGCCGGCCTTTCCCGGACTGTCCCGTCAAGCCCACCAGGACCGCACCAACCATGAGTCACTCTGCTCACACTGGATCCACTGGCACCATAAACCCTGTTGGCATCACCAGAAACGCCGGTTTGGGCTGGCTTCACCACCGCGACCTGGGAGCCGCGCGCCTGAGCCAGAGCGGCGAGAGCGGCGGTCACCACTGTCTTTCCGACGCCGGTGCCGGTGCCGGTGACGATCAGGATGCTCATTCGCTGCGGCGCAGCCTGGTCACGAACTTGTACCTGTCGCCGCGATACCAGGACTGGGCGAACTCGACCGGGCTGCTGTCCACATCGAAGGCATGCCTGGACAGCAGCAGCAGCGGCAGGCCCACGTCCACCCCCAGCAGCCGCGCGTCCTCGGGGCCCGCCAGCACGGTCTCGATCGTCTCCTCGGCTTCGGCCAGCCGCACGCCGTAGCTGGCCGAGAGCGTCTCGTACAGCGACTGGTGACGGTCGAGCTGTTTGCGCAGCCCGGGAAACCGCCGGGCCGGCAGGTGCGAGGTGTCGATCGACATCGGCTCGCCGTCGGCCAGCCTGAGCCGGTGGATCCGGAACGCACGGCCACCGGTCCTGATGCTGAGCAGGCCGGCCAGGTGCTCGTCCGCCGTGACGTACCCGATCTCCAGGATCGTCGTCCTGGGCTGCAGCCCGTGTGCCCGCATGCCTTCGGTGTAGCTGGCAAGCTCGAGCACCTGCGCGACCTTGGGCTTGGCTACGAACGTGCCCCGGCCCTGGATGCGCAGCAGCCGGCCCTCGATGACCAGCTCGGACAGCGCCTGCCTGACGGTTGTCCTGGACGTCCCGTACAGCCTGGCCAGCTCCCGCTCGGGTGGGACTGGAGAGCCGGGTTCCATGGTGGCGGTGAGGCCGAGCAGCCGCTGCTTCACGGCATAGTACTTGGGCAGCGGGCGCCCGGGTTCGTCTGGCGAGCCTGGGCCGGCCGGATCGAGCACCGGCGACGCGGTCACAGCGATCTCCTTCCGGCCGGCGCACCTACCCGGATGTTCTGACGCACCGCGGTCAGCGCCAGCGAGATCGCGGCGAAGTCGCGTTCGGTCAGGGTGGCACGGGCTGCGAGCCGCAGGCAAGAGCCGCCAGCCGGAACCGAGGGCGGCCGGAAGCATCCGGCGCGCACTCTGTGCTCCGCGCATGTCCGTTGCGCCGCTGCGGCTGTCTCCGGGCTGCCCAGGATCACGCTGATCACCCCGGCGGCCGGCCAGGACGTCCGCAGCCCGAGGCTGTCGGCCAGCCGCGCGATCGCCATCGCGTTCGCCTTGGTCCTGCCGCCGAGTTCCGGCTCGGCCTGGATCATCTCGAGCGCGGCCAGCGCCGCCCCGGCGCACGGCGGGGCCAGCCCGGTA
Source organism: Streptosporangiaceae bacterium (assembly GCA_036495485.1). GTDB lineage: Bacteria > Actinomycetota > Actinomycetes > Streptosporangiales > Streptosporangiaceae > PALSA-505. The sequence goes on from DASXMU010000012.1 coordinate 22,854, forward strand.
TCAAAGATGAACGGCCTCCCGATGTCGATGAGCGTCTGGATCACCTCGTCGCTTCCGAGCACTGCCCCACCCTGGCTGGCCAGGGACTTCGAGAGCGTCACCGTGCGCAGCACGTCCGGCTCACCGGCCAGCCCAGCGGCGCAGACGGCCCCGCGCCCACCCGGGCCGACTACCCCCAGGGAGTGCGCCTCGTCGATCACCAGCAGGGCACCGTGCGCCCGTGCGGCCTGGTGCAACTCCGCCAGCGGAGCCAGATCTCCAGCCACGGAGAAGATGGCCTCGGTGACCACAAGCGCGGCTGGTTCGGCGCGCCGGGCCAGGGCATCGGCCACTGCGGTCACGTCGAGGTGCGGCGTGACCTGGACTCGCGCCCGGGACAGGCGGCAAGCGTCGATCAGCGAGGCATGATTCGCCGCGTCCGACACCACGAGCACGCCAGAGCCGGAACCAGACCTGGACACCGAGCCGGAGCTGGACACCGAGCCGGAGCTGGACACCGAGCCGGAGCCGGGACCACCGCTGGAGCTGGAACCAGAGACAAATCCCCCGCCCGAACCATTGT
>DASXMU010000013.1:0-7039 GCA_036495485.1 Streptosporangiaceae bacterium
GCACCGGGCGGGGCAGCACGTGGACATCCGGCTGACCGCCGACGACGGTTATCAGGCCGAACGGGCCTACTCCATCGCCTCGGCGCCGGGCGAGTCGCTCGCGATCACGGTAGAGCGGCTGGACGACGGGGAGGTCTCCCCCTACCTGACCGACGAGGCGCGGCCCGGAGACCAGCTCGAGGTGCGCGGGCCGATCGGCGGGTACTTCGTCTGGGAGGCGGAAACCGGCGGGCCGCTGCTGCTGGCGGCCGGCGGTTCGGGCGTGGTGCCGCTGCGGGCTATCCTCCGGCACCGCTCCCTGGTCGGGAGTTCCGTGCCGGTCCGGCTGCTGTACTCCTCGCGTAGCTGGGAAGACGTGATCTACTCCAGCGAACTCGACTTGCCGGCGTACGGCGTCGAGGTGATCCACACGCTGACCAGGTCCCAGCCGCCGAAGTGGCACGGCTACGCCAGGCGGGTGGACCGGCGGATGCTGACCGAGGTGGCCTGGCCGGCCGCGGACCGGCCGCTGGCCTACGTCTGCGGGCCGACGAGCTTCGTCGAGTCGGTCGCGGCCGGCCTGGTCGGGCTGGGGTATCCGGCGGGGCGGGTCAAGACCGAACGGTTCGGCGCGACGGGCCAGTGACGACGGGAGGCTGACGTGGACGACGCTGGTATGGATGAGGACACGCTGGACGGCAACGCGATCGGCGGGCTGCTAGCCTCCGTGTTCGGCGGGGACATGACCATGGCTATGAGTACCTGCGGGAGCTGCGGCGCGGTCAGCGTCGTGGCCGAGCTCGCGGTGTACCGGCCCGGGCTCGGCACCGTGGTCCGCTGCCGCTCGTGCGACAGCGTGCTGATGGTGTTCGTCTCGCTGCACGGGACCATCTGCACGGACCTGATGGGCCTGGCCAGCCTGGGCTAACTAGGTGTCCATTTTTCGCCAGGGATCGAAACGTCCGGCGCCTAGCCTGGCGGCGTGGGCGATAACTCTCGTGCCGCCGGGGCGGCCGCGGTCACCGTGGTGCTGTGGGCCCCGGCGGGCCCGGCGCGGGTCAGGTTTGGCCGGCGCGGACGGCTTGCTCGACGCGGTCGCCGAGGGTCTTGTCCACGTTGCGCCAGTACTGGAAGGCGCGCTGCAGGACGGGCTCGCTGACTCCCTTGCTCAAGTGACCGGCGACGTTGCTGACCAGCCGGCCGCGTGCGGCGTCGTCGAGCACCTCACGCACCATCGTGCCCGCCTGGCCCCAGTCGTCGTCCTGCTCGCGCAGGGTGTAGGCGGTGCGGGCCATCTCGCCGTCGGAATACCAGCCGTGCGGGTCGCCATAGTGCTCGGTGTCGGCCTGCGGGCCGCCCTTGGAGTTGGGCGCATACACCGGGTCGGTGGCGTTGATCGTGCGCATCGCGCCGTCCTTGCTGTAGCTGTTCACCGGGACCCTGGGCCGGTTCACCGGGATCTGCCGGTAGTTGACGCCGAGCCGGGCGCGGTGCGCGTCGGAGTAGGAGAACCCCCTGGCCAGCAGCATCTTGTCCGGGCTGAGGTTGGTGCCGGGCACGAGGTTGTTCGGCTCGAAGGCCGCCTGCTCGATCTCGGTGTGGTAGTCGGTGACGTTGCGGTCCAGGGTCATCCGGCCGACCTCGGTCAGCGGGTAGTCGCTGTGCGGCCACACCTTGGTCAGGTCGAACGGGTTGAACCGGTAGGTCTTGGCCTCCTCGAACGGCATGATCTGCACCTTGAGCGTCCAGCTCGGGAAGTCGCCGTTCTGGATCGAGCCGTACAGGTCACGCTGGTGGTAGTCGGTGTCCGCCGACGCCATCTGATCGCCGTCGTCCTGGGTGAAGAACTCGATGCCCTGGTCGGTCTTGAAGTGGTACTTCACCCAGAACCGCTCGCCCGCGGCGTTGTACCACATGTAGGTGTGCGAGCCGTAGCCGTTCATGTGCCGCCAGGTCCTGGGGATGCCGCGGTCACCCATCAGCCAGGTCACCTGATGCGCCGACTCCGGGGACAGCGTCCAGAAGTCCCACTGCATGTCGTGGTCGCGCAGGTTGTTGTCCTGCCGCCGCTTCTGCGAGCGGATGAAGTGCTGGAACTTCATCGGGTCGCGGACGAAGAAGACCGGCGTGTTGTTCCCGACGAGGTCGAAGTTGCCCTCGGTGGTATAGAACTTCACGGCGAAGCCGCGCGGGTCGCGCCAGGTGTCCGGACTGCCCCGCTCGCCGGCCACGGTGGAGAACCGGGCCAGCACGTGTGTCGGGGTGCCGGGCTGGAAGACCGCCGCCTGGGTGTAGGCGCTGACATCGCCGGTGACCTCGAAGAGGCCGAACGCGCCGCCGCCCTTGGCGTGCGGCTGGCGCTCCGGGATGCGCTCGCGGTTGAAGTTTGCCATCTGCTCGATCAGGTAGTGATCTTGCAGCAGGATCGGGCCGTCCGGGCCCACGGTGAGTGAATGCTCGTCGCTCTGGACCGGGATACCCGCATCTGTCGTCGTCGCAGGCGTGTCTGTCATCGCTCTTCCTCCCTCGTGATGTCGCCCTGGGCGACTGCCCAGGCCCGGCCGTAGTATTCCGGTCATGATCGATACGGGTCCGGGCGGGAGCGCCGGGGATCGGACCGGGCGACTGCTCGCACTGCTCGCGGATCCACCCGGGCAACCGGATTTCAGCCGTGGATACCTGAACCTGCTGGGCGACGACGGGCCAGCGCCCACCGGCCTGGCGCAGCAGCTGATGCACACCGGGTTCGTGCCGCTGGTGTACGAGCGGTGGTGGCGGCCAGGATTGTTCCGGATCCTGAAGGGGCCGGCCGGGCTGAGCGTCCCGGCCGAGCACCGGCTGGCCCGTGACTGGCTGGCCCTCTCCCCCGGCGACACGGTGCTCGACGTCGCCTGCGGCCCGGGCAACTTCACCCGTGGCATGGCCCGCGCGGCCGGGGTCACGGGCCTGGCCGTCGGGCTCGACGCCTCCGCCAGCATGCTGGCCCGCGCGGCCGCCGATGGGCGGGCGGCGGAGCGTGGGACCCCGGTCCCGGTGTACGTCCGCGCGGACGCGGCCGGGCTGCCGTTCCGGCCGGCCAGCTTCGACGCGGTGTGCTGCTTCGCCGCGCTGCCGATGTTCGCCACCCCGATGCGGGTGCTGGACCGGATGACCGACGTGCTGCGGCCGGGCGGGCGGATCGCGCTGATGGCCAGCCACGGGCGCGGCGGTGCGGGCCTGCACACGGCCGAGCGGGCGGCGGGCCGCGTGCTGGGGATGCGCATCTTCGGCCCGGAGGAGATCACCGGCGCGCTCCGGGTTCGCGGCTACACCGGGATCAAGCACCACGTGGCCGGGCTGCTGCAGTTCGCCGGAGCCATCAAGGCAGAGTGAGTGCCGCTAGCGGGCGGTCCATTCTCCGCTAGCTGACCGAAGATGACCGCTCGTTCCCCGGCAGGTTTGGCTCGCGCCTGTGTGGCAAGTGGCGGACGGAAGAAAGGAGAATCTCATGGCGAACGAGCTGGAGGGCCGCCGGGTCGCGTTCATGGCGGCCAACGAGGGCATGGAGCAGGCCGAGTTCACCGAGCCCTGGAAGGCGGTCAAGGACGCCGGCGGGACCGCTGAACTCCTCGCGCCGGAGCCGGGAAAGGCCCAGGCGTTCAATCACCTGGACAGGGGGGACACCTTCCCGGTGGACCGGGTCATCGGTGAGGCCGATCCCGGTGACTACGACGCTCTGGTGCTGCCCGGCGGCGTGGCCAACCCGGACCGGCTCCGGACGGTGCCGGCGGCCGTGGAGTTCATCAAGGCCATGTTCGAGGCCGGCAAGCCGGCCGCGGTCATCTGCCACGGGCCGTGGACTCTGGTGGAGGCGGACGTGGTGCGGGGCCGGACGCTCACCTCGTGGCCGAGCTTGCGCACCGACATCGGCAACGCCGGCGGGAACTGGGTCGACGCCGAGGTACAGATCTGCCGGTCCGGGCCCAACGTGCTGGTGACCAGCCGCAAGCCGGATGATCTGCCGGCCTTCTGCGAGCAGCTCCGCACGGAGTTCGGCAAAGCCTGAGCTGCTGCGCCCCGCCCGGCCGGGTCAGGGCCGGTCGGGGCGGGGGCCGCCGATCCACACGGTCTTGATGTTGCAGAACTCCTGGATCCCCTGGACTGACAGTTCCCTGCCGTGGCCGGAGTTCCTGATGCCGCCGAACGGCAACTGCGGGTACGACGTCACGTTGCCGTTGATGAAGACCATCCCGGCCGCCAGCTCGCGGATGAACCGGCTCTGCTCCGCCTCATCGCTGGTCCAGGCGTTCGCACCGAGCCCGAACTGGGTCCCGTTGGCCAGCTCGATCGCCTCATCGATGCCGCCCACCCGGTAAAGGGTGGCCACCGGGCCGAACACCTCCTCGTGATACGCGCGCATCCCGGGGGTGACCCCGGTGATCACGGTGGGCGGGTAGTAGAAGCCCGGGCGGTCCGGAGCGGCACCACCGCAGATCACCCGGGCGCCCTGGGCCACCGCATCGGTGACAAGCTTCTCGACGTCGTCACGTTGCTGCTCGGAAGCGAGCGGTCCCACGTCGGTGCTCTCCAGCATCGGATCCCCGACGGTCTTGGCCGCCATCTCCCCGGCGAACAACTGCTCGAATTCGTCGTAGACGGCGCCGTGCACGATGAAGCGCTTGGCCGCGATGCAGGACTGGCCGTTGTTGAGGCACCGCGCGACCGCGGCCACCCGGGCCGCGGCCGGCAGGTCGGCCGACGGCATGACCACGAACGGGTCGCTGCCACCCAGTTCCAGGACGACCTTCTTGATCTGGCCGCCGGCGATGGCCGCCACCGACCGCCCGGCCGGCTCGGACCCGGTAAGCGTGGCCGCCACCACCCGGTCATCGCGCAGGATCGCCTCGATCCGGGACGAGCCGACCAGCAGGGTCTGGAAGGTCCCCGCGGGGAAACCAGCCCGGGCGAACAGGTCCTCCAGGAACATCGCCGTCTGCGGCACGCTGGACGCGTGCTTGAGCAGCCCCACGTTGCCGGCCATCAGGGCGGGGACGGCGAAGCGCATGGCCTGCCAGAGTGGGAAGTTCCACGGCATGATCGCCAGCACCGGCCCGAGCGGCTGATAGCTGACGTAGGCACGCGCGGCGCCGACCGCGGCCGCGTCGGCGACCTCGCCGGCCAGGAACCCGGCGGCATGGTCGGCGTAGTAACGGCAGGCGGCGGCGCATTTGGCGACCTCCTGCCGGGCGGCGGCCAGCGTCTTGCCCATCTCGGTCACCATCATCGCGGCGATCTGGCCCTGCTCGGCGTCCAGGATCCCGGCCGCCCGGCGCATCCATCCGGCCCGCTCGTCAAAACCGGTCTGGCGGTAGCTCGCGTAGGCCGCCGCGGCGGCGGCCAGGCACTTCTCGACCGCCGCCTCGGTCATCTCATCAAAGCTCTTTACGGTCTCCCCAGTAGCCGGATTGATGGTCGCAATCGCCATCGTCGTCTCCTTCCGTCGCGGCATCAGCACCCAAAGCGGTCACCTGCCCCGTCCGCGAAGCACAAACACATGAAGCTGACCGCCTATCACCGGCTATGGTCGCCGGCGCTGAGTGGCGCCGGCCACGTTCGCGACGAACGGCGGAGTAGCGGGCGGCTTCACGGGCAGGAGGATCCAGGGCTCCATCCCGGGGCAGAGCGGGAGGTCAGCATGTCAGATCCACAGCGGCCCTATGTCGATGCGCTGAGCATGAGTGTGGAGGAGACACAGGTATACGAGGCGATCGCCGCCCTGGAGTACAGCGGGCGGCCCGCGTCCAGGTGGGAAATCGCCTCGGCAGCGGACCTGGACGGAACCACGGTGGACGAGGCACTGCACGCGCTGACGGAACGTCAGGCGGTCATCCGGCGCGGCTCCGGCGACCACGCCTGGTACGAACCGGCAAGCCGAGACTGGACCGTCATGCCGCCGGGCGAATAGATGACCGGCCAGGACTGCTGCCGAGCCGGATCATCGGCAGGCTGCGACGTGTTCGCGCGCGATTGACATGCAGTTGACCGGCATGGCTTGGTTTGGCGCGCCCGTGGTGGGAAGCCAACGGGACCCGCGCCGGTGTCTGATCACCCAAACGCCGGCGGCACACAGCGTGAGCTGCCTTGGGAAGGAGACCGCGATGGTTCGCAAGCTGGCGCTATGGCTGACCGCAGTAGCAGGCGGTGTGCTGATCGCAGGCCAGTGGCCAGACATCAGGAGATACGTCAAGATCAAGTCGCTTTCCATGGGCGACGGTCACCCGGAAAATGTGCCAGCCGGGGGCCGCACGTCCTACCCCCAGCGGCCCGAAGACAGCGCCCCTGAGGGAACCGGCGACTTCGACGCCGCTCGCCGTGGCGGTCCGGCACAGTGACCCGGTAACCGCGAGCCTGGTGTGACGGGGGCGCCCTCGGGTAGGCGGTCGCTCATGGGGCAGAACGTCGCGCAGAAGCTGATCGGGTCGCACCTGGCCGAGGGCGAGATGAGAGCAGGGGCGGAGATCGGGCTGCGGGTCGACCAGACGCTGACCCAGGACGCCACCGGCACCATGGTGATGCTCGAGCTCGAGGCGCTGGGCCTGGACCGGGTCCGCACCCAGGTCTCGGTCCAGTACGTGGACCACAACCTGCTGCAGGCCGATGAGCGGAACATGGCCGATCACCTGTTCCTGAGGTCGGCCTGCCAGCGGTTCGGGGTCTGGTACTCCCGCCCGGGCAACGGGGTCTCGCATCCGGTCCACATGCAGCGCTTCGGGCGGCCGGGCGCGTTGCTGGCCGGTTCGGACTCGCATACCTGTGCGGCCGGCTCGCTGGGCATGCTCGCGATCGGCGTGGGCGGCCTGGAGGTCGCGATGGCGATGGCAGGCGAACCGCTGTACGTCACGATGCCGGAGATCTGGGGGGTGCGGCTGACCGGCGCGCTGCCGCCGTGGGTGAGCGCCAAGGACGTCATCCTGGAGATGCTGCGGCGGCACGGCGTCAAGGGCGGCGTGGGCCGGATCATCGAGTACCACGGCCCCGGGCTGGGCTCGCTGTCGGCCATGGACCGGCACGTGATCGCGAA
>DASXMU010000014.1:0-6802 GCA_036495485.1 Streptosporangiaceae bacterium
GCCGGTCAGATAGCGGCCATCAGCGAGATGCTCCCCGAGCTGTGTGCGGCGGCTGCCGGGTCCTGTGGGGGGCTTAAGTGACGGTTGTCGATTTATGGTTATTTACCTGAACGGTTCCCTGCTGGACGAATCGCAGGCACGGATCCCTGTTTTCGACCATGGCCTGACCGTGGGCGATGGCGTGTTCGAGACCGTGAAAGTGACCGGTGGCGTGCCGTTCACGCTGCGCCGCCATCTGGACCGGCTGGGCTTGTCGGCGTCGCGCCTGGGATTGCCGGCGCCGGACCTGGCGGTGCTCGCGGAAGGGGCCCACGCGCTGCTGGAAGCCTCGGGCAACCCGGATACGGCCCGGATGCGGATCACGGTGACCGGCGGTAACTCACCGCTCGGGTCGCAGCGGGGCAGCGAGCCGCTGACCACCGTGATCGCGCTCGCCAAGCTGAACGACTGGGGCGGCCCCTGTGACGTGGTGACCGTGCCGTGGACGCGCAACGAGCATGGTGCCCTCACCGGGATCAAGACCACGTCCTACGCCGGGAACGTCCGGGCGCTCGCCTACGCGGCGGAGCGCGGGGCCAGCGAGGCGATCTTCGCGAACACCCAGGGGAACCTGTGTGAGGGGACCGGCAGCAATGTTTTCCTCGTCACAGGCGGCGAGCTGGTCACGCCGCCGCTGTCGGCGGGGTGCCTGGCCGGGATAACCCGGGCGCTGATACTCGAGTGGTTCGGCGGCGGCGAGCAAGATGTTCCCGTGGGCGCGCTCGCGACGGCGGATGAGGCGTTCCTCACATCGACCACCAGGGACGTGCAGCCGATCAAGGCGGTCGATGGGCTGCAACTGGCCGGCGCTCCGGGCCCAGTGACGAGAAAGGCCGCGCAGGTGTTCGCTTCCCGCGCGGCGCTGTCCCCCGATCCGTGACGACCGCCGTGGCGCCTGCTGCCCCGGGCCTGGCGGCGGTCTGTCAGGTTGCTAGGCCTGCCAGAGCAAGCCGTCGAGCTCCCCGCTGATGTCGAAAAAATCCCCCTCATGACCTGCGGGGATCGCATCATAGGTACGGCGCAGGAACGCTCCCATCGCCGCCTTCGGGGCCTCGAAGTGCGCTTGACCGAACGGTGAGGAGAGCACGATGTTCAGCGATGCCTCCCCGTCGCCCGACGACGGCCATACCTTGATGTCGCCCTCGCCGGAGGGTGCTGCCATCCCCTGGTCGAGGAGATCCCTGGCGAAGATCCACTCAACTGGTTCATCCGTGCCCACGTGGAAGGCCATCCGGACGGCGAACGGGTCGTCAGCCGAGTAGAACAAGCTGGCCACGAGCGGGACGGTTGTATGTTGCGGAACGACGAGCATGAGGTCAAGCTCGGCCGATACGTTGGTGCCGCTATCCATCATCAGGCCCACGCACCTTTACCTCGTGCGACCCCGGCTAGCCGGGCTTTCGTAGTTACACACATCGCCGCCTATACGTTATGACGCGCTCGATGATGAAAACTTTTACGGAGATTCCGCCGAACTTAACCGACCTATCGTCGGCCCCCACTGCAAAACGTTCACTATGCGACCTGACCTGGGTAAACGTTCAGACGGACATAGCGCGACAGCGGCCTCTGACCAGTAAGAATGACGGTCAGTTGCCCATTGCTAACTCTATGACTACAGTCTCAAAATTAGCCACTTTGGAGACCGGCGCCGGATGGCAGAGGGCCGATATTGATTTGTTATGGACATTCGGTTCCATCCGCCCAGATGGTGCGTCTCCCGGCAGCCGTGCTCAGTCCCGGGCAGGCCGGTTACGGCTCCGGAGCGTGCTACATGCGATGCGTTGCGCAACCTGGAGGTGGCGGCACTGTGCCGGGTGGCGGATACGCTAGTCTGTGTTGCCTGCGGACCGGAGACGGTCACGTAGCCTGGGCGATTGGCTCAGCGGGAGAGCGCCTCGTTCACACCGAGGAGGTCGCTGGTTCGATCCCAGCATCGCCCACCAGATTGCACATGTTCGAACCTCGGACCCCAGCAAACACGCTGGGGTCCTTGGCTTCCCAGGGCAGCCGACCGCTTGGCCGCTCCGCGGGCAGCCATAGGTCCTCTTCGGCCGTGGGTATGCCGCTCAGCTCCAAGTCTTCCACCGTGAGTCTGAAACTTCTGTCTCGTCGGTAGTACGTCGCGCTGCTAGGGACTGTTCCGGCTGCTTCGACGCCCGTAGCCTCTGTCACCTGGTGTGCTTCGTCTCGCGCTTGCGCCGCTCGCTCCAGTTCAGCCACCAGTTCGTCATCGAGCAAGGTGACGTAGCCGGGCTTGAGGTCTACTCCCACGATCTCAGCATCGACCACCCAGAGCTTGTCGAAAGCGGCTTGTATCAGTTGCCGCCGTACCTCCGGCTCAGCATGTTCGTAGGCCAGGGCGCCGTAGCGGCACATCAGCAACGCATGATCCAGTGCTGCCTCGATGGCCTCATAGTCCTGCTGGTACTGCCCGATGAGGGTCCGAGCTTGCCCTAGTTCGCGCTGTATCCGACTCTGTTCGGCCTTGAGCGCCTCCAAGGGCAGCGCATCAGCCAAGTACGCCTGCGTCAGCTTGGCTTGCTCGCGTTCCAGTTTCTCGATCCGCTTGCGCTGGACGGCGATGGTCTTGCCGCTGGTCGCCTGCCGGGACAGCAGCCAGTTGGCCACCACCTGCCGGATTTCCGCCGAGCGCTGCTCATCGAGCCGGACGTGCCGCTTCCAGTACTCCACGGCTTCGGCTTCGATGACTTCCACTGGCACGAAGGTCTGGGGACAAGAGTTCTTCCGCTTCTGCCGGCCAATGCAGTAGAAGTACGGGTACAGCGTCCCGGTGTGGCTGCGCGAGAAGCTGATACCGAGCCGCGTACCGCAGTAGCCGCAGAACAGCCGACCCTTCAGGTAGTGCGGTCGCTTCTGGGGCTTCTCGCCGGACTTCTTCCGAGCAGCCATGATGGCCTGCACGGTCTCGAAGGTGGCCTCATCGACCAGCGGCTCATGCCGTCCGGGGTAGAGCACGCCTTCGTAGCTGACCATGCCGAGGTAGTAGCGGTTGCGCAGCATGTTGTTGACCGCGTTCTGCTTCATCGGCCTAGCTGAGAGCTTGCGGGAGGGTTCGTAGCGCAGGCCGCGGGCCTCCAGCTCCTCGGTAAGTTCGCGCAGAGTGTAGTCACCGCTGGCGTAGGCGGTGAAGGCCCAGCGGACCAGTGGTGCCCGCTCCGGGTCGGTGATGACGATGCGGATTTCCCGGCCTTCGATGCGCTCCCTGGCGGTCAGGTAGCCAACTGGTGGTTTGTACGGCGTGCCGCCAAACTTGGCCTTCTGCCTGGCGCCTTTCTTGGCCTCGGTGGCCAAGTTGTCGGAGTAATACTGGGCAAAGTCGGCCATGATGTTGCGGATCAGCTTGCCGTGCGGCGTGTCGTCGATGTTCTCGCTGGCCGAGACCAGCCGGGCACCGGACGCCCGGATGACCAAGTCGATCTCTACGTCGTCTTGACGGTTGCGGGCCAACCGATCGACCTTGTGGACGATGACATAGTCGATGTCCTGCTGTTCGCGCAGTCGCTTGAGCATCCGTTGCAGTTCAGGCCGTTTGGCCGACTTGGCAGATTCGCCGCGGTCGACGTATTCCTCGACCACCACGGCATTCAGTTGGTCAGCCAGCCGGTTGCAGGCTTCGCGCTGGGCAGGCAGCGAGTAGCCTTCGGCGTTGTAGTCGGTGTCGGCCTGTTCCTCGGTGGATACCCGCAGGTAGTTGATGGCTCGCTTCTGCGGTGCCGCTTCTGTTGGCGTTTGGGCTGGGAACGGAGCGCTCATGCGATCCTCCTTGCTACAAGCGGCCTGAGCTGCTCACCGAACCGCCGGGCGGCGGAGATCAGGCTGTCCATATGTGGTCCGGGTGGGGCGGCGTCCCAGATCGTGCCGCACAATAGCCGGGCACCGCTGTCGTCAATGGCGTGTAGCACTTCGTCGTCGGCCTCGGCTGGTCCGCGGCATAGCCGGTCCAGGTTGGCGGTGATTACATAGTCTGCGTGCTCGGCCGCGGCGTGCTGGCACATGATGTTTACGATGTGGCGCACGTAGGGCTCCCGGGCGCCGCCTACGGCCGTGAACTCCTGCACGATGTTCGCGCCGTAGACGTCGGCCAGATGCTGGCAGACGGCCCGCTGGGCGGCGAACTGGCCGCTGATGTACCGGTCATCGCCGTTTACGGTCCGAGCGCGTAGGTAGCTGATCGCCCGTTTGCCGGGCCTGCTTCTTGGTGTTGTCATATGGCTCTATCTCCTTTCCCCTGCGTTTGGCAGATAGTTGTTTAGTTGATCGCTCCCAAAACCGGGATGGGGAAGCTGTCTGGTATGAGCAGGGGCAAGTCGATGCTGTGGTCACGGCGGAAGTAGGTGGCGATAGGTCGTTCCTCGTCAGTGAGCCCCAGGTAGTCGAGCCGCACCTGCATGGCCATGGTGGAGACCTTGAACAACTCGCTCAAAGCTTCGAGGTCTTGGATGCCGCTGGTCCAGGCCCGTTTGACCACCGGCCGTGGCATGAGCAGGCAGGCGGCGAAGTGGTGGCAGATACCCTCGATCTGCCGGTCGCGGCGCTGCTGGTCGCCATGTCCGAGCTGGGCGTAGGCCACACTAGCGATGGAGTGGTCGAGCACGTGCTTAAGTTCGTGGGCCAGGGTAAAGCGGCGTCTTCCCCGGACATCGTGTTTGTTAACGACGATCAGCCAGCGGCCGTTTTCCCAGCGGTGGGAGAAGCCGGATTTGTCGACCATGTAGTCGCGGGATTCCACCTGGATTTCAATGCGTGGCAGTTCACCGATGCGCCACACCGGCACCGGTACACTGCGTACCTCCAGCAGCTTGAGTAGCTCGGTGGCTTGCCGTTCCGCGAGCATGTAGGCTTCGGTCAATGAGACCGTCCGGGCGGGCATAATGTCCCGCAGTTTCTTCATCGCACTTGGCTTCTGTTCGTTCATAGTGGGGTCTCCTTACTTAACCGGGGTCTCGCGGACGCGGTGCTGTTTTCAGTCGGGTTGGTCAGTTACTTATGGTGATGCAGGGTTGGGAGGTCCGGTGGCTTTCCGTGGTCGCTGTGGTTTGCGGGGCCGGGTGCCGAGGCGGGCGCTGCGGGTGGTGGCCATGCGGACGCGGCGGGCCTGGTTGCCGGGGTTCGCGAACCCGCGGGCGGTCCTGGCGACGAGCTTGGCGGTGCGGTTGTGCGCTTCCGCCGTCGCGTTCGAATAACCGGTGAGAACGGCGTCGATGACGGGCTGCTGCCACTTTTCGATGGTGTTCGCGAGAGTTTTCAGCTCGGGGATGTGCGCGTGGTCGGCGCACCACAGGTAGAAGGACGCGAGCCTGTCGCGGACGGCGCTGGGCGCCGGGGTGACCCGCGTCCTGGTGGCGCGGAGCGCCAGAAGCCTTCTGAGCTGCTCTTTCGCGATCCAGACGGCGGCGATCTGCTGCCCGTCGCCGTCGCCGTCGAGCGTGCCGATGATGATGCCCAGGTGGTCCGGGTCGAGGGTCTCGATGTTGTGCCGGAGCATGTAATGCAGCGGGCGGGGCAGGCCGAGGTCCTCATGGGAGTACTCGGTGCGGTAGGACAGCCGCCGGAACGCGGCGTCTATCTTCCGGTTGGCGAGCTGGACCAGGTGGAAGGCGTCGGCGATGACGCTCACGCCGTCCGGGACGGTGCTGCGGTAGGGCGCCGACAGGTCCATCGCGAGGTACCGCAGTGTGCCCTCATGCTCCTTGAGCAGGGATTTCCCGGCTGCGCCGGTGCGTTCCTGCGCCAGGCCGAGAGTCCCTCCCGTCTCCAGGTCCACCAGGTGGGTGAACCATTCCGAGCGGGCCTCCCGGTCCCCGGACGCGGGCCGGGCAGCACCGCGGCGGAACTCGTCGATCCCGGCTGCCTCCACCGGGCCGGATTGTTCTCCCAGGTCAGCGAGCTTCTCCTCGGCGTAGACATCGAACGCGGCCTGGGCGGTCCGCTCGGACACGCCGTGCCGACGGGCCGCAGCGGCCACGGTGAGCAGGTCATCGCCGATCCCGGCGCCGATCTGCCCGCGTTCCCGGCTGGTGAGGCGCTTGCGGGGCGGCACCGCGGGCAGCCACTCGGTGAACGTCCCGACCGGGCATTCCGGGTTCTTGCACTCCAGCCGCATTTTCCGCCAGTGAAGCCGGATCATCCGCGAGCCCCAGGGGACATCGCGGGGTTCTGTCTCCGGCCGGTCCTTGATGACGCCCCGCCTGCCGCAGCCGTGGCACCCGCGGGCCTGTTCCCGCTGGCCAGGATGCGTCTCGGCATGCACCGCCGTCGCTCCGTCCTCGTCTGCGGCCACGCTCGTGACGACGAGGCCCGGGATCCCGAGGAGCAGGGTCGCGTCCGGGCACCACTGCACGGCGGGGAACGCGGGTTGCGCGTGCCCTGCGCAGCCGGTAGCGTCCACGGCAGGCGGTTCCTTTGGCTATTCAGGTTTCCTGGAAGAAACGAGAATGGCAAAGGGACCGCTTTCCTGTCTCCCGGATCCCGTAACATGCGTCCTGCCTGCGGAAACCCCCGCGGATCTAATCGTCGGGGCAATTGGGAAACGGATGAACCACACCGGTAACCACCAGACCACGCATTCATTCCGAAAGAACCCAAGCGGCAATCCTGGCGGCCGGACTCCCGCCGTCAGCGGTAACGCAACGTCACAGAAGCGGTGGGTCCGCCCTCACCAGTCGTAGCAGCATGCAGTCGCCAGAACCAAGCCAACCGCGGCCATCGAGCCCGGCACCCCGGTTAAGTACGGAGACCC
>DASXMU010000015.1:0-5102 GCA_036495485.1 Streptosporangiaceae bacterium
TGGTCAGGTCGGTTGGCGGCACCTACCACCAGCTCAGCGACGACGACATCCCCGCCGCGCTGCTCACCTTCGCCCAGGCCGAGAACGCGACCCAGCTGGTGCTCGGCGCAGCCCGCCGATCCTGGCGGTCGGCCCTGGTGCCCAGGACCGCGATCCAGTCCAGGGTCCTGCGCGGCTCGCCCGGAATCGACGTGCACATCGTCACCCGCGACACGACCCGCCAGCCGCGCGGTGATGATGCCCGCCAGCTGGCCGCGCCGTCGCCGATCGGTTGGAACCGGACGCGGGGCTGGCTTGCCTTTCCCTGGATGACCAGGGGAACTTATCCGAGCATGCGCGAGATCGACATGTATCGGCCGTCAATCAGATATTGATGACCGCGGATAACTTCGAGCCAGAGCAGCGCCGCCGGGCGCCCATTTTTGGGCGGGATCGTGGGTCATCCGGGTCAGCGACCCGGGGTGCCCGCCGGTTGCCCCACTTCGTCCCGCTTTATCCCCTGCCTGGTCCACGTCCGGGATGGGTGTTGTCGACCTTACGTCGACCGCACGTTGAGGGCGCGCTGCTTGCCTGGTTAGGCGTAAGCGACTGATTGGGGGAAACTTCCATGTCTTTGGGCGCAGAACGCGGACTGGCCGGGCCGGGCACCGGGGTGCCGGAACGAGAGCGGCCGAGCCCGGCAGGGAAATCATGAAGGCGCTGATCATTGGCGCGGGAATCGGCGGCCTGGCCACCGCATTGCGCTTGCATCACGCGGGCGTGGACTGCGTGGTCTACGAGCAGAGCGAGTCCGTCCGCGAGCTAGGCCTCGGGATCAACCTGCTGCCCAACTCGGTCGGGGAACTGGCCGAGGTCGGGTTGCTTGACCGGCTGACCGACACGGGCGTGGCGACCCAGGAGTTGCGTTACGCCCACCGGCTGGGGCCCGAGATCCTGCTCCGCCCGTGCGGGCTCGACGCTGGCTTCACGATGCCGATGATCAGCATCCACCGCGGCCGGCTCCAGGGCTTGCTCTTCCGCGCCGTGCGCGAGCGGCTCGGCCCTCGGGCAGTGCGGACCGGGCACCGGCTGACCGGGTTCGACGCCGGCGAACGAGAGGTGCGAGCGTATTTCGCCGCCCCGGACGGCACCGCGCTCGACCCGGTCCGCGGCGACGTCCTCGTGGCGGCGGACGGCATCCACTCGACGGTACGGGCGGCCCTTTCCCCGGCCGGGGGCCCGCTGCGGTGGAACGGGGTCACGATGTGGCGCGGCTGCGCGGACTGGCCTGTGTTCGGCACCGGTCAGTCGATGCTAATCGCCGGCGGTACCGCGGCGAAACTCGTCGTGTACCCGATCGGTGCGGGGCGCTCCCCTGAGACCCGGCTGACCAACTGGGCGATCTGCATCCGGACCGGTCGGCCCGGTGACCCGCCGCCGCACCGCCAGGACTGGTCCAGGCGGCGCAGTGCCGCCGATATCGCAGCGTACATCCAGCGGTTCCGTACGCCGTTCGTTGACCATGCGGGCCTCATCCGCGCCACCGGTCAGTGCTTCGAGTTCCCGATGTGCGACCGGGATCCGTTGCCGTCCTGGACTCACGGGCGGGTGACCCTGCTGGGTGACGCCGCGCATCCGATGTACCCGATGGGGGGCAACGGGGCCGGTCAGGCGATCATGGACGCCGCCTGTCTCAGCCGCTGCCTGGCGGCGCACGCGGACCCCGAGGCGGCGCTGCGGGCCTATGAAGGCGAACGCCTGCCGGTTACCAGCGATGTGGTGCTTCGTAGCCGGGCGGGCGGCCCGGAGAGCGTGATCGACGAGGTGGAGCGCCGCGCGCCGGACGGCTTCAGCAGCCTGGCGGACGTAATCGACTCGACGAACCTCGAGAACATCGTCAGCGACTATGCGCAGGCCTCAGGACAGTCGGCCGCTGAGCGCCACAGCGTGGATGTCATGTCTCAAACGTCCACACGTGGCGGGCCAGACATTTGACGGATACGAATCGATCTAAGGAATGAACTGCCATGTCTCAGGCTGCACAAGAACACGACGCTAACGGCCGGAAGACCGGACAGCGGCAAGAAAGCCCGGTTATGACCGAAGCGGAGATCGAGCAGGCACTGCAGGTGCTCGCCAGCCGTTTCGGTCTGGCCATGCGCTCGCCCGTCCTGCGCTCTCCCGCCGAACTCGGCCTCGACTACCACAACGTCACTTTCCCGTCTCAGGACGGCGTGCTGCTGGCGGGCTGGTTCATCCCGGCACCCGGATCAGACAAGATCATCGTCGCGAATCATCCGCTCTGGTGCAGCCGGTCCGGGCTTCCCGCCCACCTCGAACCGTGGAGATCAATCGGCGCCGCGGCCGGCAACGATTTCGAACTGAACTTCATGCCGGACTACAAGATCCTGCACGACGCCGGGTACAACGTGCTCACCTACGACTTCCGCAACTACGGCCTCAGCGGCGCAGCCAACGGCGGCATCATCACCTGCGGAATCCTCGAAGCCCGCGACGTCATCGGCTCCCTGGCCTATGTACGCGACCGCGCGGACCTGCGGGAGATGACCATCGGCCTGTTCAGCCGGTGCCTGGGCTGCAACGCCACCCATGTTCGCGATGTCGCAGCACCCGGAGGCCTTCGAGGGTGTCCGCTGCCTGGTCGGGCCGCAGCCGATCTCCCTTCGCGTGACGCTCGACCGGTGCCTGGCCCTCTCCGGCATTCCGGCCGACCGCGTCGATGACCTGGCCCAACGCATCAGACTGCACACTAGCTTCACGGTGGATGACATGTCCCCTGTCCACGCGGCAGAAAGCGTCATGATTCCCACGTTCCTGTATCAGGTCCGCGGTGACCTGCTGACCAGGCCGAGCGACGTCCAGTCGATATACGACAACATCCCGGTCACAGAGAAGAAACTGTTCTGGATCGAGGGATCGTCGCGGCGGTGGGACGGATACGCCTATCTCGCGAAGGACCCGAGCCAGATGCTCGAGTGGTTCGACACGTATATGAAGTGACCAGTCCCGTCCATGTCGAGCGCTAGACGGCGAGAGCAACCACTACGCTCCGGAAGTCGCAGCCGGCGCGGGCCAGATCCGACGAAAGTCCTAGGAGGATCGCCATGCCTAATGATGGCATTCCCACCAACGAGGAGCTGACCGGATTTATTGACGGCACTGGCCAACGCGCCGGCACCGCAGGGAATCCGGTCGCCCGCGACGCCCCTGCCATACCGCGCAAGACGGTCTCGGTGTTCCTCTTTGACGGGGAAGGGCGCATGCTGCTGCAGCGCCGCGCCGCCAGCAAATTTTACTCGCCCGGCGCCTGGTCCAGCAGTTGCGATGGCCACGCAAGGCCAGGAGAAGCGCCGGAGATGGAGGCGACGTCGCGGCTCGCGGAAGAACTCGACGTAATACCGCGAGACCTGACCCGCGCCGGCGCGGCCGTTTACTGGCAAACGGACCCGGTGCTCGGGCTGGGCGAGTGCGTAGTCAACCACGTTTTCGCCGGCCGCCTGCTCACGCCGCCCTGCCCTGATCCGGCCGAGGTGGCTGAAGTCGCGATGGTGACCCCAGCGGAGCTGCACCGGATGCTGGCTGGCGAACAGTTCTCATCGTGGTTCCGGGCCGTGACCGAGGTCGCGCTCATCCGTATTCCGGCCTGGCTGGCCGGACTGGCCGACTGGAGCGAAGACGTCATCGGGGGCACCGCGGACGGCCGGTAGCCCATGGAGGCAACGGTAGCCGACTCAATTCCCGCAACTCAGGAGTAATCGTGACCGAGTCACCGATCGCGGTGTTCGATCAGCTAACCCGGACTGATCTTCCCGAGCGCACGCCGGTCCTGTTCGACACAGCGTGTGTGCTGGGCGGCAGCATTGCCGGCCTGCTGGCCGCCCGGGTCCTCGCAAACCACGCCCGCACGGTCCTCATCATTGAACGCGACCAGGCGAATACGGAGGGACGCCCGCGTGCGGGCGTCCCCCAGGATCGTCAGGGACATGGGCTGCTGCCGGGCGGGCTCGCGCAGATCGAGCGCTGGCTGCCGGGCTTCACACGTGAGGTGCAGGATCTGGGCGGTGTCCTTGTTGGTCCTGACAAGCAAGTCGTGTACCTGGATGGCCATCAGCAGGTGCGTAGTGGCGATGCGCAGATCCTCATGGGCAGCCGGCCCTTCCTGGAATCCCGGATTCGTAGCCGCGTCCTTGCCCTGCCGAATGTGTCGAGCTTGTCAGCACGGGCGACCGGCGTCGAGTATCGCAACGATGCTGTGAGTGCGGTGCGGTACGTGGCGGATGGCATCGAAAACGTGACGAGCGCCGAGTTTGTGGTCGACGCCATGGGGCGGGCGAGCAAGTTGCCGGAATGGATCAGGCGGGACGGCTACGACCGGCCGCGCCTACAGCGGATCCGGACCGGCATCAACTACGGGACCGCGCTGTTCGAGAGATCCGGTAAGTCGGACGACCTGGACTTGGCGTGCGCGCTCGCGCAGTTCTCCCCGCCGTCGTCACCAGACGGCTTGGCTGTGGGCGCTGTGAACGCGATCGAGGGCGACCAGTGGCTGGTAATGCTCATGGCCTATGGGGACAATAGGCCGTCCCGGTCGATCGAGGCGTTCCGGTCCACGTGCGCCAAGATGCCGCCTATCTTCGCTGAAGCGGTGACCGGTACCGTCACTCGGGAGATCCTGACCTACCACCAGGCGGACAGCCGCCGCCGCGACTTCGCGGGATTGTCGCGGTTCCCGGCCCGCCTGGTCAGCGTGGGAGACGCCGTGGCGTCGTTCAACCCGGTATATGGCCAGGGCATCTCGTCGGCGGCCCTGCATGCGTCCTGCCTGTCCGAATATCTGGCCGGCGACCCGGCACTCGACATGCCTGCTGCCAAGTTCTTCGCTCTGCAGAAGGTAGTGGCGGACGCCGCGTGGACCATTTCGGCGGAAGGGGACGCCGCCCGGCTGGACGCCATCGAGGGTACTGAAGTCCCTGAAGACGTTCAACGCCAGCGATGGGCAATGGACCAGCTGGTCCGTGCCACCGTGGTAGACGAGACCGTCGCCCGCGCGTTCAGCAGGGTGGCGTTCATGCTCGCGCATCCGTTCACCCTGGGTGACCCCG
>DASXMU010000016.1:0-19693 GCA_036495485.1 Streptosporangiaceae bacterium
CAGCACCGGCGGGACCCGCCCGTACCGCGCGCACTTCCGCGACCCCTCGTTTACGAACCTTCAGGCACTGGCCGCGATGTGCGAGGGCGGCATGGTGGCCGACGTGATCGCCGCAGTGGCGAGCATTGACCCTGTTATGGGAGGCGTGGACAGGTGAGTGAACATTCTTCTGTTCGGCGCCAATGGCCCGCCGTGACGCATCGACGCTGTGCATTTATGGGAGGCGTGGACAGGTAATGCCGTTCAGCCAGGAGGCGCTGGCCCGGCTGGAGGCCGACGCCGCGCAGATCATCGCCAAGTACCCGAGGTCGCGGTCGGCGCTGCTGCCGCTGCTGCACCTGGTGCAGGCCGAGGAGGGGCACGTCTCCCCCGACGGCATCGCCTTCTGCGCCGGCCAGCTCGGCCTGACCGATGCCGAGGTGACCGCCGTGGCCACCTTCTACACCATGTACAAGCGGCACCCGGCCGGCGAGTACCACGTCGGGGTGTGCACGAACACGCTGTGCGCCGTCATGGGCGGCGACGCCATCTACGCCAGCCTCACCGAGCACCTGGGCGTCGGCCACAACGAGACCACACCAGACGGCAAGATCTCGCTCGAGCACGTCGAGTGCAACGCGGCCTGCATCTACGCGCCCGTGGTGATGGTCAACTGGGAGTTCTTCGACAACATGACCCCAGGCTCGACCCGCCAGCTCGTCGATGACCTGCGGGCGGGCAACGAGGTATCGCCGTCGCGCGGGCCCCGCCACCTGTGCACCTGGCGGGAGGCGTCCAGGATCCTGGCCGGGATTCCCGACGGGCAGGCCGCCGACGGTCCCACGGCAGGCCCGCCGGACCTGGTCGGCCTGAAGATCGCCAAAGAGCGCGGCTGGGCCGCACCCAGCGCTGCCGGTGAGCCCGCGGCTGGCTCCGCCGAAGAGGAGCCGAAATGACCGACACCCTGACTCCGGTGCTGACGGCGCACTGGGACGATCCCGAGTGCTTCACGCTCGCCTCCTACCGCCGGGCAGGCGGCTACCAGGGCCTGGAAAAGGCCTTGCGGATGCCGCCCGACGACGTCATCGCCCAGGTCAAGAGCTCCGGGCTGCGTGGCCGTGGCGGAGCGGGATTCCCGACCGGCCAGAAGTGGTCGTTCATCCCGCAGGGCGACGGCAAGCCGCACTACCTGGTGCTGAACGCGGACGAGTCCGAGCCGGGCACCTGCAAAGACATCCCGCTGATGATGGCGAACCCGCACGTGCTGATCGAGGGCATGATCATCGCCTGCTATGCGATCAGGGCCGACCGGGCCTTCATCTATATCCGCGGCGAGGTGCTGCACGTGATCAGGCGGCTGCATCACGCGGTGGCCGAGGCGCGGGAGGCGCGTTATCTCGGTGAGAACATCCTCGGCTCCGGCTACGACCTGGAGATCGTGGTGCACGCCGGGGCGGGCGCCTACATCTGCGGCGAGGAGACCGGGCTGCTCGAATCGCTGGAGGGCTACCGCGGCCAGCCCAGGCTCAAGCCGCCGTTCCCGGCGATCGAGGGCCTCTACGCCTGCCCGACCGTGGTCAACAACGTGGAAACCATCGCCAGCGTGCCGTCGATCATGGTGAACGGCGCGGACTGGTTCGCCGGGATGGGCACGGAGAAGTCCAAGGGGTTCGGCCTGTTCTCCGTCTCCGGGCACGTCACCACCCCGGGGCAGTTCGAGGCCCCGCTCGGCATCACCATGCGCGAGCTGCTGGAGCTGGCCGGCGGTGTGCGGGCCGGTCACCGGCTCAAGTTCTGGACCCCTGGCGGCTCGTCCACGCCGATCTTCACCGAGGAGCACCTGGATGTGCCGCTGGACTACGAGTCGGTCGGCGCCGCTGGATCCATGCTCGGCACCCGTGCCCTGGAGATCTTCGACGAGACCACCTGCGTGGTCCGCGCCGCGCTTCGCTGGACGGAGTTCTACGAGCACGAGTCCTGCGGCAAGTGCACGCCGTGCCGGGAGGGCACGTACTGGATGCGGCAGCTGCTGGAAGACCTGGAAGCGGGCAAGGGCAGCGAGGACGACCTGGCCAAGCTGCTCGACATCAACGACAACATGGTCGGCCGGGTGTTCTGCGCGCTCGGCGATACGGCCGGCAGCCCGGCCGCCTCGACGATCAAGTACTTCAGGGATGAGTACCTCGAGCACCTGAAGCGGGCCGCCTGCCCATTCGACCCGTCCGCCGCCACCCTGTTCGACGGAGATGGATCATGAGCCAGGACGCGGCGGCTGTCGCTCCCGTGGATAGCGTGAACGTCACGATCGACGGCTTCGAGATCAGCGTGCCCAAGGGCACGCTGGTGATCAGGGCCGCTGAGCTGCTCGGCATCCAGATCCCGCGGTTCTGCGACCACCCGCTGCTCGAACCCGTCGGGGCCTGCCGCCAGTGCCTGGTGGACATCGAGGGCCAGCGCAAGCCGTTTGCCTCCTGCACGACCACCTGCACCGAGGGCATGGTGGTGCGTACCCAGCTCACCTCTGAGGTCGCTGACAAGGCACAGCGCGGGGTGATGGAGCTGCTGCTCATCAACCACCCGCTCGACTGCCCGATGTGTGACAAGGGCGGCGAGTGCCCGCTGCAGAACCAGGCCATGTCCAACGGCCGGGGCGAGACCAGGTTCACCGGCCGCAAGCGGACCTTCGAAAAGCCGGTGGCGCTTTCTACCGAGGTGCTGCTTGACCGCGAGCGCTGCGTTCAGTGCGCGCGCTGCACCAGGTTCGCCGAGCAGATCGCGGGCGACCCGCTCATCGAGCTGTTCGAGCGCGGCCCGCAGGAGCAGGTGGCGATCGCCGAGGGCAAGCCGTTCGACTCCTACTTCTCCGGCAACACCGTTCAGATCTGCCCGGTCGGTGCGCTCACCGGTGCCGCCTACCGCTTCCGGGCGCGGCCGTTCGACCTGGTGTCGACGCCGACCGTGTGCGAGCACTGCGCGGCCGGCTGCAAGCAGCGCACCGACTCCAGGCGCGGCAAGGTCACCCGGCGGCTGGCGGGCGACGATCCGCAGGTCAACGAGGAATGGAACTGCGACAAGGGCCGGTGGGCGTTCACCTACGCCACTCAGCCCGACCGGCTGGCCACCCCGCTCGTCCGTGGCGAGGACGGGGTGCTGGCCCCGGCCTCCTGGCCCGCCGCCGTGGCCGCGGCCGCCCGTGGGCTCGCCGCCGCCCGCGGCCATGCGGGTGTGCTGGCCGGCGGCAGGCTGACCCTCGAAGACGCCTATGCCTATGCCAAGTTCACCCGGCTGGCGCTTGGCAGCAACGACATCGACATGCGCGCCAGGCCGCACTCGGCGGAGGAGATGCAGTTTCTTGCCGCCCGGGTGGCAGGCCGGGGGATCGAGGTCAGCTACGACAACCTCGAGCACGCCCCGGCCGTCCTGCTGGCCGGGTTCGAGCCCGAGGAAGAGTCGCCCATCGTGTTCCTCCGGCTGCGCAAGGCCGTCCGCCAGCGCGGGCTCAAGGTCTACTCGATCGGCGCGCTGGCCAGCCGCGGGCTGGCCAAGCTGTCCGGCCAGCTCATCTCCTGCATCCCGGGCGCGGAAGCCGAGGTGCTCGGGCAGCTCGCCGTGCGGACGGATTCGGCCGGGGCCGGTTCCGCGCTGACCGTGACCGGCGGGGCGGCCCCCGCAGTCATCCTGGCTGGGGAGCGGCTGGCCGAGGCGCCCGGCGCGCTGACCGCGGTGACCAGGCTCGCGGACGCGTCCGGTGCGGTGCTCGCCTGGATCCCCCGGCGGGCGGGCGAGCGGGGCGCGATCGAGGCCGGTGCGCTGCCTAACCTGCTCCCGGTCGGGCGCCCGGTGACCGACCCGCGGGCGCGGGCCGAAGCCGCCCGCGGCTGGGGCGTGGCCACCGCCTCGCTCCCGGCCGAGCCGGGCAGGGACACCAGCCACATGCTGGCCGCGGCCGCCGCCGGTGAGCTGGGCGCGCTCGTGGTGGCCGGTGTGGACCCGGCCGACCTGGCCGATCCGGCCGGCGCGCTGGCTGCGCTGGAGGCGACCGCGTTCGTGGTCAGCCTGGAGCTGCGGGCCAGCGCGGTCACCGACCGCGCGGACGTGGTCCTGCCCATCGCGGCCGTGGCCGAGAAGGGCGGCACGTTTGTCAACTGGGAGGGCCGCGGCGGCACGTTCGGCCCGGCGCTGAGCGTGCCCAACGTCCGGTCCGACCTGCACGTGCTCGGCGCCATCGCGGACGAGATGGACGTGCACCTCGGCCTGCCCGACGCGGCCGCGGCCCGCCGTGAGCTCGTCGCGCTCGGCACCTGGCAGGGCCAGCGGGCGGCCGATCCCGCGCTGATGAGCGGCATCGTGCACGACCCTGGCCTGCTCGACCCGGGAGAGGCCTTTCTAGTTACCTGGCACTTGCTCCTTGACGCTGGCCGGCTGCAGGACGGTGAGCCGTACCTGGCCGGAACGGCACGTCAGCCCGTCGCCATGCTGTCAGCGGCAACCGCGGCGCAGGCCGGTGTGGCCGATGGCGATAAGGTCTGTCTGGCCACGACCGCCGGTTCCATCACCGTGGGCGTGGAGGTAGCGGACATGCCGGACCGTGTCGTCTGGCTGCCGATGAACTCGCCTGGCTGCGCCGTCCGCCGTGAACTCGGCGTCGGCCATGGCAGCCGGGTCACCATCAGGAGGGCCGAATGAGCAGCATGGCTTGGGCCGCGGGCCTGACGGACCCGTCACGGCCCGTGCGCGTGCTCGCTGCCGCCGATCCCACCCTGTCGAGCTTCGGCCACGACACCTGGTGGCTGATCGTGCTGAAGGTCGCTTTTATTTTCATTTTCCTTCTGCTCATGACCATGTTCATGATCTGGGCGGAGCGGCGGGTGATCGGCCGGATGCAAAAGCGCCCCGGGCCGAACCGGGCGGGCCCGTTCGGCCTGCTGCAGCCGATCGCGGACGCGATCAAGCTGCCGCTCAAGGAGGACATCATCCCGCTGGGCGTGGACAAGGTCCTGTTCATCCTCGCCCCGATCATCTCGGCCACCCCGGCGTTCGTCAGCTTCGCGATCATCCCGTTCGGGCCGGGCGTCTCGATCTTCCATCACCACACCCCGCTGCAGCTTGCCGACCTGCCGGTCGCGGTGCTGCTCGTGCTCGCGATGAGCTCGCTGGGCGTCTATGGCATCGTGCTGGCCGGCTGGTCGTCGAGTTCGCCCTACTCACTGCTCGGCGGCCTCAGGTCGTCGGCCCAGGTGATCAGCTACGAGATCGCCATGGGGCTGTCCTTCGTCGCGGTGTTCCTCTACTCGGGCTCGCTGTCCACCTCGGCCATCGTGGCCGCGCAGGCACACGGCGGCACGTTCCACCTGTTCGGCGCGATCGGCCACTACCCGTCCTGGTTCGCGATCCTGCTGATCCCGTCCTTCCTCATCTACCTGGTGACGATGGTCGGCGAGACCAACCGGCTGCCTTTCGACCTGCCCGAGGGTGAGGGCGAGCTGGTCGGCGGTTTCCACACCGAGTATTCGTCGATGAAGTTCGCCATGTTCTACCTGGCCGAATACATCAACATGACCACGGTGGCCGGGCTCGCCGTCACGCTCTTCCTCGGTGGCTGGCGGGCGCCATGGCCGCTGTCGGTGTGGGACGGCGCGAACAGCGGCTGGTGGCCGATGCTCTGGTTCCTGGCCAAGACCCTCGTCCTGCTGTTCGGCTTCATCTGGCTGCGCGGTTCGCTGCCCCGGATCCGGTACGACCAGCTGATGGCCCTGGGCTGGAAGATTCTCATCCCCGGTTCGCTGGTGTGGATCATGATGATCGCGACCATCCGCGACTGGCGCCGCCACGGCGGCAGCACCGGCCTCTACATCGTGGGCGGCTTCGTGCTCGTGCTGTTCCTGGCGATCGTCTGGCTATGGGAGACCGGGGCGGAACGCAGACGGGCCATGCTGGAGCCACCCAGCGACGAGCCGGAGGCAGCGTCAGCGGCCGTGCGCCCCGGCCAGGTCCAGGGGTTCCCGGTGCCGCCGCTCGACCTGCCGCACTACCACGGGATCGGCGTGACGGAGGCCGGTCACCCCGAAGGCTCCCGCACCCTGCTCGACGCGGGGGCCGCGAGCAACGGCCAGGAGGTCACAGGTGCTTGACTTCCTTAACCCGATCAAGGGTTTCGGTGTCACCTTCCACCAGATGTTCAAGAAGGTGGACACCGCCGAGTACCCGGAGCACCCGCAGCGCACGGCGCCCAGGTTCCACGGCCGCCACCAGCTCAACCGGTGGGCGGACGGCCTGGAGAAGTGCATCGGCTGCGAGCTGTGCGCATGGGCCTGCCCCGCCGACGCCATCTACGTCGAAGGGGACGACAACACCGAGGAAGAGCGGTACTCGCCCGGTGAGCGGTACGGCAGCGTGTACCAGATCAACTACCTGCGCTGCATCCTGTGCGGGCTCTGCATCGAGGCCTGCCCGACCAGGGCACTCACCATGACCAACGAATACGAGCTGGCCGACGACAACAGGGAAAGCCTGATCTGGACCAAGGAGCAACTGCTCGCCCCACTGGCCTCCGGCATGGAGGCGCCGCCGCACCCGATGCGGCTCGGCGAGACCGAGCGGGACTACTACCTGCTCGGGCGGGCCGGAGGTCCAGCCAGCGCCCAGCGTCCTGCCGGGACCGGTGAGACCCAGCGGAACGGACATCAGCCGTGAGCCACCTGACCCTCCTCGCCTCCAGCGGCACGCCCGGCCCCGGGGAAGCCGCTATCACGCAGAACCTGGTGTTCTGGATACTCGCCGTCATATCCGTGGCAGCCGGTCTCGGCATGGTCCTGGCCAGGCGCGCGGTGCACTGCGCGCTGCTGCTCGCCGTCGTGATGCTCTCGCTGGCGGTCCTTTACGCGCTGGGCGGGGCGCCGTTCCTCGCCTTCGTCCAGGTGATCGTCTACACCGGCGCCGTGCTGATGCTGTTCCTGTTCGTGCTGATGCTCGTCGGCGTGAGTTCGGCGGACTCCATCGTCGAGACGATCAAGGGTCAGCGGCTGGCCGCCGGAGTGGCCGGGATCGGCATGCTGGTCCTGCTCACCCTCGGCGTCGGGCATGCGGCGATCGGCGGCGCGCACGTGCTCACGACGAGCAACGGGGCGGGCAACGTGTCCGGGATCGCCGACCTCATCTTCACCACCTACGTGTTCCCGTTCGAAGTGACCAGCGCCCTGCTGATCACGGCCGCGCTCGGCGCGATGGTGCTCGCCCACCGGGAGCGCACCAAGCCCAAGCCGACGCAGCGTGACCTGTCCAGGCAGCGCGTCGCCAGCGGGCGCCCCACGCCGCTGCCGGGCCCGGGCACCTATGCCCAGCACAACGCGGTGAACATGCCCGCGCTGCTGCCCGATGGCACCCCGTCCGAGCTTTCGGTCAGCCCGGTGATCGCCCGGCGCCCCGTGGGTGAGCACGAGGCCCCCAGGGCGCTGCCGGACGAGCCGCACGGGCAGATCGGGGCATCCCCACACGCATCCCCACACGAGGAGGAGGCGCGCTCATGAGCCCGTCACACTACGTGGCACTGGCCGTGATCCTCTTCGTGATCGGCGCGGTTGGCGTCCTGGTACGGCGTAACGCGATCGTCATCTTCATGTGCGTGGAGCTGATGCTGAACGCGGCCAACCTCGCGTTCGTCGGGTTTGCCAGGGAACACGGCAACCTGGACGGCCAGGTGATCGCATTCTTCGTCATGGTGGTCGCGGCGGCCGAGGTCGTCGTCGGTCTCGCGATCCTGATGGCGATCTTCCGGACCCGCAGGTCCGCGTCGGTAGACGACGCGAACCTGCTGAAGTACTAGAAGGGGCGGCATAGTCCAGTGATGACGACCCTGGCGGCTGCCGGCGTCCAGCACGCGGCATGGCTGCTGCTCGCATTCCCCGCCTTCGGTGCGGCCGTGCTGCTGCTCGGCGGGCGCCGCACCGACCGGTGGGGACATCTGCTGGGCGTGGCAGCCCCGCTGGCGGCGTTCGGCTACGGGCTCGCCTGCTTCTTCGCGATGCTCAGCTACCCGGCCGCGCAGCGCAGCAGGGATCTGCACATGTTCTCCTGGATCCCGGTCGGTGGGTTCCGGGTCAGCATCGGGCTGCTGATGGACCCGCTGTCGCTGAGCTTCGTGCTGCTGATCACCGGTGTCGGCTCGCTGATCCACATCTACTCCGTGGGGTACATGGCCCACGACAGCGACCGGCGGCGGTTCTTCGGCTACATGAACCTGTTCATCACGGCGATGCTGCTGCTGGTGGTGTCCGACAACTACCTCGGCCTGTACGCGGGCTGGGAGGGTGTCGGCCTGGCCTCTTACCTGCTGATCGGCTTCTGGCAGTTCAAGCCGACCGCTGCGGTTGCGGCGAAGAAGGCCTTCATCGCCAACCGGGTCGGTGACGCCGGGCTGTCGGTCGCGATCATGCTGATGTTCGCCACGTTCGGCACCGTCAACTTCAGTGGGGTGTTCGGCCAGGCGCACAGCGCGGGGCCCGGGGTGCTGTCCGCGCTCGGCCTGCTGCTGCTGCTCGGCGCGTGCGGCAAGTCGGCCCAGGTGCCGCTGCAGTCCTGGCTGCTTGACGCGATGGAGGGCCCGACCCCCGTCTCGGCCCTGATCCACGCGGCGACCATGGTGACGGCCGGGGTCTACCTGATCGTCAGATCCAACCCGATCTTCAACCTGTCGCCCACGGCACGGCTCGCCGTGACCGTCGTCGGCGCGGTCACCCTGCTGTTCGGTGCGATCATCGGCTGTGCCAAGGACGACATCAAGAAGGCCCTGGCCGGCTCCACCATGAGCCAGATCGGCTACATGACGCTCGGCGCCGGGCTCGGCCCGGCCGGCTACGTGTTCGCCATCGCGCACCTGCTTACCCACGGCTTCTTCAAGGCCGGGCTGTTCCTCGGCGCTGGCTCGGTCATGCACGGGATGGACGACGAGGTGAACATGCGCCGCTACGGCGGCCTGGCCAGGCTGCTGCCGGTCACCTTCGTCACCTTCGGCCTCGGCTACCTGGCGATCATCGGCATCCCGCCGTTCTCCGGCTTCTACAGCAAGGACCCGATCATCGAGGCCGCCTTCGACAAGGGCGGTACCTCAGGCGCGATCCTCGGCACCGCGGCGCTCGTCGGCGCCGGCATCACCGCGTTCTACATGACCCGGGTGATGCTGATGACCTTCGCCGGCAAGGCCAGGTGGAAGGATTCTGCCCCGCCAGGGCAGGAAGCGGCGGCGCAGCACGAGACCCCGCACCCGCACGAGTCGCCTCAGGTCATGCTCTGGCCGATGATCCTGCTCGCCGTCGGCTCCATCGGGGCCGGTGCGTTCCTCATCGTGGGCAGCAGGTTCGCCAACTTCCTCGCCCCGGTGACCGGTGCGCCGCCGAAGTCGCACGGCGTGTTCAGCGCGCCGGGCCTCGGCGCGCTCGGCCTGGTCATCGTGGCCATCGTGGCTGCCTGGCTGATGTACGGACGCCGTGAGGTGCCCGCGGTCGCCCCGGCCGGGCGGTTCCCCGTCGTCGCGGCCCGTAAGGACCTGTATGGCGATGCCTTCAACGAGTCGGTCCTGATGCGCCCCGGCCAATGGCTGACCCGGCTGTCGGTGTTCTTCGACAACCGGGGCGTGGACGGGCTGGTCAATACTGTCGCCGCCACGGTTGGCGGCGCCTCGGGACGGCTGCGCCGGGTGCAGACCGGGTTCGTCCGCTCGTACGCACTTGCGATGTTGTTCGGCGCGGCGCTGCTCGTCGGTGCCCTGCTCCTGGTGAGGCTCTAATCCATGTCTAGTTTCCCGTGGCTGACCGTTACCGGCGCGATCCCGCTGGCCGGTGCCGTGGCGATCTCCCTGGTACCTGGCACATCCGCACCAGGAGGTGAATCGGACCGCAAGGCACGGAGCGCACTGGTCAAGTGGCTCGCGCTCGGCTTCTCGCTGGTCACGCTCGTGTTCACGATCATCATGGCGGTGCGGTTCAAGCCGTCGGGCCCCACCTACCAGTTCACCCAGACCGATCAGTGGATCCCGGCCTTCGGGGTGCACTATGCGGTCGGCGTGGACGGGATCGCCCTGGTGCTGATCGGCCTGACCGCGGTGCTGATGCCGGTCGTCGTGCTCGCCTCGTGGAACGACGCCGACACGGGCAAGCGCAGCGTGAAGACCTACTTCGCGCTGATGATGGTGATGGAGACGATGGTGATCGGCGTGTTCGCCGCCACCGACGTCTTCCTGTTCTACGTCTTCTTCGAGGCCATGCTCATCCCGATGTACTTCATGATCGGGAGCTATGGCGTCGGGCAGCGCCAGTACGCGGCCGTCAAGTTCCTGCTCTACAGCCTGCTCGGCGGCCTGCTCATGCTGGTCGCGGTGATCGCGCTGTACGTGTACTCGGTCCGCGCCGGGCACGGGACCTTCCTGTTCAGCAGCCTGATCCACCTGCACCTCAGCACGGCCGTGCAGAAGTGGCTGTTCCTCGGCTTCTTCATCGCATTCGCGATCAAGGCACCGCTGTGGCCGTTTCACACCTGGCTTCCTGACGCGGCCACCGCCGCCCAGCCGGGCGCCGCGGTACTGCTGGTCGGCGTGCTCGACAAGGTCGGCACGTTCGGGATGATCCGCTACTGCCTCGAACTGTTCCCGGCCGCTTCGAAGTACTTCACGCCGCTGGTGCTGGCGCTGGCGGTCGCCGGGATCCTGTATGGCGCGATCGTGGCCATCGGCCAGGCCGACCTCAAGCGGCTGATCGCCTACACGTCGGTGTCCCACTTCGGCTTCATCGCGCTCGGCATCTTCGCGATGACCAGCCAGGGCCAGGCCGGGGCGACGCTGTACATGGTCAATCACGGCTTCGCCACCGGCGCGCTGTTCCTGATCGCCGGCTTCCTGATCGCCCGCCGGAAGTCGCAGCAGATCGCCGACTACGGCGGCGTGCAGAAGGTGGCGCCGCTGCTGGCCGGGCTTTTCCTGATCGCCAGCCTGGCTGGCCTGTCGCTGCCCGGCCTGTCCACGTTCGTCAGCGAGTTCCTCGTCCTGGTCGGCACGTTCAGCCGGTACAAGGTGCCCGCCGTGCTCGCCACCGCGGGCATCGTCCTCGCCGCCATCTACCTGCTGTGGATGTACCAGCGCACGATGAACGGGCCGGTCCGCGAGGGTGTCGCGGGCATGCCAGACCTCAAGGCCCGCGAGCTGTGGGCGGTCGGGCCGCTGATCGCGCTCATCATCGCGCTCGGCGTCTACCCCAAGCCGGTGCTCGACATCATCAACCCCGCGGTGCACCAGACCCTGAGCCAGATTCACGTCCATGATCCGGTGCCGCAGCATCCGGCCTCCGCGCAGAAGGGTGTGACACCGTGACCCTCGCCCTCGCTGCCTCTTCCGCTGGCGGGATCGCCGCGCCGAGCATCGAGTACAGCCAGCTCGCCCCGATGCTGATCGTGTTCGGCGTCGGAGTGGCCGGCGTGCTGGTGGAGGCGTTCCTGCCCCGCCAGGCGCGGCGCGCCGCTCACCTGGTGCTGACCCTCGGTGGCCTGGTGGTGGCCTTCATCCTGACGATCGTGATCGCCGCGTCGAGCTCGCTGTTCGGAAACAACTCGCCGGGCCACGTGGCCGCGATGGGCGCGGTCGGGGTGGACCGGCCCACCCTGTTCATCCAGGGCACCATCCTGGTCCTCGCCTTCGTCAGCGTGCTGCTCATCGCCGAGTCCTCACACGACGTGAGCCCGTTCGCCGCGCAGGCCGCGGCCGTGCCCGGCAGCGCGGAGGAGCGCGAGGGCCTGCTGGCCGGGATCACGCACACCGAGGTGTACCCACTGACCATGTTCGCGGTCGGTGGCATGCTGCTGTTCCCCGCCGCCAACGACCTGCTGACCATGTTCGTCGCGCTCGAGGTGCTCTCGCTGCCGCTGTACCTGCTCTGCGGTCTGGCCAGGCGCCGCCGCCTGCTCTCGCAGGAAGCGGCCATGAAGTACTTCCTGCTCGGCGCGTTCTCGTCGGCGTTCTTCCTGTTCGGCATCGCCCTGCTGTACGGATACGCGGGCTCGGTGCGGCTGGCGGCGATCGCCGCGGCCGCCACCACGAACACCGGCGGCATGACGCTGCTGCTGGCCGGAGTCGCCCTCGTCGGCCTGGGCCTGCTGTTCAAGATCGGTGCGGTGCCGTTCCAGGGCTGGAAGCCGGACGTGTACCAGGGCGCGCCCACGCCGGTCACCGCGCTGATGGCCTCGTGCACGGTGGTGTCGGCGTTCGGTGCGCTGCTGCGCATCTTCTACGTGGCGTTCGGCCAGCTCACCTGGGACTGGCGGCCGGCCATGTGGACGGTCGCCATCCTGACCATGGTGGCCGGCGCGATCATCGCGATCACCCAGACGGACGTGAAGCGGCTGCTCGCCTACTCATCCATCGCCCATGCCGGGTTCGTGCTCACCGGTGTCATCGCCGCGACGACCGTTGGCCTGTCCGCCAGCCTGTTCTATCTGGCCGCCTATGGCTTCACCACGATTGGCGCGTTCGCGGTCGTGACGCTGGTCAGGGACAACGCGGGCGAGGCGGCGCACCTGTCCCGCTGGGCCGGGCTCGGTAAGCGTTCGCCACTGGTGGCCGGGGTGTTCGCGTTCTTCCTGCTTGCCTTCGCCGGGATCCCGCTTACCAGCGGCTTCACCGGGAAGTTCGCGGTCTTCCAGGCGGCGATCGCGGGCGGCGCCACCCCCCTGGTGATCGTGGGTGTGCTGAGCAGTGCGATCGCCGCGTTCTTCTACGTGCGCGTCATCGTGCTCATGTTCTTCTCCGACCCGGCGCCCGACGCGCCATCGGTGGTGACGCCGAGCCTGTTCACCTCGACGGCGGTCGCGGTCGGTGTGGTGGCCACCGTGATACTCGGCGTGGTGCCCCAGCCACTGCTCGGCCTGGCCAGCCACGCGGCCAAGCAGCTTTTCGTTCGCTGAGTAGGTGGCCATACCCTGGGAAGTCCATGCCTTTGCGGTTCCCTCACAATGAGACGTGACCGCGTTGCGCGTGAGATGACTGGAGGCTGAGTGGTCACCGCCATACCGCTTGAACTGCCTGACTCCCCACTGGGCACGGACGTCAACGAGGGCCTGGCTCTCGTCGAGGAAGCTCTGCAGGAGGTCGCGGGCACCGAGGACGCCTTGCTCACCGACGCGTCGCGGCATCTGATCAACGCGGGGGGAAAGCGGTTCCGCGCCACCCTGGTGCTGCTGGCCGCCCAGTTCGGCGACCCGCACGACCCCCGGGTGGTCCCGGGTGCGGTCGCCATCGAGCTGACCCACCTGGCCACGCTCTATCACGACGACGTCATGGACGAGGCGGTGATCCGGCGCGGTCACGAGAGCGCCAACTCCCGGTGGAGCAACTCCGTGGCGATCCTGACCGGGGACTTCCTGTTCGCCCGCGCCTCCCAGATCCTGGCCGACCTCGGCGCCGACGCGATCAGGATCCAGGCGGAGACCTTCGTGCGGCTGGTGACCGGCCAGGTGGCGGAGACCGCGGGGCCCGCGCCGGGGCAGGATCCGCTCGACCACTACATGGGCGTGGTCACCAACAAGACCGGATCCCTGATGGCGACGGCCGGGCGGTTCGGCGCCATGCTGTCCGGGGCGCCGGATGAGGTGATGGCCCGGATCGTGCCGGCCTGTGAGGCGCTGGGCATCGCCTTCCAGCTGGCGGATGACATCATCGACGTGGCCAGCGACCCGGAACAACTGGGCAAAGCGCCGGGCACCGATCTGCGCGAGGGGGTGCAGTCCCTGCCGGTGCTGCACGCGCTGCGTTCTCCGGGCTCGGCCGGCTCCAGGCTTACCGAACTGCTCCGCTCGGGCGACCTCACCGATCCGCGGCTGCACGCCGAAGCGCTGACACTGCTGCGTGCCCACCCCGCGATGGAAGCGGCCAGGGCGGACATGCGCCGCTGGGCAGAAGTGGCCCGGCGGGAGATCGTCGAGCTTCCGGCGGCTTCGGCGCGGGCGGCGTTCGAAGCGCTCTGCGACTTCGTGGTGGAGCGCAGCGGCTGACCGAAACCGCTGACCGAAGCCGCTGGTCATTGACCCTGTTACGGCTATGCCTCGATCAAGCCCTTGGCGGGCAGGGATAAAGAAATGCAAACGATTGGGCTGTCGAGCGTTATGCAAACCGCATCGTGAGTGCGGGCCCCTTCGGGTTCCGCGCGAGCGATCGGGCCAGATCGGACCGCAGTCACCAGGCAACTACTTGCATAATGCGAACTTTCGCAGAAAACACGTCGTCTGCCCGGCTGCGGTGAGGCTGTTGACAGCCGATCAGCGCCCGTGGTTGGTTGAAGTCCAACATGCGTATATTCGTGCGCTAAGCGAACACCTTTCGATGTTTGCCCGGCAATCCGCGGTCGTGCCGCTGCACAGCCGGCCGGGACGCCGGACGGCTCGGGGTCGAGGATCGCCAGGAGGCGGAATGGACCGTCAGGCGTCGGACGACACGTCACGCGAAGGCATGCCCAGCAGGCGGTCGGTGCTGAAAGGACTCGGCGCAGGCGCGCTGGGGCTGAGTACGGGCGGTGTGCTCAGCGCCTGCAGCTCCGGGCTCAAGGGGGCCGGGTCGGCCACCGCCGGCACCATCAACATCGGCTTCGTCACGCCGCTGACCGGGTCGCTGGCCGGTTTCGGGGCCAGCGACAGGTTCATCTACAACACGGTGCTGGGGTTGCCGGCCTACTCCAAGGGTTTCAAGGTCGGCAGCAAGAAGTACAAGGTCAACGTCTTGATCAAGGACACCCAGTCGAGCCCCACCCGCGCCTCCCAGGTGGCCCGCAGCCTGATCCTGAGCAACCACGTCGATATGGTCCTCACCACCTCGACGCCGGAGACAACGAACAGCGTCTCGCAGGCCTGCGAGGCCCAGGGCGTCCCGTGCCTGTCCACCGTCGTGCCCTGGGAGTCCTGGTACGCGGCGCTGGGCGGGAACCCGGTCAGCCCATCGAAGCCGGTCAAGTACTGCTCCATGTTCTTTTTTGGTCTGAAAGAATTCCAGGGCTGTTTCGCGCCTATGTGGAACCGGATTTCCACCGACAAGACCGTGGCCTGCATGTACCCGAACGACTCGGACGGCACCGCGTTCCGTGAGGGGTTCGAGCCGCTGATCAAGGCGTCCGGGTACAAGGTGGTCGACGGCGGCGCGTACACCGACGGGACCAGCGACTACACATCGATGATCTCGGCCTTCAAGAACGGCAAGTGTGAGCTGTTCTCCAACGCCCCGCTGCCGCCCGACTTCAACACCATGTGGAAGCAGGCCTCGCAGCAGGGGTTCAGGCCGAAGCTGGCGACCGTCGCCAAGGTCCTGCTGTTCCCCGCCGACACGGTCGCGCTCGGTTCCCTGGTCAGCAACGTCGCCACCGACTCCTGGTGGGGCCCATACATGCCCTACACCTCCTCCCTGAGCGGCCAGTCGGCGAAGTCGCTGGCCGACGCCTACCAGAGCGCCACCGGCAACCAGTGGACGCAGTCCGTGGGTTCCAGCTACAGCCTCTTCGAGGTGGCCAGGGAGGCGTTCGCCGCGGTCGACGACCCGCACGACGCGAAGGCCGTCGCGGCGGCACTGCAGAAGGTTCACTACACAGGCATGTGCGGGCCGATGAACTTCGCCACCGGCCCGGTGCCCGGGATAGGCATCATCAAGCCGGTCGGGGTGCAGTGGAAGAAAGGTACCGGCAGCTACCCCTGGGTCATGGAGGTGGTCGACAACTCGCTCAACCCCAGCGTGCCCATCACCGCCAAACTTGAGCCAACGAATGCCTGAAACCCTGCTTGAGCTGGACCGTGTGACCAAGAGGTTCGGGCAGGTCGTCGTCGCCGATGAGCTTTCGCTGAGCATCGGGCCTGGCGACATCGTCGGCATCGTCGGGCCGAACGGGGCGGGCAAAACCAGCCTGTTCGGCCTGATCGCCGGGGACCTGGAGCCCGCGTCCGGCGACATCCGGTTCAACGGCGCCCAGGTGAAGCGGCTCGACGCGGCCGCCAGGTGCAAGCTCGGGATCGGACGGACCTTTCAGGTGCCCAAGCCGTTCGGCGGCATGACCGTGTTCGAGAACATCCTCGTGGCCGCCCAGCAAGGCGGCGGCCTGCGCGGACGCGGCAGCCAGGCGTACGCCGCCCAGGTGCTCGGCCGGACCGGGCTGTCGCGGGAGGCCAACACCGCGGCGGGCCGTCTGGGCCTGCTGCAGCGCAAGCGGCTGGAGCTGGCCAGGGCGCTGGCCACCCAGCCGCGCCTGCTGTTGCTGGACGAGGTGGCCGGTGGGCTCACCGATCCCGAGGTCGCCGAGCTGGTGGACATCGTGCGCACCATCCGGGCCGAGGGCGTCGCCGTGGTGTGGATCGAGCACGTCGTCCGGGCGCTGACCGCCTCCGTGGAACGGCTGATCTGCCTGGCGGCGGGGAAGTTCATCGGGGATGGCAGCCCGGCCGAGGTGCTGGCCAATCCCGTCGTCCGGGAGGTATTCCTTGGCACAGAGGTGACGACCTCGCTGACCGCCGGCCGGTTGGCTGGGAAGGACGGGCCGCCGGATGCCAGTGGCTGAGGGGCAGCCGTTGCTGCAGGTGCGTGAGCTGACCGTGCACCACGGTCAGCTCCGCGCCCTGTCCGATGTGAGCCTGCAGGTCTTCCCCGGCGACGTGTACGCGATCATCGGGGCCAACGGTGCGGGCAAGACGACCCTGCTGCGGGCTATCGTCGGGCTCAACCGGCCTACCTCGGGCACGATCGCCTTCGACGGTGCCGACGTGACCCAGCAGCGGACCGAGCGCCGGGTCGCCGCGGGACTCGGCATGGTGCCGGAGGGCAGGCGGCTCTTCCCATCGCTGACGGTCGAGGAGAACCTGCTCGTCGGCTGCTCCTACGCGCGCCAGGGCGGATGGACGCTGGAGCGCGTCTATGAGCTGTTCGGCTGGATGCGCGAACGCCGGGCGCAGCGCGCGGCGCAGCTGTCCGGCGGGGAGCAGCAGGCCGTGGCGATCGCGCGGGCCCTGCTCACCAACCCCCGGCTGCTCCTGCTGGACGAGCTGTCGCTCGGCCTGGCGCCGGCCGTCGTCCGCCGGATTTACAGCCTGCTGCCGGAACTTCTCGCCGGGGGTGTCACCGTGCTGCTGGTCGAGCAAGATGTCAGCCAGGCGCTCCGGGTGGCCTCGCGCATCCACTGCCTGCTGGAGGGCGTGACCACGCTGACCGGGGCGCCAGGGGAGCTGACCGCCGAGCGGATCGAGGACGCGTACTTCGGGCTGCCTGCCACCCAGGCCAGCGGCGTGTCCATTTCTTCTGGGCCGGAAAGAAACCCTACGGCACCTTCTGGGCCGGAGAGAAACCCTACGCCGCTTTCTGGGCCGGAGAGAAACCCTACGGCTGAGGCACCTCCTGAGGCACCGCGATGACCTGGGTGAACGCCATCATCCAGGGCGTGCTCATCGGTGGGCTGTATGCCTTGTTCGCCTGCGGGCTGTCGCTGATGTTCGGCGTCATGAAGGTGATCAATCTGGCCCATGGCGACCTCGCGGTGGTCGCGGGTTATGTCGCGGTCGGGGTCATCGCGGTCACCAAGATCCCGGCGGTCTGGTCCTTCGTGCTGGTCGTCCCCATCATGGCGATCCTCGGCTACGTGCTGCAGCGGACGGTGCTGCAGGCCAGCCTCAACCGCGGCGTGCTCACCACGCTGCTGGTCACCTTCGGCCTGTCCGTGGTGATCGAGAACGGCCTGCTCCAGTTCTTCTCCGCGAACAGCCACTCGCTGAACATCGGCTCGCTGGTGTCCGACTCGATCGACATCGGCTCACAGATCTCGATCGCCTACCTGCTGCTGGCGGTCTTCGTGGTGGCCGTGGCCGTGCTTCTGGGGTTGCAGTACTTCCTGTCGTCGTCGCGGCACGGCAGGCTGATCAGGGCGGTCGCCGACGACCGGGAGGCGGCCCAGCTGGCCGGCGCCGACTACCGGCACGTGTTCGGCATCGCGGCGGCGATCGCATTCGCCACCGTGGCGCTGGCCGGAGTCGCGTTCGGGATGTACACGTCATTCGACCCGACGATCGGCACCGACCAGATCCTGCTGTTCGCTTTCGCGGCGGTGGTGATCGGCGGCCTCGGATCGCTGTGGGGAACCCTGCTCGGCGGGATCGTGCTGGGCATTGCCCAGCAGATCGGCGCACAGATCAACGCGGCCGACCAGATCCTGGCCGGCTACCTGATCTTCCTGCTCGTGCTCCTGATCCGCCCGCAGGGCCTGACCGGCGCGAGGAGCCCGGCATGAGGGCGGTCACGACGCAGGCCCCGGTCACCGGTGAGACCCCGGTCCGGGTCACCCGGTCGCGCCGCCCGGTGGCCTGGCTCATGCTGGCCGCGGTGCTGGCGGTCGCGATACTCGGCTACCTGCCCTACATCATGTACTCCGGCACCACCGACCAGCTTGTGAACGTCTTCATCCTGCTGACCATGGCCAGCATGTGGAACCTGCTGGCCGGTTACGCCGGGCTGGTCTCGGTCGGCCAGCAGGCGTTCATCGGCCTGGGCGCCTACTTCGTGCTCATCCTGGCCCAGCACGGAACGAACCCGTTCGCGGCGGTGCCGGTGGCGGCGCTGGCCTGCGGCGTGATCGGCCTGG
This sequence comes from Streptosporangiaceae bacterium, assembly GCA_036495485.1. Lineage (GTDB taxonomy): Bacteria > Actinomycetota > Actinomycetes > Streptosporangiales > Streptosporangiaceae > PALSA-505. Next base: position 18,612 of record DASXMU010000016.1, read on the forward strand.
TCGTCTGGTGGCTGGTCGCACGCCTTCGCGGCGGCTACTTCGCCATCGCCACCTGGGTGATCGCCGCCACCTGCATGCTGTTCATCGTCCGGTTCCCGTCGCTGGGCGGCGGCACGGGCGCGCCGCTGCCAGGCCTGGCCGGCCTGAGCGACACCCTGCGCAACGCCGACACCTACTGGATCGCGCTGGCCGTCACCATCGCGGCGCTGGCCACCGTCTATCTGATCATGCGTGGCCGGATCGGCCTCGTCCTCACCGCGATGCGCGACGACGAGGCCGGCGCTCGCAGCATCGGCGCCCGCGTCTGGCGGGCCAGGCAACTCGTATTCGTGATCGCCGCCATCGGCTGCGGCGCAGCCGGCGCGCTGCTCATCATCAGCACGCTCGGCGTGCAGCCCTCGTCGGCCTTCAGCGTCCAGTGGTCCGCGGAGATGATCTTCGCAACGCTCATCGGCGGCATCGGCACGATCGAGGGCCCGATCATCGGCACGGTGATCTTCTTCGTCCTCCAGCAGGAACTGTCCCAGTACAACGCCTGGTACCTGATCGTCCTCGGCCTGGTAGCCATCGCCATCGCCCTGTGGGCCCCCCGTGGCCTGTGGGGCATCGTAGACGAACGCGCTCACATCCGGCTCTTCCCGGTCGGCTACTGGCTGTGGCCCACGGGCGATCCCGGCCCCCGGGGCGTACTGGGCACTCTGCGCGGCCTCAGAGGCCCGCCCCCCGATCGCCCGCCCGGCTGAGGCGATCCCGGCGGGAACCACCGGGCGGTCCGCGTTGTTCTGGATACTGGCGGCCCCGTATGGTGCCGCACAGGAGGAGGGAAAAATGGGCTTGTTCGGTTCGCACAAGACGCGCACGATCACGGCCGGGGAGGCCTTGGCCGGGCGCCAGACCCCGACGCCGGTCCCCGCGCGTCACGAGGTGCTCGGCGGGCCGCTCACTCCGCCCTACCGGGAGGGCACGCAGGTCGCAGAGTTCGCGATGGGCTGCTTCTGGGGTGCGGAGCAGAAGTTCTGGCAAACCCCGGGCGTCGTCTCCACCGCTGTCGGTTACGAGGGTGGCTTCACCCCGAACCCGGC
>DASXMU010000017.1:0-5905 GCA_036495485.1 Streptosporangiaceae bacterium
CCACCAGGGCCCGGTGGGGCCGCACGATCCTGCGCACCGCGGTGTCGGCCGCCCTTATCGCGGCCGCCTTCGGGTTCGCCCTCCCGCATGTCGCGTCCTACCGCAGCGTGTGGGCCAGCTTGCACGCGACGACCTGGCCGCACGCCCTGCTCATCGCCATCGCGGCCGTCGCCAGCATGGCCTCGTACTGGATCACGATCCGCGCGGTACTCCCCCGCCTGCGGCTGCGCCAGGCGGCAGTGCTCAGCCTCGGTTCCAACGCGGTCGCCAACACCCTGCCCGCCGGCGGCGCTCTGGCCCTGGGGGTCAGCTGGGCGATGCTCTCCAGCTGGGGCCTCAGCACCGCCGATTACGTTCTCTACGCCCTGGTCAGCGGGATCTGGAACGTCTTCGCCGTGCTGGGCCTGCCCGTCCTCGCCTTGCTGGTCATGACCACGGCCACAGCGCCCGGTGCCGGCCTGATGACCGGCGCCGCCGTGGGCCTGGCCTTGCTCATCGCCACGGCCACCGGGTTCGGCCTGCTCCTGCGCAGCCAGGACTTCGCGGTCCGCGCGGGCCACCTGCTGCAGCGCCCGGTGGCCATCGCCGCCCGGCTCACCCGCCGGACACCGCCCGCCGATACCGCCGGGTCGCTGACCAGCTTCCGCAACCGGGCCGGCGCTCTGCTCGCGGCTCGCGGCTGGCGGATCACCGCTGCCACCGTGGCCAGCAACCTCACCCTGTGGCTCGTTCTGCTGGCATGCCTGCGCGGCCTCGGCCTGTCCCAGGCTCAGGTGCCCTGGCAGACGTCCCTGATGGCCTTCGCGTTCATCCGGCTGCTGACCGCTCTGCCCATCACTCCCGGCGGCCTCGGGATCACCGAACTCGGCCTGGTGGGCATCCTCGCCGCCGGGTCCGGGCACCAAGTCAGCATCCAGGTAACGGCCGCCGTGCTGTTGTACCGGGCCATCACCTACCTGCCCCCTATCCCCCTGGGCACCCTCGCCTGCCTCATCTGGCGGCACGCACCCGCACTCATCGCCACCAGCTCGCGCCGGGCGGTGGAGGCGGCGGCCTGGAGCCAGGGTTTATCCAGGCCCGCCCGATGACGCGCGGGTGATGAGCCGGCACGGCACGGTGGTCAGGCCGTGCGGGGGCTCCCCGTCGATGGCCGCGAGCAGGAGCTCGGCGGCCCTGCGGCCGACATCTTCGAGGCACATGTCGATGCTGGTCAGCGGGGGATCTGCGCCGAGCGCCATGGGTTCCCAGTTGTCGAAGCCCACCAGTGCGATGTCATCGGGAACGCGGCGGCCCAGCTGCCGCAGGCTGTCCGAGACACCGCGCGCTAGCTGGTCGCTGCCGCAGAAGATCGCGTCCACGCCGGGCGCCGCGGCGAGCAGGATACGAGCCGCCTCGCGGCCCCACTGCTCGCTCCACTCGCCGTACAGGACGTCGTGCGGCGAGATGCCCACGCCAGCGCTCACGGCGGCCTCGCAGAAACCACCCGCCCGCTTGCGGGCGGCGAGGAAGCGCTCGGGCCCGGCGATGTGCCCGAGCCGGCGGCGGCCCGCCCCGATCAGGTGCAGCGCGGCCAGCTGGCCACCCCCATGGTCATCGGGGATGACCGCGGGCTCGTCGCTGTCCAGCGACTGGGTCATCGCGTAAACGACGGGGATGCCGGGCCGCGTTCCTATGCTCGGGCGCGGCTCGATCCGCCGCCCGGTGACGATCAGGCCGTCCACCCGGCGGCTGAGCAGCCGCTCGACATACCGCCGTTCCCGTGCCGGGTCATCACGGGTGTCGCACATGAACACCGATACCTGCCCGGACCCCAGCGCGTCCTCGGCACCGAGCATGACCGGAATGCTGAACCGCCCGAAACTGTCTGTAGTGATCATGCCGACCGTGTAGGTGCGGCCGCCGAGCAATGCCTGGGCCAGCACGTTCGGCGCGAAACCGAGCTCGCGCGCCGCGGCTGCCACGCGGTCCCTGGTCTCCGGGCGCAGCTTGCCCTGGCCGTTGAGGGCCTTCGACGCGGTGCCGATCGACACGCCGGCCTGCGCGGCCACGTCCCTGATCGTGGTGCGCCTGGCAGCCTCGGCCCGATGAGGCAAACGCTTGCTCCCGGTAGTCACACTGTAATGAAAGCACGATGTAACTGGTTGACCGCCTGACATCACGAGACGTACTCTAAGGAAAACCTATTCCTTTTCTTTTATGACAAAGAAAGAAACCCCGCCCAGACCGTGGTCGCGCCGCTGGGCGGGCCCTGAACACCGGTGACTCCGGCAGCAAAGGACGTGCATCCACATGTCGGGACGGCCCTCATGGCGTAGCCCGCGTTCGCACCAGCGGCCGTGGCTGAAAGTGACCGCGGTGTGCCTGGCGCTCACCGCGAACCTGCTGGTGACCGGCGGTTTCACCACGGTCCGCTCGCAGCCGGGCGGTTCGGCGGGCAATAATCCCGGCGACCCCACGTTCACCGGCTCGGCGAACCCGGTGCCCGCGCCGCCGGCGGCATACGACCCGTCCAAGAGCATGCTGCAGTCGATCTACGACGCCGATGTGGCGGCCGGTGGCACGTCGTACTGGTTCGACCGGGTCCTCGCCCGGCCTTACCTTCGCGGCCAGGGCAAGGATCCGACCGGCTCGAACTCGGTCCTGATGACCCGCGGCCGGGCGCTCTACATGTACACGCAAGACCCGAGCGTGCTCGGGTTCGCGGCCGGCGGCTTCGGTGCGAACGGCGGCGGCTGGGCGTACCAGCAGCCGGGCAGCACCGGCGCCCCGCAGAACCTGTACACGATCGGCGTGTCCGGCGGCAAGCTCACCGAGGACACCGCGAAGCGCTGGCAGTACCCCAGCTACTTCACCAGCGTGTATAGCAGGACTGGCCTTTCCGTGGCGGAGCAGAAGTTCATCACCTACAACGACGTCGCGGTGACCGACCTGACCCTCACCAACACCGGCGGTTCGCCCGAGACGGTCACGCTCACGGCAGCCTCGCCGATCGCGACGGCACCTTCCGCGGACGGCACGGAACTCACCGGCACGGTCACCCTCAGGTACGGGCTGTCCACCATCTACCCCCGGATGAGCGGTGACGGGTTCACCGCCAGCGGCACCAGCCTGACCCGCACCGTCACGATCGGCCCCGGCGCGCACGTCAGCCTGAAGACGCAGCTCGGCGCGATCGCGAAGGAACTGCCCGGATCGGCGGCCGACTACCAGCGCTACCGCGCCTACAGCCCGCAGGCCGCCTGGCTGACCCAGCTGCGCGAGTACAACAAGTTCTGGGTCAGCAACGTCCCGTACATCGACCTCCCGGACAAGAACGTCGAGAAGATCTTCTACTACCGCTACTGGGAGAACCGGTTCGACTCCTTCGACGGGAACATCCCCGGCAACGACTACCAGTTCCCTGTCGACCTGGAGGGAGCGCTCGGCTATGACAACCAGATCTCGCTGACGGTGCCGATGCGCATGCAAGACCTGCAGTGGTGGCGCGATCCCGAATACTCCTACGGGTCATGGCTGTCCCAGGGCGAGGAGTCCGGGTGCCAGTCGTTCCACGACAACCCGGGCGACACCGGCAACTGGGACAACACCTACGAGCAGTGGACCGGCACACAGGCCTGGCAGGACTACCTCATTCACGGCGGCTCGAGGCAGGTCGTCGAGCTCCTCGCGAAGTACGCCGAATGCGACCTCGAGGGGACGCTCGCCAAGTTCGACAGCAACCACGACAACCTGATCGAGTACTCAGCCGGCACGCTGCCCGGCAACGACGCCGACTCGGTCGCGTTCAAGTACTACGGCCTGCAGCCGCAGGACCGCACCGAGAGCTCGTTCTGGTACTCCGAGGCCAAGACCGCCGCCGCCGAGTACACAGTGCTCGGCAACAAGACCAAGGCCGCCCAGATGAACGCGATCGCGGGCACCATCCGCAGCGCGATCCTCACCCAGCTATGGGCCAAGGGCCCGGTCACCAACTCCACGCCGGGTTCGGGCAAGGCGACCGGCCCGCGGGCTCCCGGCATGATCGGCCACGCGGTGAAACTCGCCGGCACCGGCGACTACCTGAACCTGCCCGCCGGCATCGGCAAAGGCCTGTCCGGCTTCACGATCTCCGCGTGGGTCAAGCCGTCCGCCCTCCCGACGTGGTCACGGGTCTTCGACTTCGGCACCGGCACCAGCACCTATATGTTCCTGACCGTCAGTGACGGCAGCGGGCCACGGTTCGCCATCACCACCAGCGGCGGTGGCGGTGAGCAGCAGTTGAGCAGCAGCACCCCGCTGCCGCTCAGCACCTGGTCGCATCTGGCCGTGACGCTGTCGGGCAGCACCGGCACGCTGTATGTCAACGGCAAGCCGGTGGCGACGAACTCCAGCATGACGCTGCACCCGTCGGACCTGGGCAACACCACCCAGGACTGGATCGGCCGCTCGGAGTTCGGCGACCCCTACCTGAACGCGGCCGTCGACGACTTCGCGATCTACAGCAGCGCGCTGTCCGCGTCGCAGATCGCCGCGCTGGCCGGCGGCCAGGCGGCTGCCGGTAACGTCGCCGACTACAAGTTCGACGAGACGGGCGGCGCGACCGCGATGGACTCCTCGGGCAACGGCCAGAACGCTACGATCATCTCACCGAAGGTGCCGACGATCACCTGCCCCGGCAAGGTCTTCCTGCAGAAGGACCTCACCACCGGCAAGCTGGTCTGCTGGAAGGACCAGCAGAACTTCACCCCCTACATCGACGGTGTCCCGCCGGACACCGCCAAGTACATCCAGGGACTGCGCTACTACGCGAGCAAGGCCGACTTCCCGATCTTCCCGATCTACACCGCGGACCAGGCGGACCAGGCCGCGGCCATGGCCTGCGCGACCTGCAGCCACGGCACCAACAACTTCTCCAACATCAACGCCACACTGCAGGCCCGGCTGTACTCGAAGGCGCTGCGCGACTACCCGTCGCGGTCCATCACACCAGCGATGGAGCGCCACCTCATCGAATGGCTGGCCTGGAACGAAGACGTCAACGGCAACAACCGCTTCCCCGACAACAACGAGTTCTACTTCAACTGGGATCCGGCCACCCAGACGTTCGGCCGCTCCAGCATCAACGACGACACCCTCGGCTCGTTCAGCTGGATGATGTTCCAGGACATCGCCGGCCTGCAGCCGCGTGCGGACAGCACGATCGAGCTGTGGCCGATCGACATGGGCTACAGCCACTTCACCGTCAACGACGTGAGCTACCACGGCGTGGACCTCACGGTCGTGTGGCAGAAGCCCGGCGGCACCAGGTTCTACCCGATGGCGCCGATGGGCTACTCGCTCTACGTCAACGGGCGGCTCGCGTTCACCTCGGACCGGCTCACCCACATCACCTGGGACTCGCGCACCGGCCATGCCGCCGCGGCAGGCGGCGGCACGGCGCGCATCAGCTACCACGCGCGGGTGCCGGTGCCCGCGGCCGGCCAGGCCGATCTGTCCGGCAACCCGCGGATCACCAGCAGCTTCCAGCAGGCCGGCGTCAACCTGTCCAGCAAGAACAGCCAGGCACCCGACCTGGCCGCTGGGAAGACCGCCACCGCATCGTTCACCACCACCACCCCGGCAGAGCAGGCAACAAGCCCGGCCAACGCGGTCGACGGCTTCACGATCAGCGGGCTGCCCGTGGTGTCAGGCTCCTTTACCGGGACCAACCCGATCTGGGGCGACCTTGGCTCTCCCAATGCCCAGGACTGGCTGCAGGTCGACCTCGGCAAGGCGTCGAAGTTCAACGACGTGAAGGTGTACTTCTACAGCAACAAGGCGTTCGGCTTCGAGGGCAGCACCTACCGGGAGCCCACGGCCTACGAGGTCCAGTACTTCAACGGGTCGTCCTGGGTGGACGTCCCCGGTCAGGTGCAGAACCCACCGG
>DASXMU010000018.1:0-21611 GCA_036495485.1 Streptosporangiaceae bacterium
CGACAGGCTGGTCGGCGGGTGCGGAGGCCGGTCCTGGCTCGGGTGCGGGATCTCCTGTCCGGGCGATTTGTGCGGTGGTCAATCCGCTGTCGGCGGGTTGCCCGGTGCTTTGATCCGGGCTCGTGCGCCCGGCCAGGCCGTCTGGCTCGTTCCGGTCGCCGCGGCTGGGCAGCTCGCCATCCTGGCTGAGGTCAGTGTGAGTCATCGCCGGTCTCTCTGTCTGCCGGGCCGTGACCCGCGCCCTGATGCGCCGGGACGCTTTGGGCGCCGGTGTCCGGGTCCGTTGCGGCGGCGTCGGCCGGCACTGTGCTGGTCGGCGCCGTGCTGGCTGGTGCTGTGCTGGCCGATGCTGTGCCGATCGCCTTCGTGGCGGTTGCCTCAGTGCCCAGCAGTTCGCTGAACAGCGAGCGGTATCGCAGCAGCACTTCCCTGAGGTCTTCGGTGCTTGCCGGGCCGGAGCTGGCTCGTTCGCAGATCGCGTGCGCGACGCGGTAGTTCTCGGCGACGTCCGGGTAATCCACCGACACGAGGTCGCTCTGCGCGGAGAAGTCCCCGATGGGGTAACCGCACTCGGCCATCACGCTGTGGACTAGCACATCGGCTGAGCTGGCCGCTTCGGCTGGTTCGTCCACGAAGCGTTCCTGTATCGTGCGCCACTGCACCGCGTAACGCGCACGCGACGCTTCGGTGAGCGGCCGGATGTCCAGACCGGCCCGCTGTTTCTCCCTGCTGCGGAGCTCCGTCTCGGCGGCACGCCGATCTTCGGCGGACTCAACTGTCCGGTCGTACTCGGCACCGAACCGGTCGCGCAGCCCAGCCGTTCTGCGCTGTCGTGTGATCACTGCCGCGGCGACAGCAACGACGGCAAGCACGGCAACCATGATCACGATCCATGCCCAGGTAGCCATCTCGGGTCCTCCCGTGGTCGGATGCCACCGGCCACTACCCGGGAAGCGAACATCGAACCGCACCAGCATGTGATCGCCTGAGTGCATAATGTTATGGTCGATTTCGGTGCCGATAGGCTGGTTAATGATGTGGAGCGTGGGTACCCGGTGGCTATGTCGTCTGCCTGCGGTGCCGTTCTCGCCCGCCGGTACCGGCTGGAGCAGCGGATCGCGATCGGCGGCTATGGCGAGGTGTGGCGCGGGACCGACGTCATGCTGGGCCGGCCGGTGGCCGTCAAGCTGCTGCTGACCGGCCATGCTCAGGATCCGCAGACGCTGGCCCGGTTCCGCGCCGAGGCCCTGCATGCCGCGGCGCTGGCGCACGAGAATATCGCGCGCGTCTACGACTATGCCGAGGCCGATCCGCCGTACCTGGTGATGGAGTTCGTGGACGGCCCATCGCTGGCCGCCGTGATGACCAGCGGCCCGATGGACCCGGCGAAGGCGATGGACATCGTCGCCCAGACGGCGTCCGGCCTGCACGCGGCCCACCGGGCCGGCCTGATTCACCGCGACGTCAAGCCGGGCAACCTGCTGCTGAGCCGGGGCAGCGTGGTGAAGATAACCGACTTCGGCATCTCCTACGTCGCGGGCTCAACGCCGGTCACCACGGCCGGGCAGCTGATGGGCACGCCGGGGTATATCGCGCCGGAGCGGACCAACGGCATCCCGGCCAGCCCGGCGAGCGACCTGTACTCGCTCGGGGTTGTCGCCTACGAGTGCCTGATGGGTGCCGCGCCATTCGCCGGGGTCGCGCTGGAGGTCGCGCTGGCGCACCGGGACCGCCCGATGCCAGCATTGCCGGCGTCCGTTCCGGCTGACGCAGCCGCGCTAGTGGGCGAGCTGACCGCGAAAGATCCCGGGCGGCGGCCTGGGAGCGCCGGTGAGGTGGCCCAGCGGGCCGAGCGGATACGCGACGGGCTGGGCGGTGGGGCGACCGCCGAGGCGCCCGGGCGGGAGCCGGCTGGCAGCCCGGTCCGGACGCTGCGGGCCGAGGCCATCGGCGCCGGGGCTGGCCTGCCGTCGCAGGGACCGCCGTCGGAGGGACCGCCGTCGGAGGGACCGCCGTCGCAGGGACCGCCGCCGCCGGGGGCTGGCCGGCGGTTCGGCTGGCCTGCCTGGGTCGCCGCGGGCGTCATCGTGGCGGCGGCGGTGCTCGGCTTGGTCTTGGCGAGCGTGCTCGGACCGGGGCCGCCACCTGGCCACCCAGCGGCGACGACGCCGTCCGCGCCGTCCAGCCAGCGGTCGGCCACCGTCACGACGGTCCGGGTCAACGCCGGGTCCCTGATCGGGCAGCCGGTGGATCTGGTGGTCAGCAGGCTGCGCCAGCTCGGCCTGGAGCCGCGTGTGCTGTGGCGGGCGAGCGCGCGGCAGGCTCCCGGCCGGGTCCTTGCCGTGCAGCCCGGCGGTCAGGTGGCCACGGGCAGCCCGGTCACCGTGCTGGCCGCGATGCGGCCGCAGCCCAGCTCTCCCGCTCAGCGTTCACAGCCCGGCCCTCCCGCTCGGCGGCCGCAGCCCAGCTCTCCCGCTCAGGGGAAGCCGCATCCTGGCAAGGGGGACGGCAAGGGCGGTCACCACGGCGGCGACTCGCAGCAGTGAGGCCACGGGCGGGGCTGCGCCGGGTTATCCGGGAGCGTATCGGGATCGTGAGCCACTAAACTCGCGCAGGTGATTGACCTCAAGGCCGCACGCAAGGATCCCGATCATTTCCGTGCCGCGCTCGCCCGTCGTGGCGCCGCGGCCGAGTTCGACGCGCTGCTCGCTGTGGACGCCTCCTGGCGGGAACTCACCGAGCGGGCCGAGACGCTGCGGGCCAGGCAGAAGAGGTCGTCCAAGGGCGCTCCCAGCGAAGCCAAGCTGGCCGAGCTGCGGCAGCTCCGGGAGGAACTCGCCGAGGCGCAGGCCGAGCTGGCCAAGGCTGAGACCGAGCGCAACCACCTGCTGGCGAACATCCCCAACCTGCCCGACCCGTCCGCCGCGGACGGGATGGCGGAAGAGGATGCGCAGACGGTGCGCACCTGGGGGGAACGGCCTGAGTTCGGCTTCACCCCCAAGGACGCGGCGGACCTCGGCTCGAAGACCGGGTGGATAGACATGGCCCGGGGCGCGAAGCTGGCCGGATCCCGGTTCGCCTACCGGATGGGCGACGTGGCGCTGGCCGAGATGGCGCTCTACCGGTTCGCGCTCGACCGGCTGGCCGGCAAGGGTTTCATGCCCGTGCTGCCGCCGGTGCTGGCGGGCGAGCACGCCATGTCCGGCACCGGCTTCCTGCCCACTGAGGAGTCCAACCTCTACCGGCTGGAGAAGGACGATCTCTACCTGACCGGCACGTCGGAGGTGGCGCTGGCCGCCATCCACGCCGACGAGCGGCTGGAGGCCGGCCAGCTTCCGGCCCAGTACGTGGCGTTCACCACGAACTTCCGGCGGGAGGCCGGGGCGGCGGGCAAGGACACCAGGGGCATGTTCCGGGTGCACCAGTTCGACAAGGTCGAGATGTATGTGTGCTGCCTGCCCGAGGAGTCCAAGGAGTTCCACGAGCGCCTGCTCGGCTACGAAGAGGAGATCGTGCAGGCACTCGGGCTGCCCTACCGGGTGCAGAACATCTCGGTCGGCGACCTGGGCGCGCCCGCCGCGAAGAAGTACGACATCGAGGCGTGGTTCCCGGTGCAGGGCCGGTACCGGGAGATCACCTCCTGCTCGAACACCACCGACTACCAGGCCAGGCGGCTGAACATCAGGTTCCGGCGCGATGGTGCGCTCGACTACGTGCACACGCTCAACGGGACCGGTGCGACCGCCCGCTCGCTGCTCGCGATGATGGAGAACTTCCAGGACTCCGGTGGCGTCGTCATGCTGCCCGAGGTGCTGCGCGGTTACGGCGCGCCCGCGACGCTCGGCGGCGAGTGACGCAGGGCTCCGCTGGGTTAGTGGCAGGCCGCCTGGGCGGCGGTCCGGGCGCCGGGCGGTGTCCAGCCGGGTGGCTGCCGCCTGCGGGGCTTGGTTGAGTGCCGCTTGGCCCGGTGCGCGACAGTAGCTGTCCTGATCACCGGCTGGTCGGCGCGGATCTCGCTGAACAGCCTCGCCGCATCGCGAGCGTTCCACAGCACGCCGGACTCGCCGTCGGCTGCCTGGTAGCCGGGGTTGGCGACGGGAACGGTGAGGAACGCGACATCGTGGGCGGTGATCCCGCGCAGCTCGCCGGCCAGCGCGGACATGTTCAGGCTCTTGTCCACCCGCAGCGCGGGCAGCACGGCGCCCAGCAGGTGCGCCAGCCGCAGCGGGCTGGCCAGCGTCCCGGAACTGATGATCTTGGTCAGCGCCGTGGACAGCAGACCCTGCTGGTCCTGGATCCTGGTCAGGTCCTCCAGCGGGAACGAGTGCCGGTCCCGTGCGTACTCCAGCGCGCTGATCCCGTCCAGATGGTGGAACCCGGCGGTCAGGTAGATGCCGCTGGACGGGTCGTGCAGCGGCTGGGGCAGGCATACGTTCACCCCGCCCAGCGCGTCGATCACCTTGACGAAGGCGAGGAAGTTGACCTCGACGTAGTCGTTGACGGTCAGGTGGGTGGCCTGCTCGACGGTGCGCACCACCAGCTTCGGGCCGCCGAGTTTGTAGGCTGCGTTGATCTTGCTCATGCCGTGCCCGGGGATGCCCACCCAGGAGTCGCGCGGGATGCTGGTCACCGTCACCCGGCGGTGCGCGGGCGAGATGTGCACCAGCATCATCGTGTCCGGGTTGGCGGTGCCCTGGACCGGGCTCACGTGCAACTCGTCTTCCTCCCGCCTGGTGAGCCCGTTACGCCGGTCCACGCCGGCCAGCAAAATGTTCAGCGGGGCGCCTGGAGCGGCTGCCGTGGTGCCGGAGTTCACCCTGGCCACCGTGTGGTTGACGTATCCGGTAAGCACCCAGCCGGATCCGGCCACGAACAGGACGAGCGCGGACACCAGGCCCGATGCGACAAGGTAGGCGCGCCGCTGACGCGCTTTGCGGCTCGCCGCGATCTTCGCCATCAGTTGCTGCTGAGCGGATGATGGCTCGCCGTGGTGAGCCGCCCGGTGCGCCCGGGGCGGTGTGGCGGGCCGGTGCGGCGGGGCACCATCACCGGCGCCAGAACCTGCCGGGCCGCCTGCCCGGAAGAAGGGTTCGTATGGATCGTCACCTGAGTCAGCCAAGATCCCCCCCAGGAATGGTCTGAACTGGCCTGAAGACTACTCGTCCGCAGGTGGCCGGGCCGGGCAGCGACGTTAAGCCGGGTAGGTTTTGTACCCCTTGGAGGCAGATGTGTCATACACCGGGGGCAGAAATGACATACCAAAACGGCGCGGGCCTGCGCTCGTGGGCTGGCCCGCGCCGTCGGGCTGGCCGCCAGCCGGGCGGCCAGGTTGCCGTGCCGGTGGTCAGGCCTGTTGGTCCTGGCTCGCGGCGCGACGGCGGCGGATCATCATGACCGCCCCCAGCGCGGTGATCGTCAGGCCGATCAGCCCGGCGATCGGGGCGCGGCGGCTGAACGCCGCGCTCATCGGCCCGTCGTCCGTGGCGGCGTCGGTGCCCGGTGCGACCGGGCTCTGCCCGTCGTCGGACTGATCGGCCTGCAGGGAGAACCTGTCCTTCGACGTGGCCGAGTAGGCCATGCCCGCTCCGGTGAGTGTGGTCACGAGAATCGTCAGGCGGAGGCCGTTCTTTATCCAAGTTCGCATCTAATGCTCCCCTTTGCGTATGTACCGGTGGGCGGCCGTCGTGTCATGCCCCATTCCCATTGTTCCGCACTCCACGCACGGATGTCCCGGCTCGTTAGTATGCAGCTGATGTTCCTTGCTGGCAGGTTTCGGTGATTTGTGCCTCGGCTATTTTCCCGGCGACACCCCGAATAAGCTTCCTGGTGCCGGGGTAGATAGTAAGGTTTCACCGGCAAGCTGGAACCAGCGATCCAGCAGGTTTCGGGGGTCCAACAAAAAGGGAGATTTAGAAGTATGTTCCAGAAAAGCCGTGTTCTCGCGGTCGCCGCAATGGCGGTGGGGGCTATCGGCCTGTGGGCATCGGCGGCCAGCGCTGGCACCGGTCCGTCTGGTGACAACGGCGGTCTTGTGAACGTGAGCCACAACCAGGTTCCGGTGATGGCCTGTGGCAACGAGGTCCCGGTCAACGTCCTCGGCGTTCAGGCCGTGGTGGACCGCGTCGCGGAGGCAGTCGGCCTGCAGAACACCCAGCCCGTGACCGCCATCCAGGACTCGAGCTGCAAGCAGGGTGCCGTTCAGGCCAACGCTACCCCGTCCAAGAAGCCGGGGAACGGTCCGTCTGGCGACAACGGCGGTCTTGTGAACGTCAGCCACAACCAGGTGCCGCTCCAGGTCTGCAACAACCACGTCCCGGTCAACGTGGCGGGCGTCCAGGTTCCGGTGGACCAGGTTGCCGGTGCCCTGGGCATCCTTTCCCCCGGCTCCGTTGCGGGCGGACAGGACTCGAGCTGCAAGCAGGCGTCCGGCCAGGAAAACTAGGCTCTCGTTTCACGATGGCCGAGCGGGGGTCGTGGTAAAAGGGCGCAGAGCCTGCGTTCCGTCCCGGTTTACCCCCGTTAGCAAGGGACGAAGAACCCCGCGCGTTGCCGGACGCGCGGGGGTTCTTCGTCTAATCCAGCATATCGGAGTGTCCGGCAATAGATGTGCCCAGGCTGGTGATGGCCAAACGCGCCGAACGCCAGCCGGGCCGGCCCTATTTCCAGGCACTTTTTCTTGGTTTTCCTGGTTTTCCCTGTTTAACCGTGATTAACCTTTTAGCGCTCCGGCGGCTGGTGGCTCGGGATCGCGGGGCAGGCCGAGAATCCGCTCGGCGACGATGTTGAGCTGAATGTCGGTGGTGCCGCCGCCAATTGTCAGCGCCCTGGCCAGCAGCGTCTGCTTGGCCCAGTGCCGGGCTTGGTCCTGCTCGCCGTCGCCGGGGCGCCAGCCCTCCTCGCGGCCGGGGCCCAGCGCCCCGTCGGCACCCATCAGCGACCAGCAGCATTCGGTTATCTGCTGCGCATGCCGCATGCTGAGCAGCTTGCGTACGCTCGCGGTGGCGCCTGGCTCGGTGCCGGACAACTGCCTGAGGGTTACCCGCAGGCCGAGCACGTCGAGCGCGTGCCCGCCGCACACCAGGTGACCGACGTGCTCCGCGTCCTGGGTCAGCCCCGGATCCCGCTGGCCGGCCACGTCGAGCAACTCGGCCACGCCGAAGCCCGAGGTCCAGGACTGGGACAGCGAGACCCGCTCGTTGGCCAGCGTGCTGCGGGCCACCTTCCAGCCGCCGTTGATCTCCCCGACCACGCAGTCGTCCGGCACGAAAACCCCGTCGAGGAAAACCTGGTTGAACAGCGCGTCCCCGGTCATCTCACGCAGCGGCCGCACGTCGATGCCGGGTGCGGACATGTCCACCAGGAAGTAGCTGATGCCGTCGTGGCGCGGCTCGGCCGGGTCGGTCCTGGCGATGCAGATGGCCCAGGCCGCCTGCCTGGCCAGCGAGGTCCAGATCTTCTGCCCGGTCAGCTTCCAGCCGCCGTCCACCCGCTCCGCTCTGGTGCTGATGCCGGCCAGGTCGGAGCCCGCTCCCGGCTCGCTGAACAACTGGCACCAGATCAGCTGGCCGCGCAGCGTCTTAGGCAGGAACCGCTCCTGCTGCTCCGGCGTGCCATAGCCGACCAGCGCCGAGGAGGCCCAGGAGCCGATGAACAACACCGGTGGGCGCAGCTTCGCGGCCTTGAGCTCCTGGGCGATGACCACCTGCTCGAGCGGGCTCGCGGCGCGGCCCCAGGGCTGGGGCAGGTGCGGCGCGACCCAGCCGCCAGCGGCGAACCGCTCGATCTGGCCGGCCCATGGCAAGCTGGCGATCTCGGCCAGTTCGGCCCTGATGCCGGTCCGCCAGCGTTCGGCCTCGTCGGGCAGGTCGATGCCGAGCTTGCGGCGCACTCCCGAGGTGGCCAGCCCGGCGACCTGCCTGGCCCACTGGCCGGACGGGCCGAGCAGCGCGCGCAGGGACAGCGCCCGCCGGTAGTACAGGTGGGCCTCGTGCTCCCAGGTGTAGCCGATGCCGCCGAGCACCTGGATGCACTCGTGCGCGGCTTCGACGGCGGCGTCGACCGCCACGACGGCGGCCACGCTCGCGGCGAACTCGGCTTGGCGCCCGGAGCCGTCGGTCGCGTCGGCCGCCTCGCTGTCCACCTCGCTGAGGGCGGCGTCGAGGGCTCGTGCCGCGTCCCAGACCGCCGCGTCTGCCTGCTCGGCCTGGGTGAGCATCCGGGCACAACGGTGCTTGACCGCCTGGAACTGGCCGATCGGCCGGCCGAACTGGTGGCGGATCTTGGCGTATTCGGCGGCCGTGGTGACCGCCCAGCCGGCGATCCCGGCGGCCTCGGCGCCGAGCAGGGTGGCGGCCAGGACGCTGACCTCGGCCCGGCTGAGGGCGGTCAGCACCCGCTCGGCGGGAACGGCCACGGCCTCGGCCCGCAGCGTGGCCACCGGCCTGGTCAGGTCGAGGCTGTCCTGTGGCGTGACGGCGAACTCGGCAGCGTCGACCGCGACCCAGGTCTCGCCCCCGGCCATGGCGGCTGGCACGATGATCAGGTCGGCGAGGGAGCCGCCGAGGACCGGCCCGCAGGCTCCGTCCAGGACCAGACCGCCGTCGCTGCTCGCGGTGGCCGTCAGCCCGGTGGCAAGGGCCACCGCGCCCACCCGGGTGCCGTCGGCCAGGCCGGTCACCAGCTTGGCGTCCGCGCCCACCCGGGCGAGCACCGCGCTGGCCAGCACGGTCGGCAGGTAGCCGCCGGGCAGCAGCGCACGGCCGAGCTCGGCCACGGCGACCGCCAGCTCGGTCAGCCCGAACCCCTGGCCGCCCTGGCTCTCCGCCAGGTGCAGGCCGAGCAGGCCCTGGTCGGCGAGCGCGCCGCGGATCGCCTCCTGGCCGTTCCCTGCGCCGTCGGCCGCGGCCCTGATGACCCCGGTCCCCGCGTTCCGCTCGGCCCAGCGGCGGACCGACTCAGCCAGTTCCTCGTGCTCTTCCGTGACGGCCAGTGCCATGCTTCACCCCAAGTGCCGGTTGCCCTGCCCACTCGTCCTGCCCACTCGTCCTGCCCACTCTAGAACGCCATTCGGTTTCGTGGAAGGCGGGGAAGAAGGTGGCCATCTGGGGGAGTCAAACCCAGTCGCCTCAGGCCTCAGGCGCGCTGGGCTGGGCGCTCGGTGCTGCCGCCGAGGGCGAGTACCTCGGTGAAACCGTCGACGATGCTGCGGGCGAACAGGCCGGGATCGGTGATCGAGGCGGCGTCGTAGTTGATGCCGAGGCAGCCGATGGGGCCGTGCGTGACCATCGTCGCCATCACCGCGCAGCCCGGCAGCGGGCCGAACGGGTACAGCCGCTCGATCCTGGCTCCCGCCAGGTAGGCGTCGTGCATGATGCCGGGGACGTTGCTGGCCTGCAGGTCGCTGACGCCCGTGGTGCGATGGCCCGCCGCCGCCAGGACCGGGGCCGGCAGCCAGGCCAGCGCGGGCCCGACCGCGCTGAACACGTCGGCGGCCGGCTCGCGCCTGGCGGCCCGCACCTGCTCGCGGATGGTGACCATCCGCTCGTAGGGGTCGGCCAGCCAGACCGGCGCCGCGAACCGCCCGACCGCGATCTTGTTACCGCTGCTGGTGTCGCCCTTGCCGCGTACCGAGATCGGCAGTGCCACCGGCATCGTGTCGATCGGCTGGCCCATCAGCTCGTGGTAGATCCGGAACGCGCCGACCAGGCCGGTCAGGTACGCGTCGTTCACCGTCGCGCCGACCGCCTTGCCCGCCGCCCGCAGCCCGGCGAACGGGATGTCGAAGGTGGCGAACCGCCAGGACAGGCTGCGCTGGCGCAGCAGCGGTGAGCCCGGCGGCGCGGACAGGCCCAGCACCTTGGGCACCGACTGCGCATAGCGCAGCCCGGCGCGCAGCGCCGCGCGTGGATGGCGGACGGCGCGCAGGCCGTTGCCCGCCGCCTCCATCGCCATCGGCAGGCTCTCGCCCAGTTCGGTGACCACCTGCCGGGTGATCACCTCGGCGGCGTTCAGCTGCTCGGCCACCGGAACGGGAGGCTGCGGCTTGCCCGGGGTCGGCTCGCGCACCCGGGAGTGCAGCAGGGCCAGCCCGTAGATGGCCCCCAGGCCGTCGGTCGCGGCGTGATGCGCCTTGATCAGCAGCGCCGCCTGGCCGTCCGGCAGCCCCTCGAACAGCACCGCCTCCCAGGGTGGCCTGGCCTGGTCCAGCGGCGTCATGGCGATCTGCTGCGCCGCCTCCAGCAGGCCGGACCAGGTGCCGTCGCCGGGGACCCGCACCCTGCGCAGGTGGTAGCTCAGGTCGAAGGCCGGGTCGACGGCCCAGGAGGGTGGCCCCACCCCGAGCGGGGAGTCGACCACCCGCTCGCGGAACCTGGGCACCATCCGCGAGCCCCATTCGATCGCCGCGACCAGCCGCTGCCAGTCCGGTGTCACGTCGAGCAGTTCGATGGCGCACACCGTGCCGCGCAGCCTGCGGTCGTTGTCGCCGCGCCACATCAGGGTGTCCAGCGGGTTCATGGTGCGCTCGCTGGCCCAGTCCAGCGGCCGGTCGCTGCTGTCCGTCAT
This sequence comes from Streptosporangiaceae bacterium, assembly GCA_036495485.1. Taxonomy (GTDB): domain Bacteria; phylum Actinomycetota; class Actinomycetes; order Streptosporangiales; family Streptosporangiaceae; genus PALSA-505. The sequence continues at coordinate 10,564 of DASXMU010000018.1, forward strand.
GGTCAGACCGCCTCGTGCTCGCCGCCGGGCGCCACCCGCCGCAACCCACGGTAGGCCTCGGCGGGCGTCCGCCGGCCGGCCACCACGGCATCCACCTCGACGGCGATGGGCATGTCCACGTTGTGCTCGGCGGCCAGCGCGATCACGGTCGGCGCCGTGCGCACGCCCTCGGCCACCTGGCCGATCTCGGTCAGTGCCTGCTGGGTGGGCATGCCGCGGGCGAGCAGCTCACCGAGCCGCCGGTTGCGCGATACGGGGCTCATGCAGGTAGCGATGAGGTCACCGACGCCGGTGAGCCCGGCGAACGTGCGCGGCTTGGCGCCGAGCGCCTCGCCCATCCTGGTCATCTCGGCCAGCCCACGGGACAGCACCATGGCCCGGGTGTTGTCGCCCACGTTCAGTCCCTCGGCCATCCCCGCGGCGATGGCGATGATGTTCTTGAGCACGCCGCCCAGCTCGCAGCCGAGCACGTCGTTGTTGCGGTAGACCCGGAACAGTTTGGAGGCGAACAGCGGCTGCAGCGCGATGGCGATCCGGTCGTCCTCGGTCGCCACGACGGCCGCCGCGGCCATGCCCTGGGCGATCTCGCGGGCGATGTTGGGCCCGGCCAGCAGGCCGACCGGGTGACCGGGCAGGCATTCGGCGATCACCTGGGACGGCCGCAGCCTGGTCGACGGCTCCAGCCCCTTGGCCAGCGACAGCACCGGAACCCAGGCGCGCACGTGCGCCGTCAGCGGGGTCAGGGTCTGCCGGACCGCAAAGGACGGCACGCCCACCGCCAGCACGTCCGCGAAGCTGGCCGCCTCCTGCAGGTCGTGGGTGGCCCGCAGCGTCTCGGGCAGCGCCAGGTCACCCAGATACCTGGTGTTGCGGTGGGTGCTGTTGACCTCCTTGGCGGTGGCCGCGTCCCTGGCCCACAGCAGCGTGGGCGTGTTGCGCGCGGCCAGCGAGGCGACGGTCGTGCCCCACGAGCCCGCGCCGAGCACGGTGACCTGGACCGGCCGCGCCATCACTGCTCACCCGGCCATTCCGCCAGGGTGCGCACGAACATCTCGCGCACATCCTGCGCATGCTGGCCCACGCTCGCCGCCGTCCAGCCGGAGGTGTCCACCGGCGGCAGGACGATCACCTCGACCGTGCCCGGGCGGACCAGCTGGCTGCCCCGCCACATCAGCTGGCCGGCGTTGCGGATGACGATCGGCACCACCGGCACGCGAGCCTGCATGGCGATGTGGAACGCGCCCTTCTTGAACGGCCCCACCCGCGGCGTCACCGACCTGGTCCCCTCCGGGGCGATGACCAGCGAGATGCCCTCGTCGCGCAGCTTGGCGACGGCCGGCGCCATCGCCTCGATCGCCTTGGCCGTGTCAGTCCGGTCGATGAAGACCATGCCGGCCATCGCCATGAGCTGCCCGATGGCCGGGACCGACCGCACCTCCTGCTTGGCGATCCCAGTGATGTCCTTGCGCAGCAGGGCGCCGAGGATCGGCACGTCGAGTTTGCTCTGGTGGTTGAACACGAACACGCAGGGCCGCGCCGACTCCAGGTACTGCTCGCCGCCGGTCACCCGGATCCGCACCCCGGCCAGGGACAGCCCGAGCTGGGCACCGGGGGCCAGCCCGGCGCTGGTCAGCAGTCCCGGGTCCTGCTTGGCCACCGACAGGGCCAGGCCTGCCGCCGACGCCCAGGCGGCGCCGAGGTAGAACGCGGCGGTGCCGGCCGCCAGCAGCGGCAGCGGCGGCCCGGCCCGGCCGCCGACGTCGAGCACGGGCCAGCCGCGGCTCTCCGCCTCGGCGCGCAGGCTGTGCTGCGGGCAGACGGCCGCCGGATGGCCCACGGCCTCCAGGTAGGGCACGTCCTCGTTGCCGTCGCTGTAGGCGAACGACTCGGCCAGGTCGATATCGTGCTCCCGGGCCAGGGCGCGGACCGCCGCGGCCTTGCCTGGTCCCCACGGCGCCCGGCCCTGCACCTGGCCGGTCAGCACGCCGTCGTCCACCTCGAACTGGGTGCACAGCACATGGTCGGCCTGGATCTCGCGGGCGATGGGGCCGACCTGGAACGGCGTCGCCGAGGACGCGACGGTGATCCGGTGGCCCCGCTCGCGGTGCGCCTGGACGACCTGCCACATGGCCGGCCGCACCCGCGACCCGGTCTCGTGCTTGAACAGCTCCTCACCAAGCTCGGTCATCTCCCCGACGGTCCGGCCCGCCAGGGCTGGCCTGGTCAGCTCCAGGATGGCCGCGAAGTCCTCTTCCCGGTCGATCCCGCGGGCGGCCAGCAGCGCGGTCCTGGCCAGCTCCGCCGGGCTGACCTCCAGGCGGCGCAGCCGCCTGCGGTAGATCGCGGCATAGGAGAAGCCGTCGATGAGCGTGCCGTCGTAGTCGAAGAAGGCCCCGATCTTCTTACCGGACGCAGACGCGTGAATCTGCCTGAGGCGCTCCGCCAGCGCGGTCATGCCCCGCCTCCGCCCTGGTGGCCGGCACCGGGGCCGCCGGGGCCGGGGCCGTCGCCGGGGTTGCCGGGATGGCCGACCTCGAACTCCGCGATTTGGGCCAGCCGGGAGCGCATCTGGGCGATCTCGCCGCGGAACTCCGCGCGCCTGAGCCGCACGTCGCCCCCTTCGGCCCCGTTGCCCTCGGTGAGGCCGCGGTTGGCGGCCAGCTTGAGCGCCGAAGCATACAGCTCGCGGGACACCGAATCGGGCGCGAGCACCCGGCCCTGCAGCAGCATCTGGCGGCCCACACCCAGGCAGCCCGCCAGGAAGGAACCCGCATCGACGGCCCGCCCGCCGAGCCCGGTGAGCTGCTCGGCGACCACGAGCTGGGCGTCGAAGAACGCCTGCAGCGTGCGCCGGGCGACCAGCACCGGCGCGCCCCGCAGCGCGGCGGCGGCCGCGGCCGGATCGGCAGGGCGTGAATCCCAGCCCTGGGCGAGCAGTTCCAGCTCGGCCAGGCTCTCCGCCAGGAAGCGGTGCTTGCCCGGGAAGAAGAACTCGAACTTGAGCAGGTCCCTGATGCGCAGCGACTCGGCCCAGGCCGCGGTGAGCAGCCCGTCCCGGTCGTCCCCGGTGACCGCCCGGTCGGCCACGCCGAGCAGCACGAGTTCCACGATCGCCCGGTTGACCAGGTGGTGGATCGCGCCGTTGCGGTAGTAGGCGGCGACGGCGTGGTTGCCCGCCGACACCGACCAGACGGTCTGGGTCCCGCCGTCATAGCGGTCGAGCACGCCGACCCGGTGCAGGGACTCCAGGGTCTCCCGCAGCCCGGCGCCGTGGCACAGGGCCGGATCCGGCCCGGGCAGGCCGCGGTCGCCGGTGTAGCGCAGCAGCGGCTCCAGGATCCGCTCGATCTCGGCCTCGGTGTGCGCCCGTGACTCCGCGCCCAGCAGGGCGAAGCCGGCCAGCGAGGTAGCCGAGATCGGGGTGGCGCGGTTGATCCGGTCCAGCACACCGAAGGCGACCTTCTCCAGCTGGGCCGGGCCTTCGCCCGCCTCGGCCAGCGCGGCCCGCAGCGACAGCGGCTCACCGAACCTCACCCTCGCCGCCCCCAGGTCGGTCCGCTGCGCCCTGGCGTATTTGAGAAGAAAAAGAAAGTTCTCCGCCTTCTTCGTGCCGCCGGCTGCCTCGGCCGCCATCGCCTGAACCTCGGCGAGCTGGTCGTACACGATCGAGGTGGGCACCAGCGTGACGTCGACACCGGGATGCTCCTGCACCGCCGCGACCACGTAGGCGAGCAGGCCGAGCATGGGCGGGCGCAGCTTGCCGGTCCGGCTGCGGCCGCCCTCCAGGTACCACTCCAGGTTGAACCGCTTCTCCACCAGGTAGGACAGGTAGGAGCGCATCGCGAACTTGTAGACCGGGTCGGCGCCGAACTGCCGCCGGATGAAGATGTAGCCGGCCCGGCGGCCCAGCGGGCCGATCGGCCAGAAGGCGACGTTCTCCCCACCGAGCACGTGGTTGGGCGGGAAGTCGTTGCCGCCCAGCACGTCGGCCAGGACCATCGGGTCGAGGTAGGACCGGTGGGCTGGCAGGAACACCAGGGCGGTGGACCGGTTGATCGCGCGCAGCCGCTCCAGCGTGTCCAGGTCCACCGACACGCTCCAGGCGCGCTGATGCAGCGACCGGAAGATCGCGGTGAACAGGTCGATCGCGACGTGGCTCTGCACGGCCACGAAGCCGGCCATCTTGTCGGTGGCCTCAGCGACCACGTCGGCCTCCGGCCGCCCCAGCTCGCGGGCCAGGCCGGCCGCCTTCGCCCGGAACGAGGCCGATGCGGTGATCTTCTCGGCCACCACCCGGGGCACCTTGTAGCGGTCACCGATGAGCTGGCGCTGCGCCCGTTCCAGGGCCAGCACCGCCTCCCGGCCGACGAAGTCGGCGAACGACTCGCCCGCGGCGACCGACCGCGCGTACCGCGCCCGCAGCTCGCTGGTGGATGCCGGAGCACCGCTGACGACCTGGACCCGGTCGGGCGATCGCGTCCCGATCCGCCGCTGGGCGCGCGGGCCGGGGTGCCGGGGATTGGTCATCGACAGCAGGTCCGCCATGGCCACCCGGCGCTCGCCGTCGCGCATCGGGGGGAGCCACACCACCCGGGCCGGCAGCAGGGTCGCGTCGGCCGGCCAGTCGCGGGCGGCCGGTGTGCCCAACGTCACAACCTTCGCCCCGGGGTGCTCGCGCCTGGCCCAGTCCGCGATCATGTCCAGCTCGTACCTGGTGCGCGCGTCGGCCAGCACCACGGCGCCACCGGGTGCTTGCATCGCGGCCTCCCACGCGTCCCCTGAACATGCGCTGGAAGGACAGGATCAGCGCAGGTACATGACCGTAACTCACCGCGCGCATGGCAACAAGGAGCCGGTCCACGCGTCTCATCCGAAAGCGCGCCAGGCTCCTCATAGGAGGGCGATGTGCCCATGGTTACCAGCGGGTAGGATACTGGATAGTGTTACTGGCCAGTAGGTCTTGTCAGTGAGAGCGACGGAGCCTCTGCATGAGCCACTACAAGAGCAATCTGCGTGACATCGAGTTCAACCTCTTCGAGGTCTTGCGCAGACAGGATCTGCTGGGCGGCGAGCCTTACCCGGACCTGGACGAGGAGACCGTCAAGGGCATCCTCGGTGAGGTAAACCGGCTCGCCACCGGACCGCTGGCGCAGACCTTCGCCGAAGGCGACCGCAACCCGCCGGTGTTCGACCCGGACACCAGCTCGGTGCGTCTGCCCGAGGCCTTCAAGAAGGCGTTCCACACGCTCATGGACGCCGAGTGGTACCGGCTGGACCTGCTGCCCGAGCTTGGCGGCACCGGCGCACCGCGCTCGCTCGTCTGGTCGGTCGCCGAGCTGGTTCTGGGCGCCAACGCGGCGGTGTGGATGTACGCAGGGGGCCCGGCCTTCGCCAACGTGCTGGCCAAGATCGGCACCCCCTACCAGCGGCAGTTCGCCCAGTGGGCGGTGGACCGGGGCTGGGGCGCGACGATGGTGCTGACCGAGCCGGACGCCGGCTCCGACGTCGGCGCGGGCCGGGCCAAGGCGATCGGGCAGCCGGACGGGACCTGGCACATCGAGGGCGTCAAGCGGTTCATCACCAGCGGCGAGCACGACCTGGCGGAGAACATCTTCCACCTGGTGCTGGCCAGGCCGGAGGGACACGGCCCTGGTACCAAGGGGCTGTCCATGTTCCTGGTGCCCAAGTACCTGGTCGGCGAGGACGGCACGGTGGGCGAGCGCAACGGCGTCTACGCGACCAACGTCGAGCACAAGATGGGCCTGAAGGCCTCGACCACCTGCGAGCTCACCTTCGGCGCGAAGCACCCGGCGGTGGGCACCCTGGTCGGCGGCGTGCACGACGGCATCCGGCAAATGTTCCTGGTCATCGAGAACGCCAGAATGATGGTGGGGACCAAGGCCATCGCCACCCTGTCCACCGGCTACCTGAACGCGCTGGACTTCGCCCGCACCCGGGTGCAGGGAGCCGACCTGGCCGAGATGGCGGACAAGGCCGCCCCCAGGGTGACGATCATCCATCACCCCGACGTCCGCCGGATGCTCATGCTGCAGAAGGTGTACGCCGAGGGGATGCGCGCGCTGATGCTGTACACCGCGACCTACCAGGACGCGGTGCAGGTGGCCAGGGCCAGCGGCCAGCGCGACGAGATGGCCGCGAAGCTGAACGACCTGCTGCTGCCGCTGGTCAAGGGGGTGGGCTCGGAGCGGTCCTACGAGATGCTCACGCTGTCCCTGCAGACCCTCGGCGGCTCCGGCTTCCTCCAGGACTACCCGATCGAGCAGTACATCAGGGACGCCAAGATCGACAGTCTGTACGAGGGCACGACGGCGATCCAGGGCCTCGATCTGTACTTCCGCAAGATCGTCCGGGACCAGGGCGGCGCGCTGCGCCACCTGCTCGGCGAGATAACCGCGTTCGCCGCGGCCGACGGCGGTAACGGGCGGCTCAAGGCCGAGCGCGCGGCCCTGGACCGGGCCGTGTCCGACATCGAGGCCATGCTGACCGCGATGAGCGGCTTCCTTACCGGCGCGCTGGAGCACAACGAGGAGATCTACCGGGTCGGCCTGAACACCAACCGGCTGCTGCTCGCCCTCGGCGACCTGCTGATCGGCTGGCTGCTCACCCGCCAGGCCGAGGTGGCGCTGCGGGCACTGGACCAGGGCACCGCCGAACAGGACTTCTACCTCGGCAAGATCGCCGCGGCCAGGTTCTTCGCCGCCACCGTGCTGCCCAGGCTGACCGCGGAGCGGGAGATCACCGAGGCGACCACCCTGGACCTGATGGAGCTGCCCGAAACCGCGTTCTGACCCAGCCTGGCAAATAGGCGTACCAGACAAACGGCCCCGATCGCACAAAGTCTGTGATCTTGGCAGATCTCAGGTTTCATGATCGTTACCTACTCATACGAACTGCATGCGAACCGCCAGGGTTGTCCCATAACGTGCATCTGTGGATCTCACCACAAGCTACGAGCAATCGATACCGGCTGAGGTGCGCACCCGGTACGAGTTGCGCGAGACTCGGAACGCGGCCGCCATCCTTGCGGCCACTAACCTTGATGAGTTCCAGGAGATCATCGAGGTGATCACCGGCTTCAAACTCCTGACCAGCGATTTGGTCGATCCCGGTGGCAATCGGGGGAGGGTCGCTCAGTGGTTGGACGAGGAGTTCAGGCAGCGCGGCTGGCGTGAAGGTGAGGCTGACACGTCCTTTCGTGCGGACGTCCGTGCGATGCCTTACAGGGCTGGCGGTGAAACGCAGGCCACTGTCGTGACAACCGAGGTGTCTAGCAAGGGCTACAAGGTTGACAACGTCAAGGGGCGCGTGGTGCTTGACGTTGAGTGGAATGCCAAGGATGGCAACCTGGACAGGGACATCGGCGTGTACCGAGCGCTCTACGATGCGGGGGTCATCGACGGCGCGGTCATGATCACCCGCACTCTAAACGACCTGCGCCAACTCGCCGGGCGTCTCGCCCTGGAAGCCGGACAGTCACCGGAAGCCGCGCGCAATCGCCTGAGTACAACCACTACCACCAACCTCACCAAGCTGGAGCCGAAGCTGACGCGGGGGGATGCGGGGGGCTGTCCGCTGCTTGCTATCGCAATCAGCGCGCGGTGCTGGACTGGTGCATAAAGAGAGGCGAACCGCTGGCCCCGGCGCGCTTCGTTGAAAGCGGCACGTCCTACTGGTTAAATTGCATAAAGATCATCCTGAGGGAGACTCTGTGACGGTTGAACGAGGGCTTGACCTGGGCGTTAAGCCCCGCCGACTCCACCTCGCAGAGCCATTGCGGGCAGACACGCAGGCGAAGCGCCTGCCCCCCCTGCCCGAGACCACCGGAGGGTGGTCAACCGTGCTGGCTGATCCTCCCTGGAGATTCACCAACCGCACGGGGAAAGTCGCTCCCGAGCACCGGCGGCTGGATCGTTACGACACCATGACCGCCAAGGACATCGCGCGGCTGCCCGTCGCGGATGTCATCGCCGACCGCGCCCACCTTTACCTCTGGGTGCCGAATGCGCTACTGCCGGAGGGCCTCCAGGTCATGGAAGGCTGGGGCTTCCGCTATATCTCGAACCTGGTGTGGGCCAAGCGGCGCAAGGATGGCGGCCCTGACGGCCGGGGTGTTGGATTCTACTTCCGCAACGTGACTGAGCTGATCCTCTTCGGCGTCCACGGCTCTATGCGCACGCTGCCACCAGGACGCCGGCAGGTCAACATGATCGAGACCCGTAAGCGAGAGCACTCCCGGAAACCCGATGAGAGTTACGACCTGATCGAATCCTGCTCACCCGGCCCCTACCTGGAACTCTTCGCGCGCTATCCACGGCCAGGCTGGGCAGCCTGGGGAGACGAGGCGGACCCGGGCGTCGTTCCGCGCGGACGTCAATGGCCAGCGTACGGCTCCGGTGATCAAGAACCGGCCGGTATTGAGGTCTGATCTTCGCAGGTAAGGCGGAAACTGGCGGCAGAGCAGGCTGGGAGGGCTGCGGTCGGCTAGGGTCGCTTCCCTAGACGATCCCGCCGAACACGCAAGGTAGCCATATGGAGCCGCTGAGCCCTGGGGCATCCCTGGCCCATATTCAGGGCTACGTACGGCAGATGGAAGTCGAGCGTGGCCTGGACAGGCAGGATCTCACGTCTCAGTGCCTCAAGCTTGGCGAGGAGGTGGGCGAACTCTTCCGCGCCGTCCGCAAGCTGCAAGGGCAGCCGCAGGACCCGGCGGGCCGTGTCGCCGACATTGGCGACGAAGCCGCCGACACGCTCATCCTTCTCGTGTCCATCGTCAACCGCTGCGGCATCGACCTCGAAGAAGCATTCCGCACCAAGGAAGCCCGCAACGAGACCCGCATCTGGGGCTAGCGATCAGGCGATCTGGCGCGGGCGGACGGCGTGGTTGCGGTCACCCGAGCGAGTCGAACTCTCCGTTCCTGACCCTGGCGGTGAGCGCACGCCACTCATCGGACGTGAATGCCAGCACCGGGCCCTCGCGGTCCTTGCTGTCACGCACGAGGCAGAGCAGATCGGACCCACGCCCGCGGGCCGTGACCTCGACACAGCCGTTCGCGCCAGTGCTGTGACTGGACTTGTGCCAGACGCCGACCTCGACGCAGTCAGCGCCGTTGGCGCTGTGCCTGCTCGTGCGCCAGGTCACCTGTGACAGGTTCATCTTCATTTTTCACCTCCGCTGGCCTGTGAGCGCTTGTCAGGGGTGCTGTCCGGCTCTCCTGGCGGCGATGAACGCCCTCGACTCCTCGGGGTTGAGCGCTATCGCGCACAGGTGATCGAACGCCAGCGCGTACCGGTAGACCTCGGCATCGCTCTCGATGAACAGGTTACCGGTGAACGTCTCGACGTACACCACGTCGGGGTCGTGCGGCTCTGGGAACTCCATGATCGCGAACGTCCCCGCCGTGGCCGGATGCGCCCCCGTGGAGTCGGGGAGGACCTGGATGGTCACGTTGGGCAGGTCGGCGAACTCCAGCAACCTGTCGTACTGACCGCGCATCACCTCGGCCGAGCCTACCTGGCGCCGCAGCGCCGCCTCGTCGAGCACGGTCCAGAGGCGACGCGGATCCTCGTCCCGGGTCAGCAAGTGCTGACGGGTCGTCCGCACATCGACGCGGCGCTCCACCTCGGCCGGTGGGGACAGCGCCATCAGTCCCGCGCGGATGATCTCCTGGGCGTACTCCCGGGTCTGCAACAGCCCAGGCGGGGTCTGGCAGGCGTACCAGCGCATAACGCTGGCCTCGGATTCCAGGGCGATGTAGCTGGCGTAGTCGCTGGGCAGTGAGTCGGAGTAGGCGTCCCACCAGCCGCGTGCCTTGGCGCCGCGGGCGAGCGAGAGCAGGGCCGCCCGGCGGTCGTCTTCGAGCTCGTACACCTCGAACATGAGTTTGAGGTCCTTGACGCTGACGCCGACGCGTGAGGTCTCGATCCGGCTCATCTTGGTGACCGACCAGCCGAGCTGGCCGGCCGCCTGCTCCAGCGTCATCTCCGCCCTGTCGCGGAGCCTGCGCAGCTCGGCGGCGAGCCTGCGGCGCCGGACCGTGGGACCACCCGCTGTTGACACGTTGCACCTCCTGTGACTGACGTGGCATCCAGTGTGCCCACACACCAGCCCAGCCGTCAGCTACTCGGACAGAAATATTAACAGCAAATTTGCTGATGCTCTTGTCTGATGGCTGGGTATGAGGGAAACTCTAGTCCAGTTGCTACACCACGCGGTGGAGGACACACGTTATGTGACCAATCTGCCGCTCACGGTCTGGAGCAGACGATGGCACGGTGCCCCGTCACCCGAAGGCGGACAGATGCCTGCCCAGGCCAAGCCGATGACCAGATGCGCGGTGCCAGCGCGTGACCGAGGGGGAGTGGCTCAGCCATGTATCGAGACGGAAGGGACGGGAACTGACGTGAATCAGCCAGGTGAGCTGATGCGGACGGTAGGTGACAAGCTGACCGCCCATGGGTTCCGCATTCGTCAGCAGGACGAAGAAGGGCAGTCCGTGGCCATAATCGGCCAGCGAGACATACGCTGCGAGCTGACGGTCACGGATTCCGGGTATGTGCAATGGGAATGCTCCCGCAGGGATGACGGTGAAATCGACCCAAAAAAGCTGGCTGACCTGGCAACCATCCTGCTCACCGATCGCGAGGGCACCTTCCCGCAGGCCGGAGACGGGTATTCGGTCGCTGGGATCACGCTGAAAGGAATCGTCGGCCGTGAGCTGAAGGCTCGCGGCCTGGATGTCGCCGTGGAAGTGTATGCGGACGAGAGTTTCTACGGCTCAGCGGCGGAAATAGTCGCCGCCAATCCAGAAACCGGCGAAGACGCGACAGTCTGTATTACGGATGACGGCTCTGTCGTATGGCAGTGGGACTGCTGGCTCGAAGCCGCGACCATCACAAATCATCCCGTATTCTCCTGGCGGCTCACCAATCCCGGCGAGCTGGCCAGCACCATCGCCAACAAGATAGCCCGCGCGATGACCCAGGCCATGCCCGAACTCGCCCCCGCCTGACCGGTGGTGCTCGCACCA
>DASXMU010000019.1:0-37062 GCA_036495485.1 Streptosporangiaceae bacterium
CAGGATGTCCGAATCGGGAAGCGCCCCCAAGGCCTGTGCCTCGGCGGGGAAACGCGCGCCGTGCTGCGGCGCGGCGTGGCCAGCGGATCCGGCGCATCCACTCATCATCGCTCCAGCCTGGTTGGGCGCTTCTACCTCTTAGACGTTCGTAGCGCCCAAAACAGATAGATGAAGTTGGTCACATTTTCGCGACTTGGTGGATTTGGCGACCTGCCGAACGGGCCGGGCCATGGCCTTGGCCGGTAAACTCACGCGTGATCTTGGCAGCCGCTATCCGCCCGACGAGCGGGGAGCCCGGACGTGAGCTTCATCTTCATGGTCTTTCACTGGCCGGAGCCCGGGCATCGTGACGTGCTCGCACAATCGATGCGGGAGATGGGCGGTGCGCTGGCCGGACTGCCAGGCTGTACCGGAGTCGAGCCCCCGTACCTGACGGACGACGGGACCTGCCTTGTCGGGATCTCCAAATGGGAATCCAGGCAGGCGTTCTTCGCGTCGGGCATAACACTGCGCCCACCCGGTGAGATCGCCCAAGGCGAGACCAGGCCACGGCAGCGTTTCCTGCTGGAAGAAGCGGGATAGCCCGGTGAACACGGCCGAGGGCCTGGCGGCTGTGATTGAAGCGGCGGTTAGCCTGGGTGCGGAGCAGGTGACCGGGCTGTCCAACGCCGAAGGGGAACTGGCCGCCGCCGTGTCCACCGGTGCGGGGGCCTTGCCCGCCGGTGATGACCTTCGCGCGCTGATCGTGGCAGGCGGCGATCCGCTCGGTGACGCGCTCTGCGCGGCCCGGAGCCCGGTCGAGCGACGCTCCCTGGGGCAGACGCTCACGCCCGGTCCCATTGTGCAGAGCATGATCGATTGGGCGGTGGGCCAGGCCGGACATACCGGCCCGGCCAGGGTCGTTGATCCGGGTACCGGCTCTGGCAGGTTTCTGCTGGCGGCGGGCCGCCGCTGGCCGCACGCCGAACTCGTCGGGGTCGAGACCGACCCGGCGGCCGCCATCGTCGCGCGGGCCAACCTCGCCGTCGCCGGTCTGGCCGGCCGGTCGACGGTGATCAACGCCGATTACCGGACGCTGCGGCTGCCCCCAGCCGACGGGCCGACCCTCTACGTGGGCAACCCGCCTTACGTCCGCCACCACCAGATAGCCCCGGACTGGAAGCGCTGGTTCACAACGACCGCGCGCCAACGCGGGCTGACGGCCAGCGCCCTGGCCGGGCTGCACGTCCACTTCTTCCTCGCCACAGTCGGCCACGCTGCCCCCGGCGACCTGGGCGTGTTCATCACCGCCGCCGAGTGGCTTGACGTGAACTACGGCAGCCTGGTCCGCTCGCTGCTGGTCGGTGACCTTGGCGGCCAGGCGGTGCACCTGCTTGAGCCGACATCCCCAGTCTTCACCGACGCTATCGTGACGTCGGCCATTTCCTGCTTCCTGCCGGGCACCAGCCCCGGTGCGCTGCGGCTGAACCTGGCCGGCAGCCCCGCCGAGCTCGGCGCCCTCGCCGGGGGTACGCCGGCCGGCCGCACCAGCCTGACCGAGGCGCACCGCTGGGGTCCGCTGTTCCGGCCTGCCGCTGAGTCCGCGCCGCAGTCCCGCCGCCCAGGCAATGGCCGGCAGCGCAACGGCATGGTCGAACTTGGCGAGATCTGCCGGGTCCACCGCGGCCAGGTCACTGGGGCGAATGCCGTCTGGGTCGCAGACAGTACCGAGAACGGCGTGCCGCACAGGTTCCGGTTCCCGGCCGTGACCAGGGCGCGCGAGCTGTTCGCCGCCAACGGCGTCCTGACCGGGACCACGCCGCTGCGGATCGTCATCGACCTGCCCGCCGACCTCGGCGATCTGGCCGCCGCCGACCGGGAACTCATCGGCGCGTTCATCGCCAGGGCGGCCCGGGCCGGGGCTGCGGACGGTTACATCGCCAGGCACCGCCGGCCCTGGTGGCGGGTCGGGCTCACCGAGCCCGCACCCATTCTGGCCAGCTACATGGCCCGCCGGCCGCCCACGTTCGTCCGTAACCTGGCCGCCGCACGCCATCTCAACATCGCGCACGGCCTCTACCCGCGCGACCCTCTGCCTGGGCCGGTGCTCGACCGGCTGGCCGCCTACCTGCGCGGCTCGGTGAGCCTCAGCCAGGGCCGCACCTACTCCGGCGGCCTGACCAAGTTCGAGCCCCGCGAGATGGAGCGGCTCCCGGTCCCCTGGGACGATATCCGGGCCTGAGCCCGCGTCAGATCCAGCTGCTGAACCACATTCTGGCCAGCCAGGAGCTGTACGGGATCACCTTCCCCGCGAGGATCGGGTACAGGTAGTAGAAGTTGAGCAGCACGGCCAGCACGTACCCGCCCGTCAGGGCCGCGCCGATCGCCCGCCGCGCGGGCGAGGATCTCGCCGAGCCGATGAGCAGGCCCAGGCATAGCGTGATCGACAGCACCAGGAACGGGTCATAGGTGACCGCGTAGAAGTAGAACTTGGTCCTGGACAGGAACAGGAACCAGGGCAGCCAGCCGCCCAGGAAGCCGACCAGGATGGCACCGGCCCGCCAATCCCGCTGAGTCAGCCACCAGGCCAGGCAGATGAGCAGGGTGGCGATGGACACCCACCAGATCATCGGGGTGCCGATGGCCAGGACTTCCCGCGAGCAGTTTTGCACCCGGCAGCCCTCTTGGCCGAGCTTAGGCGCGGCGTAGTAGAAGGACACCGGCCGGTGGATCACCAGCCAGGTCCAGGGCTGCGATGCGTACGGGTGCTTGGTGGTCAGCGAATCGTCGAACTGCAGGATCGCCTTGTTGTACTGGTACAGCGAGACCAGCGCGGAGATTACCGGGGTGTGGATGCCGTGCTGGGTGGCCCAGTTCCGGTCGTACCCGGTCTTGGTGAACAGCCAGTTGCCCCAGGCTGCCACGTAGGTGACCGCGGGCACGAAGACCATGGAGACGAGCGTCCAGCGGCCGTCGCGGACCATCCCGCCGTAGACCGAGCGGGATGCACCGGCCGTGCGCCGTGCGCCGATGTCCCAGGCCATGACCAGCAGGGCGAATGCCGGGATGAACCAGACACCGTTCCACTTGGAGGCGGTGGCAAGCCCGAGGCAGATCCCGGCCAGCACCCGCCACCAGCGTATGCCGAGGAACGGCCCGGCGCCGTCCGGCGGGCGGCCCTGCGCGGCCTCGGCCAGCCGGGCCCTGGTGCGGTCGCGGTCGATCAGCATGCAGCCGAACGCGGCGAGAACCCAGAACATCACGAAGATGTCCAGCAGCGCCGTCCGGCTCATCACGAATTCCAGGCCGTCCGCCGACAGGAGCAGGCCCGCGATGCAGCCGAGCAGCGTGGATCTGGTCATCCGGCGGGCGATCCGCGCGGTCATCAGGATGGACAGCGAGCCCACCACGGCGACGGCGAACCGCCAGCCGAACGGGTGCAGCCCGAAGATCCATTCGCCCGCCGCGATCATCTCTTTCCCGAACGGCGGGTGCGCGACGAACTCGCCGCCAGAGGTGAAGAAATGCCCGTCGCCCCGGGCGATCAGCGCGTTGCGGTGACTGCTGTAGTTGTGCTCGGTGCCGTACTTGAGGATGCCGTAGGCATCGGGCACGTAATAGGTCTCGTCGAAGACGACCGACGGCGGCAGGGATAGCCGGTTGAACCGCAGGAATGTACCGAACGCCGTGACGATCAGCGGGCCTATCCACCCCCAGATAGCGCTGCCCGGCATCGGCGGGCAAAGCCTGGCCGCGAGCGCGGACAGTTGCGGGCGCCTACGCGTGAGTTCCGCCTCCGCCTGGGATGTCGTCATCGGTTGCCATCGTATTGGTGGGGGGCCGCTAGCGTGTGTTGAGCTATGAAAGACAACGCGCCGGGAACCCTGATCGTGGCAGCGGTTCCGATTGGCTGCCTGGACGATGCCTCACCCAGGCTCGCCGCCGCGCTCGGCCAGGCGCGGATCATCGCGGCCGAGGACACCAGGCGGCTGCGCAGGCTGGCAGCAACCCTGGGCGTGCAGGTGAGCGGCTCGGTCGTGTCCTATTACGACGCGGTGGAGCAGCGCAAGACAGCCGGGCTGGTGGACGAGCTGGTGGCAGGCCACGACGTGCTGCTGGTTACCGACGCGGGGATGCCCGCGGTCAGCGACCCTGGGTACCGCCTGGTCGTGGCGGCGGTGGCTGCTGGCGTGCGGGTCACCGCGCTGCCTGGGCCCTCGGCGGTCACGGCCGCGCTCGCCGTGTCCGGGCTGCCCAGCGACCGGTTCTGCTTCGAGGGGTTCCTGCCCCGGCGGGGCGGCGAGCGCACGCGACGGCTGGCCGAGCTGGCCGGGCAGCCGCGGACCATGGTGTTCTTCGAGTCGCCGCGCAGGCTCGCCAGCACGCTGGCCGAGCTGGCCAAGGCGCTGGGGGACCAGCGCGAGGCCGTGGTGTGCCGCGAGCTGACCAAGACCTATGAAGAGATCCGCAGGGGAACGCTGGCCGAGCTGGCGGCCTGGGCATCCGGCGGCGTCCTCGGTGAGATAACGCTGGTCGTGGGCGGAGCCCCGCAGGCCGCCGAACCGGAACCTGAGGAAATGGCCGCCGCGACGGCTGAGGTAGCCGAGCGGGTGGCCGCCGGGACTTCGCGCAAGGACGCCATCGCGGCGGTGGCAGCCGGGCGCGGCCTGCGCCGGAATGCTCTGTACCAGGCCGTCGTGGGCGGCGGAACCCAGCAGTCCTGCCCGCGCTAGCTCTGAGCCCAAGGAACTCCCGAAGGCCAATAGGCTTTCCCCATGTCTTCGCCGAACCGCTCCATCCTGGCCGCTCCTGCTTGGCCATATGCGAACGGACCGCGCCACATCGGGCACGTGTCCGGCTTTGGGCTGCCGTGCGACATGTTCAGCCGGTATCAGCGAATGGCGGGCAACCGGGTGCTGATGGTCAGCGGTACCGACGAACACGGGACCCCGATCCAGGTGCAGGCCGACGCCGAGGGCGTGACCGCCCGCGAGCTGGCCGACCGGTACAACCGGGTGATCGCGAACGACCTGACCAACCTGGGCATGTCCTACGACTTGTTCACCAGGACCACCACCCGCAACCACTACGCCACCACCCAGGAAATCTTCACCGGCCTCTACGACAACGGCTACATCTTCGCCAGGACCGCCATGGGCGCGATCTCGCCGTCCACCGGCCGGACCCTGCCGGACCGCTACATCGAGGGGACCTGCCCGATCTGCGGTTACGACAGCGCACGCGGCGACCAGTGCGACAACTGCGGCAACCAGCTCGACCCGATCGACCTGATAAACCCGCGCTCCAGGATCAACGGCGAGACACCGGAGTTCATCGAGACCGAGCACTTCTTCTTCGACCTGCCGGCCTTCACCGAGACGCTCGGATCCTGGCTGCAGTCCAAGAGCGGGCAGTGGCGGCCCAACGTGCTGAAGTTCTCGCTCAACCTGCTCGATGGCCTGAAGCCACGGGCGATCACCCGCGATCTGGACTGGGGGGTGCCGGTTCCGATGGACGGCTGGCGGGACCGGCCGGACAAGCGGATCTACGTCTGGTTCGACGCTGTGATCGGCTATCTGTCGGCCTCAATCGAGTGGGCCAGGCGGTCCGGCGACCCGGACGCGTGGCGGGCCTGGTGGCAGGCGCCGGACGCGGAGTCCTACTACTTCATGGGCAAGGACAACATCGTCTTCCACTCCGAGATCTGGCCGGCCATGCTGTTCGGCTACAGCGGCCAGGGTGACCGGGGCGGGAAGCCGGGCTCGCTGGGCGAGCTGAACCGGCCGACCGAGGTGGTGTCCAGCGAGTACCTGACGATGGAGGGCCGCAAGTTCTCCTCCTCCCGCAACGTCGTGATCTACGTCCGCGACTTCCTCGACCGCTACGACGTGGACGCGCTGCGCTACTACGTGGCGGTTGCCGGGCCGGAGAGCCAGGACACCGACTTCACCTGGGCCGAGTTCGTCCGCCGCAACAACGACGAGCTGGTGGCCAACTGGGGGAACCTGGTGAACCGGTCGGTCTCGTTCGCCGCCCGCAACATCGGGTCGATCCCGCCGCCCGGTGCGCTGACCACGGCGGACAACGAGATCCTGGCGCGCTCCAAGGAGGCGTTCGCCCAGGTGGCCGAGCCACTGTCACGGTGCCGGTTCAAGGCGGCCACCGCCGCCGCGATGCGGACCACGGCCGACGCCAACAAGTACCTGTCCGACCATGCACCGTGGAAGCTGCGCGAGTCCGATCCCGAGCGGATGCGCACGATCTGCCATGTGGCCCTGCAGCTCGTGAACGACGCCAAGACGCTGCTCAGCCCGTTCCTGCCACACTCCTCGCAGCGGGTCTACGAGATGCTCGGCGGCACTGGCGAGTGGTCGGGCATGCCACGCATCGACGAGGTGGACGAGGATGGCGGGCCGTCGTACCCGGTCATCACCGGTGACTACAACGTGGCCGCCCGCTGGGAGCACACGCCGATCCGGCCCGGCACACCGCTGGCGGTGCCGACCCCCCTGTTCGCCAAGCTGGCTCCCTCGGTCGTCGATGAGGAGCTCGCCCGGCTGGAGAAAGCGTGACACCACAGCCCAAGCCGGACCCTGACATCACGCTGCCGGCCGAGGCGCTGGACAGCCACTGCCACCTCGACATCATGAAGGAGCCGGTCAGCCAGACGCTGGCTGACGCCCGCTCGGCGGGCATCAGGCGGGTCGTGACCATCGGCACCGACCTGGACTCCTCGCGATGGGCTGCCGACTGCGCGGCAGTGCACCCCGACGTCTACGCGGCCGTGGCGATCCACCCGACCGAGGTGGAGGCGGTGGTCGAGGGTGCCGAGGACAGCCCGGAGGGGAAGGCGGCGGCCACCGGCGCCGTGCTCGCGGAGATCGAGGCGCTCGCCGCGATGCCGAAGGTGCGGGCCATCGGCGAGACCGGGCTCGACTACTACTGGGACCGGACCGCGCCCAAGGTGCAGCAGGAGTGGTTCCGCGCGCACATCGAGATCGCCAAGCGGACCGGCAAGGCGCTGGTGATCCACGACCGGGACGCGCACGAGGACGTGCTGCGCATCCTGGGTGAGCAGGGCCCGCCGGAACGGGTGGTCTTCCACTGCTTCTCCGGTGACGAGCGGATGGCCAGGCAGTGCGCCGAGGCCGGCTACGTGATGAGCTTCGCCGGCAACCTGACGTTCGCCAACGCCCAGCCGCTGCGCGACGCGGCCGCGGCTGCCCCGGCCGGCCTGCTGCTCGTGGAGACCGACGCGCCGTTCCTCACCCCGGTGCCGCACCGGGGCAAGCGCAACGCCCCCTGGCTGGCCGCGCACACCCTGCGCCGGCTGGCCGAGGTGAAGAACATGGACCTGGCCGAGCTGTGCGGCCAGGTCAGCCGGACGGCGCAGCGGGTCTTCGGCCCGTGGTGACAGGCCCTTTCACGATCAGCATCCGCGGGGTGATCGTCCAGCCCGGTCCATGATCTTTCTTTTTGATATATGAAAGGGTTTGACGGTGACCGCGGAGCCGCACAAGCTGCCCGGGGCGTCCGATGTCCGCGAGATCGCGGCCAGGCTGGGCATCCGGCCGGCCAAGCGGTTCGGGCAGAACTTCGTCATCGACCCGGGGACCCTGCGGCGCATCGTGACCATCGCGGCCGTTCAGCCGGACGACTATGTCCTCGAGGTGGGGCCCGGGCTCGGCTCGCTCACCCTCGCCCTGCTGCCGGCCGCCCGCCGCGTGCTGGCCATCGAGATCGACCCGGTGCTGGCCGGCGAGCTGCCGCGAACCGTCGCGGCGATGGCGCCCGGGCTGGCCGGCCGGCTCGAGGTGATCACCGCGGACGCGGCCCGCGTCGGCGAGCTGCCGGGCGAGCCCACCGCCCTGGTCGCCAACCTGCCCTACAACGCGGCCGTGCCGGTCCTGCTGCACCTGCTGGCCACCGTGGGGTCGCTGGCCCGCGGCGTGGTCATGGTGCAGGCCGAGGCCGCGGACCGGATGACCGCCCAGCCAGGCAGCAGGATCTACGGCGTGCCCTCGGTGAAGCTGGCCTGGTTCGCTTCCATGCGCCGGGCCGGGCCGGTGCCGCGCACCGTGTTCTGGCCCGTGCCGCGGGTGGAATCCGCGCTGGTCGCCTTCACCCGGCACGAGCCACCCGTGCCAGGCGTCGCGGCGGCGGACCTCTTCGCCGTGATAGATACAGCGTTCGCACAACGCAGGAAGATGCTCCGTTCGGCATTTTCCAAGTCCAAATATGCGAGCTCGGTGGGACAGGCGGAGACAATCCTCTACCGGGCAGGCGTGGATCCGTCCGCCCGGGCGGAGTCGCTCACCGTCGAGCAGTTTGCCGCCATCGCCCAGGCTGCCAGCCAGCCCGGGTAGCCATATCTAGCTGGGGCGACCGGAGGCGGAGGAGCGGACCGGGGCATCCGGCGGGTACGATCATCGAATCGTGACCGCTGTGACCGTGCGGGTGCCCGCAAAGATAAACCTCCAGCTCTCGGTGGGGCCTGCCCGGCCGGATGGCTACCACGAGCTGGTAACCGTGTTTCACGGGGTCTCGCTCTATGACGAGGTCACCGTCGATCATGCCGATCGCGGGACCGTCACGGTCAGCGGCGAGGGCGCGGAGAGCGTGCCAGCCGACGACGCCAACCTCGCGATGCGCGCGGCCGCCGCCCTGGCCAAGGCGGCGGGCCTGCCGCCGCGGCGGATCCCGCGGGCCGCCCCGGCTACCGCGGCCGATGGCAGCGGGACCGGGCCGGGTGTCCTGATCGAGATCAGGAAGTGGATCCCGGTCGCGGCGGGCCTGGCGGGCGGCAGCGCGGACGCGGCGGCGGCCCTGGTCGCCTGCAACGAGCTGTGGCGGGCCGGGCTGAGCGTGGCCGAGCTGGCCGAGATAGCCGCCGGGATCGGCAGCGACGTGCCGTTCGCCCTGTACGGCGGGACGTCGGTCGGCCTGGGCCGGGGAGAGCGGCTGACGCCGGCCCTGGTGGCCGGCCAGTACCACTGGGTGCTGGCCTTCGCCACCGGCGGGCTGTCCACCGCCGACGTGTACCGCACCTGCGACCGGATCCGGAACAACCGCGGCATCGTGGTGGCACCGCCCAAGCCGAGTACCGAGCTGATGGCCGCGCTGCGTTCCGGTGACCCGGCCGAGGTCGGCCCGCTGCTCAGCAACGAGCTGCAGCCCGCCGCGCTCTCCCTGCGGCCCGACCTGCGCCGGACCCTGGCGGCCGGGCGCGAGTACGGCGCGCTCGGTGGCGTGGTCTCCGGCTCGGGTCCTACCTGCGTGTTCCTGGTCGCGGACGCTCAGCGGGCGGTGGATCTGGTCGTCGCGCTGACCGGTGCCGGGGTCTGCCGGTCGGCGGTCAGGGCCACAGGCCCGGTTCAAGGCGCGGTGCTGACCAGCCCGACCGAGGTCAGCGGCTGACCCAGCCCGGCCCGGTCACGCGGGTGCCCGGCTCCGCCGGATGCCGTCACGGGGGGTGGGCGTCGAAGGGGGCCAGCAGCATGCGGAGCAGATCCGCCAGCGTCTGGCGCTCGGCCGGGCCCAGCCCGGCCAGCAGCGCTTCCTCGCTGGTCAGCAGGTCGCTCAGGGCGGCGTCCACCCGGGTGCGGCCCTCGGTGGTGAGGGTGACCAGGACGCCGCGCTTGTCCTGCGGGTCCGGGAGCCTGCGGACCAGGCCCGTGGCGGCCAGCCCGTCGATCCGGTTGGTCATCGTGCCGGAGGTGACCAGCGTCGCGTGCAGCAGCGCCCCCGGGCTGAGCTGGTAGGGCGGTCCCTGCCGGCGCAGGGCGGACAGCACGTCGAACCCCCACGACTCCAGGCCATGGGCGGCGAATGCCGTCCTCCTGGCCCGGTCCAGGTGCCTGGCCAGCCGTGAGATCCGGCTGAGCACCTGCATGGGCCGCACGTCGAGGTCGGGTCGCTCCGCCTGCCATCCGGCGACCAGGCCGTCGACCTCATCCCTGAGCTGCCCGGGGTCGCTGAGCTGCTCCGTTGGGTGTGGTTCCGGCTCCGTAGGGCGTGATTCCGGAAAAGAAAGCCCTGCCATGGTCCCGAGCATATCTCTTGACATCGAGATGTTTTACTGGGTAAACAAGGCAGATAATTGCCTTGATGTCAAGAGAGATGTGGTCTTATGTGGGATCCGCAGCAGTACCGGCGCTTCGGTGACGAGCGGTCGCGGCCGTTCTTCGACCTGGTGGGCAGGATTGACGCGGACAATCCCCGGTCCGTCGCTGACCTGGGCTGCGGGCCGGGCAACCTGACCGTCACCCTGGCGCAGCGCTGGCCCGAAGCGTCCGTGACCGGCGTGGACAGTTCCGCGGCCATGATCGAGACCGCGCGGGCCGGCCACCCGGCCGGTGGACGGCTGTCCTTCGTCCTGGGCGACATCGGTGACTGGGTCCCGGAAGCCACTCTTGACGTGATCGTTTCCAATGCCGCGCTGCAGTGGCTGCCCGATCAGCTGACGGCGCTGGCCCGCTGGGCCAGCCTGCTGGCTCCCGGCGGCTGGCTCGCGGTCCAGGCGCCGGGGAACTTCGACCAGCCGGGCCATGCCGTCATGCGCGAGCTCGCCGCCTCGCCTCGGTGGCGGGCGCCGCTTGACGGCGTGCAGCTCAACAGGCAGGCCACGGATCCGGCTGACTACCTGGACCTGCTGGCCGGATCCGGCTGCGTGGTGGACGCCTGGGAGACGACCTACCTGCACGTCCTGCCGGGGGAGAACCCAGTGCTCGAGTGGTACAAGGGCACCGGGCTGCGGCCGGTGCTCGACGCCCTGCCGCCGGACCTGGCCGGGGAGTTCACCGCCGAGTACGGCGCCAGGATGCGCGAGGCCTACCCGGCCAGGCCCTATGGCACCGTGCTCCCGTTCCGCCGGGTCTTCGTGGTGGCCAGGCGCGGCTGAGGCGGCGGTCAGTCCCGCCGGGCGGCGACCGCCGCCGCCTCGGCCGAGATGCGCGGGTGCGGATCGAGCTGCGACAGCCCGTTCCAGGCCAGGTTGACCAGGTGCGCCGCGACCTCTTCGAGCCGGGGCTTGCGGGCGTCGAGCCACCATTGCCCGGTGACCGCCACCATGCCGACCAGCATCTGTGCGTACATCGGCGCCAGCTTCGGGTCGTAGCCGCGCTCGGTGAAGATGTCGCCGAGTATGTACTCGACCTGGCTGGCGATGTCGCTGATCAGGCTGCCGAACGTGCCCGCGCCCGAGGCCGGGTGCGAGTCGCGGACCAGGATCCGGAACCCGTCGGCGTTGTCCTCGATGTAGCGCAGCAGCGCGACTGCGGCGCCCTCGAACTTCGCCCTGGTGTGATCGCCGCCGAGGATCTGGGTGGCCATTGTCAGCAGGCGGCTGACCTCACGGTCCACCACGACCGCGTACAGCCCCTCCTTGCCGCCGAAGTGCTCGTACACCACGGGCTTGGAGACGTCCGCCGTGGCCGCGATCTCCTCGATCGACGTGCCCTCGAAGCCGCGCTCGGCGAACAGGTGCCTGCCGACGTCGAGGAGTTGCTCCCTGCGCTCCTTGCCAGACATCCTGCGGCGGCCTGACCTAGATCCTTGCTCGGTCACACATCAGACACTAACGTGCCGCTCAGGCCGCGGCGCGCCTCGTCATCGGGCCGAGCGGCCTGCCGCTCTCGCCGGCCCGCTTGGCCGACAGCCGTTCCTCGCTGGGCCAGCGCACGTCATGGACCCAGCCGAGCTTCTCGCAGAGCCAGATCAGCCGGGCACTGATGTCGATCTGACCCTTGAGCACGCCATGCCGGGCGCAGGTGGGGTCGGCGTGATGCAGGTTGTGCCAGGACTCACCGAACGAGGCGATGGCCAGCCAGGCCACGTTCTTGGCCTTGTCCCGCGACGCGAACTCCTCCCGGCCGAACGTGTGGCAGACCGAGTTGATCGACCAGGTGACGTGCTGGAGCAGGGCGACCCGCACCAGGCCCGCCCAGAACAGGGCGGTGATCGCGCCGTGCAGCGACATCGACCACAGGCCGCCGGCCAGCGCGGGCAGCGCCAGCGACGCGGTGGCGAAGATCATGAAGGACCTGGAGATCCGCCGGATCGCCGGGTCGGCGAGCAGGTCCGGGCAGTACTTCGGCTGCGAGGTGCGGTTGCCCTGGAACAGCCAGCCCATGTGTGCGAAGCCGAACCCCTTGGCCAGCGCCTTCCAGTCGTCGCCGAACCGCCACGGCGAGTGCGGGTCGCCCTCGCGGTCGCTGTACTTGTGGTGCCTGCGGTGGTCGGCCACCCAGTTGAGCAGCGGGCCCTCGAAGGCGAGGCTGCCGGCTACCGCGAGCGCGATCCGCATCGGCCGCTTCGCCTTGAACGACAGGTGAGTGAAGTAGCGGTGGAAACCCATGCTGATGCCGAGCCCGGAGATCAGGTAGAAGGCGAGCGCCAGCACGATGTCGTGCCAGCCGAGGCCCCAGCCCCAGGCGAACGGCACAGCCGTGAGCAGGGCCACCAGCGGCAAGGCGACGAAGGTGGCGATGAGGACCCGGTGGCCCGGGGGGGCACGGTCCGGTTCAAGATCTGGCCTGGGCTGTGCCGTCGTAAGCGTGCTTATCTCGGGCGGAGCCGTCATATCAACCTCGCTCGTGTCGCGTCCTGGGGCGGGCGTCGCCTACCCGTGGTTTCGGGGCTCACGCCTACGACCGGATCGTTAGACGCTTACGTCACCGTAGGCTACGGGGCCGTAGGTTACGCAAGGGCCTACGGGAAGATTTCAGCTAGTTGTAGCGATAGTCACACTTGCGCATAACCCGGCTGTCTCAGAATGTGAGACGTGGCGGTAGGGTGATTGACCGGTGACCTGGCGCGGAGGCTAGTCGGGTGGTACCTCGGCGGTTGGCGTCCCCGGTAATGTGTGCGGTGGGTTGTTCCTTCCCGGATCGTCTAGTCGGCAGGACGCGAGATTTTGGTTCTCGAAACGAAGGTCCGAATCCTTCTCCGGGAGCACAGAAGGCAGGTTCGGAACCTGACCCGGGGCGTTCAAGGCGAGCGGTCTGCAAAGAGCGTTGCTCCCTTCGCCCAGCCCTCGATCTTCTGATACAGCTCGGCGCTGCGCTGCCGATGGGAGCCAAGGCCTCCTTGATCTGACGGCAGGACATTCCTGCCCGCCGCATGGCGATCGCACGTTCTTTGAGCTGGCGGAGTTCGTCGGGGGAACGCATGTTCGGAAGCTAGGGGGCGGGGCTGACAGAAACGGCTTCCGTGCTGGCAGACGTTGGTGCGCCTGGACGGGCAGAGTGCGCGGTGAGAAGCCTGAGGTGAGCTGACCTGGCCTCTCGGTTGGCGACCGGACGGTATCCTGCGAGAGTCGGGGACGTTAACGCAGGTGCCATCTGTTGATGTGCAGGCCGGACACGAAAGCAGAGGAGCCCTCCGCAGTGACTGACATCTCCCCTGCAGCCGTGATCATCCTTGCTGCGGGTGAGGGCAGGCGGATGAAGTCCCAGACTCCCAAGGTTCTGCATGCTCTGAGCGGCCGCACCTTGCTCGGGCACGTGCTCGCGACGGCTGCGGATCTCCGGCCAGGCCGGCTGATCGTCGTGGTGGGCCGGGGCCGGGAGCTGGTGACCGCGCACATCGGGGAGCGGGCGCCCGAGGCCACCGTGGTGGTTCAGCACCGGCAGGGGGGGACCGGCCACGCGGTCCGCACCGCGCTGGAGGCCGTCGGCCAGATTCACGGCGTGATCGTGGTGACTTACGGCGACACCCCGCTGCTGCGCAGCGAGACGCTGGCCGGGCTGGCCGCCGCGCACCAGTTGCAGGGCAACGCCGTGACGGCCCTCACCGCGCGGGTGCCCGACCCCACCGGCTACGGCCGGATCGTGCTCGACGGCGACGGGGTGTTCACCGAGATCGTCGAGGAGGCCGACGCCACGCCGGAGCAGCGGGCGATCGACGAGATCAACTCGGGCGTGTACGCCTTCGACGGCGACCTGCTCGCCGACGCGGTCAAGCGGGTGGCCACCGACAACGCCAAGGGTGAGGAGTACCTCACCGACGTGATCGCCATCCTGCGGGCCGACGGCCACCGGGCCGGCTATGTCCGTGCCGCCGACCCGGCCGAGGTGGAGGGTGTCAACGACCGCGTCCAGCTGGCCAGGGCGCGCAGGCTGTACAACGACCGGGTGCTGGCCCGCTGGATGCTAGCCGGGGTGACGATCGTCGACCCGGCGACCACCTGGATCGATGCCGACGTCCGGCTGGAAGCCGACGTGGAGATCGGCCCGGGCAGTCAGCTCCAGGGACATACGACCATCGAGGCCGGGGCGCGCGTTGGCCCCGGCTGTTTGCTGACGGATACCACGGTGGCGCGGCATGCGACCGTGACCCATTCCGTCTGCGTGTCGGCCCGGATCGGCCCCGGCGCGAGTGTCGGGCCCTTCGCCGATCTTGGGCCGGGTTCCGACGTGCAGGGCAGCGAGGGAGTGCAGAGCGCGTGAGCGAGAACCTTCCGCTGGCGGACCGGCTCGGCGGGCCCCGGCCCCCCGCGCCCAAGCGGCTGCTGCTGTTCTCCGGCCGTGCCCACCCGGAGCTTGCCAGGGAAGTCGCCGGGTTCCTGGGCATCGAGCCCACTCCGACCAGGATCTTCGACTTCGCCAACGGTGAGATCTTCGTCCGGTCGCTGGAGTCGGTCCGTGGCTGCGACACCTTCGTGCTGCAGAGCCACACCGCGCCGATCAACCAGTGGATCATGGAGCAGCTCATCATGGTCGACGCGCTGAAGCGGGCCTCGGCGCGCCGGATCACCGTGGTGACACCGTTCTACGGCTACGCCAGGCAGGACAAGAAGAGCCGCGGCCGGGAGCCGGTCTCGGCCAGGCTGATGTCGGATCTGTTCACCGCGGCCGGGGCTGACCGGCTGATGGCCGTCGATCTGCACACCGCCCAGATCCAGGGCTTCTTCGACGGTCCGGTGGACCACCTGTTCGCGTTGCCCACCCTCGCCGGCTACCTGGAGAGCCGGGTGGACCTCCGGCAGATCACCGTGGTCGCGCCCGACGCCGGCCGGGTCAGGGTCTGCGAACGGTGGACCGACCGGCTCGGCTGCCCGCTGGCGATCATCCACAAGCGGCGCGATCCGGACGTCGCCAACCAGGTCAAGGTGCTCGAGGTCGTCGGCATGGTGCAGGGCCGCACGTGCCTGCTGGTCGACGACATGGTCGACACCGGGGCGACGATCGTGAACGCCGCGGAGGCACTGTTCGAGCAGGGCGCGGACCAGGTCATCGTGGCGGCCACCCACGGCGTGCTCTCCGGTCACGCCATGGACACCCTGAAGAACTCCAGGATCAGCGAGATCATCATCACCAACACACTGCCGATCCCGCACGAGAAGCGGATCGACAAGCTCACCGTGCTGTCCATTGCGCCGTTGATCGCCAAGGCGATCAACGAGGTGTTCAGCGAAGGCTCGGTCACCAGCCTGTTCGACGGCCAGAGCTGACCAGCCGGCGGGCCTCCTGCCGGCCTGGCGGACCCGGCGCGGGCCAGCGTCATTCGTGCGTTCACTGAGGTGACCGCTGTCTTCGCCCCCGCAAGCGTGACGAAGACGGCGGCCACCGGCCCCCTCGCAGATCCCGGGCGCTGCGGTCACACCGCAGCCATCCGGGACGCAGTGCCGAGGCCTGGAAACGACGGTCTGCGCCCCGCGCAGGAATGCGAGAGGGCGGCTCGGAATCGCCCCATAGCATCGCGGATGCCTTACACATCGTGATTAACTTTCGATTAAGCGGTTCGCTCCTGGGCGCCAGATCGGTGCACGGGCTAGACGTGAGGGGCGGCATCCGGCTATGGCCCGGGAGTTACCACCTACGGGGGTTCGACAGCAGCGTGATGTTGCCTTGAACGGATGGTGTGGTGCGCTTTCAGATCCTGGGGCCCGTTGAGTTCTGGACCGGCCAGGCCTGGGCCGCGATCGGTGCCCCCAAGTGGCGGTCGCTGCTGGCGACGCTGCTGATCAACGCTGGCCAGGTGGTCTCGACCGACCGGCTGATCCAGGAGATCTGGGGCGACAAAGCGCCTGCCGGGGCCAACAACCTGGTCAGCATCTACGCGCTGCGGCTGCGCCGGCTCATCGGTGATGAGCACGGCCTGGTGCTGCGCACCCGGGCCCCGGGATACCAGATCATCCTGGAGCTCGGGGACCTGGACGCGGCTCAGTTCGACGCCTTGGTCCGGGAGGCCAGGCAGGCGCTGGCCGACCACAAGCCCGAACACGGATCCGAGCTGCTCACCGCGGCGCTGGCGCTGTGGAAGGGCGGCCCGCTGATCGACGTGCCCCGATCCCCGCTGATCGTCGCCGAGGCCGAGCGGCTGGAGGCCGCCAAGCTGGATGCCCTGGAGCTGCGGATCGAGGCCGACATCGGCTGCGGGCGGAACGCGGAGGTGATCCCCGAGCTGTTCCGGCTGGTGGCCGACCATCCCATACGGGAGGGGTTCTGGGGCTTGCTGATGCAGGCGCTGGATGGGGCGGGCCGGCACGCGGAGGCGCTCACCGCCTACCAGCGGGCCAAAGAGGTGATCGCCGAGGAGCTCGGTGTCGACCCCGGCGAGCAACTGCAGGGCTTGTACCAGGAGATCCTGACCAGGGACCTGCGGCAGCAGGGAACCCGGGCCGGTCAGGCGGCCAAGGTGGGGTACCGGGAACAGGCCGAAGAGCCACCGGCCGCTGAGCCTGCCCCGCCGATGCAGCTGCCTATCGACATCTCCGACTTCACCGGGCGCGCGGAGCATGTGGCCCGGCTGTGTGAGCTGCAGCCGGGGGACGAGGCCGACGATGGAGCGGGCGCGGTCATGGTCGCGCTGGTCACCGGGGCCGGAGGGCTGGGTAAGACCACGCTTGCCGTGCACGCGGCGCACCGGCTGCGGTCCCGGTTCCCCGATGGGCAGCTCTATGTGGACCTGCTGGGTGTGTCCGCGCAGCCGCAGGCCCCGGCCGACGTACTCGCCCGGTTCCTGCGCGATCTGGGGGTGGATGGTGGGCAGATCCCGGTCGACGAGGAGGAGCGGGCGGCACTGTTCCGGACCCGGCTGACCGGCCGCCGGGTGCTCATCCTGCTGGACAACGCCAGGGACTACACCCAGGTCCGGCCGCTGCTGCCGGGCAGCTCGTCGTGTGCGGTGCTGGTCACCAGCCGCAAGATCCTGGCCGACCTGGTGGTGGCGGCCCCCCGGCGGGTCGATCTGGATGTGCTCGATCCAGTGGAGGCGCGGGCGCTGTTCAGCGGCATCGTGGGTGCCGGGCGGGCCGGGGCGGACGCCAAGGCCACCGGCGAGGTGCTGGCGGCGTGTGCGGGGCTGCCGCTGGCGATCCGGATCGCCGGGGCCTGGCTGGCCGCCCGGCCCAAGTGGGAGGTCGGGGCGCTGGCCACCCGGCTGCGCGGTCAGCATGGGCGGCTGGATGTGTTCAAGGTCGGCGATCTGGCCGTCCGGACGACGTTCGAGGTCAGCTTCGCCGACCTGCCGCCCGCCGCGACTTCCGGGGGGATCGACCCGGCCCGGGCGTTCCGGCTGCTGGGGCTGTGGGAGGGGCCGGTGATCGGCCTGGCCGCCGCCGCGGCGCTGTTTGGCCAGCCCGGCGCGGGAACGGGTGACGCGCTGGAGCAGCTCGTCGATGTGCACCTGCTGGAGTCCCCGGCTCCCGATGTGTTCCGCTTCCACGACCTGCTGCGGGAGTATGCGCACGAACGGTCGGCCGCCGAGCCCGAGCAGGCCAGGCGCGATGCCACGGTGCGGATTTTGTCGTGGTACCTGCATACCGCCGAGGCCGCCGCCCGGACTATCTCGCCCAACCACGCCCGCGTGCCCATCGGTGAGCCAGGGCCCGGTGTGCGGCCGCTGGCGTTCGGGTCGCTGGAGGAGGCGCTGGATTGGTCGGAGACCGAGCGGGCCAGCCTGGTCGCCGCCACCCGGCAGGCGGCCGAGGCCGGGTTGCATGATATCGCCTGGCAGTTGCCGGCCGCCACGATGAGCTTCTTCTACCGGCGCAGCCACTGGGCTGACTGGGTGCTCACCCACGAGCTCGGTCTGGCCAGCGCGCGCACGCTGGGTGACCGGCTGGGCGAGGCACGGATGCTGAACAACCTGGGCATGGTCCACGGCGAGCAGCGCAACGAAGCGGCGACCGGCTTCTTCGAGCAGGCGGCGGCCATCTACCGCGAACTCGGTGACCGCGACGGTGAGGCCAGGGCGATGACCAACATCGCGACGGCCTGGACCCATCTGGGCCGGTTCAACGAGGCGCTGGAGGCGGGCGGCCGGTCGCTGGTCCTGCAGCGCGAGCTGGGCCGCCGCTATGGCGAGGGCATCACGCTGAGCAGCATGGGCTGGGCCAACCGCCAGCTCGGCAAGGATGAGGAGGCCATCGCCTGCCTCCAGGATGCCTTGACGATCTTCCGGGAGCTGGGCGACGAGATGACCGAGGCCGACGCGCTCGGCGAGCTCGGTGATGTGCACCTGGGTATGGGCCGGCTCGGGGAGGCCATGGACAGCCTGCGTGAATCGCTGGGCCTGTGGCGGCGCATCGGTGACCGGCATGGCCAGGCCATGACCCTGCAGCGGCTCGGCAAGGCCCTGCACCAGGCCGGGCGGCTGGCTGAGGCCCGCGAGTCGCTGTGCGAAGCACAGCGCATCTCCGAGGAACTCGGGGACCACAAAGAGGCGGAGGAAATCCGCTCCACGCTGGCCAAGCTCAGCGACGGAGAGTGACGAAATCGGCGGTAAACGTGCCGATGCTGGCGGGTTTCCGCCCTATGTTGCCATTATCCCCCGGGATGGCAATCAGTACCGTTAAGATGCTACCGGCCTGGAAAATCGATACGGAGGGATGGATCGTATGGGGGAATCCAGGTCCGCGGATCACTACGTCGAAGCCGAGATCGACATCCTCGAGGTTGAGATATTCAGTGACCACGAACCAGGGCCGGGTAAGCCGGCAATAGAGCTGGATCCGGACACAGTCTATGAAGGGTCGGAACCTGACACCGCCCATCAGGGGGCGAAGCCGGGCACCGTTTACGAGGGAGGAGCCCCAGGCATGTCGGATGGTGGATCAGCCAAGGAAGAGACCGTCTACGAGGGGTCGAAGCACGGGGCAAAGCCGGACACCGTGTACGAGGGGTCGCAGCCCAACGCAAAGCCGGACACCGTCTACGAGGGAGGAACCCCGAGCGAGACGGACGGCGGAACAGGGAAAGAAGGATCCGCCCACGAGGGATGACCGGGCAGCAGATAGATGGCGGCCGGTCACGGGCAGGTGGCCGGTCGCCACATACTTTCGCCAAAGCTTATTGTGCAAACCGCATTGCGAGTGTGGGCCCTGGGCCTGTGCGAGCGATCGACTGCCGTCCTTCGGCGGAGTCCGTTTGATCGGTTACACCGTGGGGCGGTCCTCGGCTAGACTGCGGAGGCTGCATCTGCGTCCCATGCCTGCACCGTCTGAGAGTGCGGTGGCCAAGGCGGACGCTCAATCGTTACGTGTAAGGAGTTCCTGCCGTGCCTGAGGTTCCTATTTCCGCGGAGCCGCGCGCCAAGTTCGGTAAGGGCCCAGCCCGCCGGACCCGTGTCCTGGGCAAGGTGCCCGCGGTTCTGTACGGGCACGGCACCGACACCCGGCATCTCACGCTGCCCGGCCACGACCTGATGATGGCGCTGAAGACGCCGAACGTGCTGATCAGGCTCGAAGGGCTGCCGGGCGGGCATGAGCTGGCCCTGCCCAAGGCGGTCCAGCGGAACGCCATCAAGGGCTTTGTCGAGCATGTGGACCTCATTTTGGTCCGGCAGGGCGAGAAGGTCATGGTGGAAGTCCCGGTGCGGGTCACCGGTGAAGTGTTTCCCGGCGGCCTGCTCGACCAGCAGATGGTCCAGGTGCTGGTCGAGGCGGAGGCTACCAACATTCCCCGGGGCTTCGATGTCGACGTCGAGGGCATGGATGTCGGCGCGTCCGTGCACGCGGCGGACCTCAGCCTTCCCAGTGGCGTGACGCTCGCCGCCGATCCCGAGGCACTCGTGCTGCACGTCATCGCCGCACCGACCGCCGAGCAGATGGAAGCCGATCTCGGTGTCGAGGGCGAGGTGCCCGCCGAGGTGTCGCCCGAGGCGCCGCCTGCTGTCGCCGACACGGACTCCCCAGGGAACGGCGAATAGCCCGGCTGATCCGGGGCGGCTACCCCCACTCGCTGGCTTTGGCCAGCTTCGCTATGGCCCGCAGTGTCATCCCGGGGGGCCGAGCCCCCCGGGATCGCTGGCTCATCATCGGACTCGGCAATCCCGGCCAGGAATATGTGGGGAATCGGCACAATGCCGGGCGCATGGTCGTGGAGCTGCTGGCTAACCGGATGGGGGTCAGGTTCAAGCGGCACAGAGCCCATGCCGATATCGCCGAAGGAACGCTGTCTGGCGTTCCTGTGACACTCGGCATAGCCCGGTCATACATGAACCTGTCGGGTGGGCCGGTAGCCGCACTGCGCGATTTCTACAAGATTGCACCAAGCCGGATCGTAGTGATCCACGATGAGCTCGATGTCCCGTTCGGTGAAATCCGGCTTAAGCTTGGCGGCGGTGCTGGCGGTCACAATGGGTTGCGCTCGGTGAGCGCCGCGCTCGGCTCCCCGGACTACTTCAGGGTCCGGCTCGGGATCGGCAGGCCGCCGGGCCGGATGGACCCCGCAGTATTCGTGTTGCGCGACTTCGCCACTGCGGAGCGCAAGGAACTTCCGCTGCTCATCGAGCATTGCGCGGATGCCGTGGAGGCATTGCTCCGCGACGGGCTCGGCCCGGCACAGAACACGTTTCACATTCGTGCATGAACTCTGTGTAATCGACCAGCTCCTGCTGCCAGCTTCGCGAGCCGGCTGGCCCAGGCGCCAGCGGGCCTGTATCGTGGATCATGATCACTGTGAGCTACCGCGATATGACGTGTTTGCGGCTTGTCCGAATGGCACAAGCCCGTGGTCTTGCGCGGTGCACTCAGATGCGTGCCCCATCACCTGTTGAGAAGTTTTGACCGTGATGCATGTTTCGCGGCTGTGGCGCTGCAAACGAAGTCCCAGCACCTTCCTGACCAGACATGAGTTGTTAATTTCCCTATCTTTCTGGTCGGGTTACCATATTATATGGAAACGGGAAACTCATCCGTTTTTAACCAATGATGACAACCGCCCGCTATCGTTAGGCGTCAGACCCGTAGGAGCAAAACCGGGAGTTCTGCGTGTTTGTGCGTAGAGAGTTCCCGGCGCTCCCTCCCTGATGGGATCAACCGGCGGCCTGGGTCGGATGGAGGGGCAGGGAAGTGCGAGAGCGCGCTGTAACGCGGCCTGGTGGCCTCAGCTTTGCTGTGGGTGAGCGGGGCACGCTAAATGTCATTAGCTGGACGGGGCGTTACCTCCGTCAAGCAATGATCATCGACGGAGGTGCCGCGCTGCTCGCTGGCGTGCTTGCCCTCCGTAGCCGTATCGACACTCGCGGGCTGGGGCACGTCCCGCCCGCCTACGTGGCGCTGACTGCGGCGCTACCTATCGCCTGGATCATTTTTGTCGCGCTGGCCAGGGGATATGAGGCCCGGGTCATTGGGGCCGGGGCCGATGAGTTCCGTTGCATCATCAACGCCGGCATCGCCCTGACCGCTGCCGTCGCCATCGCTTCGTACGCCACGACGGCCAAGGTGGAACGCGGCTACGTCCTCATAGCCATGCCCTGTGTTGTCGCACTGGACATGGTCGCGAGATACTGGCTCCGCAAGCGGCTGCATAAGGTTCGCGCACTGGGGGGGTGCATGCGGCGTGCTGTTGCGGTCGGGCATCCGAAAGATGTGGAAGCCCTGACCAACGAGTTGCTCAGGGAGCCGTACCACGGCTTGGCGGTTGTGGCTGCCTGCCTCGCAGGCAATGCTGAATCCGAAGCGAGTGTGCGGGGGGTTCCGGTACATGGCGGGCTCGCGCCCGCGGACGTCATGGCCGCGGTACGCCAGTTCGACGCAGATACGGTGGCCGTGCTCGCCTGCCCAGAGATGAACGGGTCCGAGCTGCGCAAGCTCGCCTGGGAACTCGAGAAGACCGACACCGAGCTGTGCCTGGCGCCGGCGGTGCTGGACGTGGCTGGCCCACGCACCAGCATCCGCTCCGCCGCGGGGCTGCCGTTGCTGTACATGGACCATCCCGACCTGACCGGGGCGCGGCAGGCCGTCAAGAGCCTGTTCGACCGGCTGGCCGCGGCATCGGCCCTGCTGCTGCTCACCCCGGTGTTCCTGGCGATCGCGGCCGCGGTGAAGGTTGGCGACCATGGGCCGGTCTTCTTCCGCCAGGTGCGGGTGGGCAGGAACGGCCGTTCGTTCCGCGTCTGCAAGTTCCGCACGATGGTGACCGACGCGGAGCAGCAGAGGGCCCTGCTCGAACAGCACAACGAGGGCGGCGGCCTGCTGTTCAAGATCAAGGACGATCCGCGGATCACCACGGTCGGCGCCATCTTGCGCCGCTACTCCCTTGATGAGCTGCCGCAGCTCTTCAACGTGCTGGTCGGCCAGATGTCCCTGGTGGGACCAAGGCCGGCGCTGCCCGAAGAGGCGGCCCAGTACGGTGAAGAGGTCCGCCGCAGGCTCGCCGTCCGGCCGGGGATCACCGGGCTGTGGCAGGTCAGCGGCCGGTCGGACCTGCCGTGGGAGGAAGCGGTCAGGCTGGACCTGCGCTACGTGGAGAACTGGTCCTTCGCCCTGGATCTCCAGATCCTGTGGAAGACCTGGGCCGCGGTCACTCACGGCGACGGTGCGTATTAAGGCGGCCCAAGCGGGTTAACGCTGCTTGACGGACTCCGTCCGCCTGCGCCGTTGCTCGCCCCGTCGTGCTAGCCCGGGGGGACGACCCCCCCGGAACCCCCCGATGCGGGCTTCGCCCGCAAAACTGGTGGTGGTGCGGGTAGTCTCCCCGATTTCCGCCGCAAACCGGTGGTGGTGCGGGTAGTGTCCCCGGGCTCCGCCGCAAACCGGTGCTGGGTGCGGGTAGTCTCTCGGACGAGTTCTCCAGCACTGCATACATATCGCTGAAATGGAGCATGACCGGATGACAGCTGACGATCATCGTCTTGCGCGCGACCTCGCCACCTCGGCGGGTGAGCGCCTGCTCGCCCTGCGGGCAGCGGGCGGTGACCCAGTAGAACTGCGCAAGGCCGGGGACCGGTCCTCGCACGAGTACCTGATGGGTGAGCTGACCAGGCTGTGCCCTGGTGACGCGGTACTGTCCGAGGAAGGCAAGGACGACAAGGTCAGGCTTTCCGCGCAGCGGGCCTGGATTGTCGATCCGCTGGATGGGACCAGGGAGTTCGGCGAGGCCGGGCGCACCGACTGGGCGGTCCATGTGGCCCTGTGGGAGCGCGGCGAGCTGACGGCCGGCGCGGTGGCGCTGCCGGCCCAGCAGCAGACGCTGAGCACCGCGGATGCGGCACCCACGGCCGGCCAGCCGGCCACCGGGCCAGACGGTGGCAAGCTGCGGATCGTGATCAGCCGCAGCCGGCCCCCGGCGTTCATCGAGCGGGTCGCCGAGCTCGCCGATGCCGAACTGGTCCCGCTGGGCTCCGCCGGGGCCAAGGCCGCCGCCGTCATCCGCGGTGACGTGGACGCCTATGTGCACGCTGGCGGCCAGTACGAATGGGATTCGGCGGCGCCGGTGGCAGTGGCTCACGCCCGCGGCCTGCACGCGTCCAGGATCGACGGCAGCGAGCTCTCGTACAATCAGGAGCATCCCTGGATGCCGGACCTTTTGGTATGCCGGCCCGAGCTGGCTGGGATGCTGCTCAACGCGATCAAGTCGGCGGGCGGGGAATAGCCCCGGCTGCCTGCTGCTACCCGAAACCAACCGAGGCTGCTGCTGTGGCCGTGGATGCCTGCTGAGAAAGCCGATGGGACCTTTGGACGGTCATGATGCCTACTGACTACCTGATGTCGCAGCTCGATGTGCTCGAGGCCGAGTCGATCCACGTAATGCGCGAGGTCGCGGCCGAGTTCGAACGGCCCGTGCTGCTGTTCTCGGGTGGCAAGGACTCACTCGTCATGCTCGCGTTGGCGGAGCGCGCCTTCGCCCCGGCGCACATCCCGTTCCCCGTCATGCACGTCGACACCGGTCACAACTTCGACGAGGTCATCGACTACAGGGACCGCCGGGTGGCGGAGGCGGGCGCCCGGCTGATCGTCGCCTCGGTGCAGGAGTCCATCGACTCGGGCCGGGTCACCGAGGAGACCGGCCGCTGGGCCAGCCGGAACCGCTTGCAGACGACCACGCTGCTCGACGCCATCAGCGAGCACCGGTTCGACGCGGTGTTCGGCGGTGCCAGGCGGGACGAGGAGAAAGCGCGGGCCAAGGAGCGGGTTTTCTCGTTCCGCGATGAGTTTGGCCAGTGGGACCCCAAGAACCAGCGCCCCGAGCTGTGGAACCTGTACAACACCAGGATCCGCCGGGACGAGCACCTGCGGGTGTTCCCGATCTCCAACTGGACCGAGCTCGACGTCTGGGACTACATCGCCAGGGAGAAGCTGGAGATACCGTCGATCTACTACGCGCACACCCGCAAGGTCTTCGAGCGGGACGGCATCCTGCTCTCTGACAGCCCGTTCGTGACCAGGGTCGACGACGAGCCGGTGTTCGAGGCGAGCGTGCGTTACCGCACGGTGGGCGACATGACCTGCACCGGTGCCGTGGAGTCCACCGCCGCCACCGTGGCCGAGGTCATCGCCGAGGTCGCGGTGACCAGGATCACCGAGCGTGGCCAGACCCGTGCCGACGACCGTGCCAGCGAAGCAGCCATGGAAGACCGCAAGCGCGAGGGTTATTTCTAGGCCTTCCAGCGGCAACGAGCCAGGGTCCGGAACAAGCCTCACATCAACACAGACTGTAAACATCGATCGGGGTTCCACGTCAGATGGACATACTGCGGTTCGCCACCGCCGGTTCGGTAGACGACGGCAAGAGCACAATGATCGGCCGGCTGCTGTTCGACTCGAAGGCGATCTTCGAGGACCAGCTCGCCTCGGTCGAGAAGACCAGCCGCGATCGCGGTGAGAACTACACCAACCTCGCCCTGCTGACCGACGGGCTGCGCGCCGAGCGGGAGCAGGGGATCACGATCGACGTCGCCTACCGCTACTTCGCCACACCCCGGCGGAAGTTCATCATCGCCGACACACCTGGGCACATCCAGTACACGCGGAACATGGTCACCGGTGCGTCAACCGCCGACCTGGCCGTCGTCCTGGTGGATGCCCGCAACGGCCTGACCGAGCAGAGCAGGCGGCACGCCTTCCTCACCACGCTGCTCCGGGTGCCACACCTGGTGCTGGCGGTGAACAAGATGGACCTCGTCGATTACGACCAGGCCGTGTTCGAGCGGATCGTCGATGAGTTCAGCACGTTCGCCACCAAGCTGGAGATCGGTGACCTGAGCTTCATCCCGATGTCGGCGCTGCACGGTGACAATGTGGTCGAGCGCTCGCCGAACATGACCTGGCACGACGGCCCGTCGCTGCTGCACCACCTGGAGCACGTGCACATCGCGTCCGACCGGAACCTGATCGACGTCAGGTTCCCGGTCCAGTACGTCATCCGGCCGCACCTGTCCACCGACCCCATGCTGCACGACTACCGGGGATACGCCGGCCAGGTCGCTGGCGGGATTCTCAAGGTCGGCGACGAGGTGATGCACCTCCCGTCCGGGCTGACCACGACGGTCCAGCGCATCGACACTGCGAACGGGCCGATCGACGAGGCATACCCGCCCATGTCAGTCACCCTGGTGCTCGCGGACGACCTCGACATCTCCCGCGGTGACCTCATCTGCCGGCCACACAACCAGCCGTCGGCCTCGCAGGACATCGAGGCCATGGTGTGCTGGATGAGCGACCTGCGGGACCTCACCCCGGGCTCGCGGCTCGTCGTCAAGCACACCACACGGACGGTCAAGGCGATCGTGCGCGACCTGCAGTACCGCATCGACGTGAACACCCTGCACCGTGAGGAGTCGGCGACCAATCTCGCGCTCAATGAGGTCGGCCGGGTACGGCTGCGGACAACCCAGCCGCTATTCCACGACCCATACGGGCGCAACCGGCAGACCGGCGGTCTCATCCTGATCGACGAGGGAACCAACGCCACCGTCGGCGCCGGCATGATCACCGAGCACTGAGGCGGCGTTCCGGGCAGCGGATCCTGCTCGTTCCGGGTGGCGGATCCTGCTCGTTGATCTTCGATCAACTTCGCCGTGGCCCGGCCCGCGATTCTGCCCGGGGGGCCGAGCCCCCGGGACCCCCACGCTGGCGGTTGCTGTTCGTGGGCTGGTCTCCGTCCGGGGTGGCTAATGCTGTCCGTGTCGGGTGGGCTCGCGTTGCGCTAGAACCCCGGACCCCGCTGGCGGTGGCTGTTCGTGGATTATTGCCGTCCGGGATGGC
Organism: Streptosporangiaceae bacterium; assembly: GCA_036495485.1. GTDB lineage: Bacteria > Actinomycetota > Actinomycetes > Streptosporangiales > Streptosporangiaceae > PALSA-505. The sequence goes on from DASXMU010000019.1 coordinate 26,411, forward strand.
TTGTCACGGGTTAAATTTCCGTGAAGTCTTGCTGTTCAGGGGGTGTGTACCTGGGATACGAAGAATCTCTTCTGGCGATGCAATCCTCCGGGCTTGGTCAGACGTCCTACACTTGTCCGCTTAAGGCGTGTGTGATCGAACGCGATTTGCGGCTATGAGGTTGTCTGCGCTGGCATGGCGCGGCAGCCCCACCCCAAGTAATTTGCATGGAGGCGTAATGCGTCATCCGAGTCACCGGCGGCTCTGCGGCGGCATCGGCGCGGCCGCGGGAACTCTGGTGCTTAGTCTGTCCGGGTTCGCGATACCAGCGTCCGCCGCGACCGTGAACCAGACCGGCGGAGTGTCACCGACGGCGGCCATGGGCACCCCTGCGCTGACCACGAACGGCGCCTATGAGGCGGTCCGTGAGCTGAAGCAGTGTGGCAGCACCATGTACGCGGTGGGCCAGTTCACGACCATCACCCAGAACGGCACCACGCTCACCCGGAACAACATCTTCAGCTTCAGCGCGACCGCCCCGTACACGCTGACGTCCTGGGCGCCGAACGTGAACGGCGTCGTCGACACCATTGCCTTCAACGGCGCCAACTGCTCCGACGCCTACATCGGCGGCAACTTCACCTCGGTGAACGGCACCTCGGCCAACCGTATCGCCGAGATCAGCACCAGTTCCGGAGGGCTGGTCTCCAGCTTCGCGCACAACGCCAACGGCGAGGTCTTCACGATGATCTTGTCGAAGTCGCACTTGCTGACCGGTGGCGCGTTTACCACGATCAACGGCAGCTCGACCAGGTACTACGTCAGCCTCAACGCCGGGACCGGCGACAACGACGGCTACGCCAAGCTCAACATCTCCGGGACCTACCAGTACCAAGGTGTGGTCGCCGAGTCGACCAAGGTCTACAACCAGCAGGCCAGCCATGGTGGCTCCAGGGTGATGGTGGAGGGCGTGTTCACCTCGGTGGGCGGCCATGCGCGGCAGCAGGCCTTCCAGGAGTGGCTGGGCCCGACAGGGGTCGGGGTGACCGGCTGGAGCGCTCCGATTCTCAACGACCACTGCGTCACGGCGGAGCCGTTCTATGTGCGGGCGGCGGCGTGGGCGCCCGACGACGGCACCGTCTACACGGCATCCACGGGCAGCCACCTCTACCTGAATTCCACCACCCCGCTCACCGGGCCGTGCGACGCGACCATTGCCTTCTCCGGCGCTGAGCAGTCGGTGAGCCCGGAATGGACCAACTACACCGGCTGCGACTCGCTGTACGCCGCGGTGGCCGACACCTCCGCCGTCTACGTGGCCGGGCACCCGCGCTGGTCGAACAACCCGAACGGCTGCAACGCCGAGGGAGCCGGCGCGGTCCCCGACCGCGGCCTGCAGGGCCTCAACCCGGCCACCGGGCGCGTCGAGCTCAACTCGAACGGCACGAACCTGTACACCATGTCCCGGTCCAACGCTGATGACGAGATCATCACGAGCGCCGGCATGTGGATCGCCAGCACCAACCGCTTTGACTCCGGCATGTGCGGCAATGTCCAGGGTGTCTCCGGGATCTGCTTCCTGCCCTACAACTAGGCGGCTGGCCCGGCGGCGCTGACCGCCACGGTCATCAAAGGCCTGCTCCTGCCTGTACCAACAGGCAGGAGCAGGCCTTTTCCCGGTCAATGTGACCGTGAGGGTTCGTCAAGGCCGGCCAGCGAGGGCAGGCGATCTTGGCCTGCCCGAGTGCCGGTGCAGGTGGCACTACGGCGACCGGAGTGGGCCTCTTGAAGAACCCGAACTTCTGATTGAGGCACAGTGAAGTCCTGGTCAGCGGAGATCCAGGCATAACTTCCGTGATCCGCGGTGAGCCGGTTGCCGGGTTGAGCCATAATCTCCTGAGCACTACGTCCTGGATTCTGCGCGATTCCTTGGCCTGCACGCTGCGGCATCTGTCACTGTCAGCCCGCCTGTCCATCTCCATGGAGGCGTCATGCGTCGTCCAGGTAACAAGCGGCCCTACGGCCGGATAGGGGTAGTCGCGGGAGCCCTGGTGCTCAGCGTGTCAGGGTTCGCGACCTCCTCGCTCGCGGTGCAAGCCGCTCACACCGGCCCGGTGTCCGCCACCCCGGCTGGCGGCACGCCCGAGCTCACCACACCGGGGAACTTCGAGGTCATCCGCCAGATCGTGCAGTGCGGCAGCAAGATGTACGCAGTGGGATCGTTCGGCTCGATCACCCAGAACGGCACCGCGCACGTCCGGCACAACATCTTCAGCTTCAGCGCCAGCCCTCCGTACACGATGACGTCCTGGACGCCGTACGTGTGGGGCCGGGTCAACACCATCGCCTTCGCCAATGGCAACTGTGCCGACGCTTACATCGGCGGGCGCTTCCCCAAGATCAACAACACCCCGGCGAACAACATCGCCGAGATCAGCACCGCCACCGGTCACGTGATCGGCGGCTTCGCGCACAGCGCCAACGGCGAGGTGTCGACCATGGCGGTGCACGGCAGCCACATGCTGACCGGCGGGTACTTCACCTCGATCAATGGCAGCCCGATCAAGTACTACGTCAGCCTCAACACCAACAGCGGCCGCAGTGACGGCTACGTCAACTTCAACATCTCCGGGATCTACAAATACCCCGGCTCGCGGATCAGCCACACCAGCATCTACAACCAGCAGGTGAGCCACGGCGGTTCGCGGGTGATGGTGGAGGGGACGTTCACCTCGGTGGGCGGCCATGCCCGGCAGCAGATCTTCCAGGAGCGGCTGGGCCCGGCCGGCGCCGGGGTGACCGGCTGGACATCGCCCGACTTCAGCAAGCACTGCGACGACCTGGAGCCGTTCTACCTGCGGACGGCGGCGTGGTCGCCCGACGACAGCACTGTCTACATCGGTACCACGGGTGGCTTTCCCTTCGGCTGGAACCACACCTATCCGCTGTACGGGATATGCGACGTGGCCGCCGCCTTCTCAGCCAGCGAGCAATCGGTGAACCCGGAATGGATCAACTACACCGGGTGCAATTCGCTGTACGCTGCGGCGTCCGATGGCAGCGCCCTCTATGTGGCCGGGCATCCGATCTACTCGGAGAACCCGAACGGCTGCAAGAACGAGGGCTCTGGCGCGATACACGATCCTGGCCTGCAAGGTCTTAACCCGGGCAGTGGTCATGTGATCTTCAACGACCAGCACACGGCGAAGTACAGCATGTCCCGGGCCAACGCGGACGACATGCTGCTCACCAGCGCGGGTCTGTGGATCGCCAGCACCAACCGGTTCGGCATGGACACATGCGGCCATCTCGGCCACCGCGCTGGGATCTGTTTCCTCCCCTATCGCTCATAGCTATAGCTGATGTGGCTGTCTGCCCCGGTAAACCCCGATTGTTTACCGGGCTGACCGCCACTACTTCGCCCTGACATCACGAATGTTGCTATGATCGCATTCCTGTGTATGGGGCCCCGGCGCCGCTAGAGGCTGCATGGGATGGGCCACAGCAAATCCAAGATCAAGGGAAGAATTCGTCGATGGATCGTGTGCTTGTTACTGGTGGGGCTGGGTTCATCGGCTCCCACGTGGTGGAGTCAGTGCTCGATGCGGGTGCCTCCGCGGTCCTCGTCCTCGATAATTTCAGCCTCGGGCGGCACGAGCACCTCGAGCAGGCGCGTTCGTCCGGCCGGCTGACAGTGATCGAGGGGGACATCAGGAGCGCGGATGACCTCCGCCCGGTCGCGGACTTCACACCGGACACCGTATTTCACATGGCGGCGCTGCATTTCATCCCCTACTGCAACGCCCACCCTCAAGAAGCGCTGGACGTCAACGTGCTGGGCCTGGACACGGTGATCCGTGCGCTTCGGGGGGCTCCACTCAAGACCTTCGTGTTCCCGTCGAGCGGTGCGACCTACGGCTTCGGAGACGAGCCGTGGCCGGAGACCACGCCGTCGAAGCCGGATGAGATCTACGGCATCTCCAAGTGGATGGACGAGCAGATCATGGAGCGTCTGCACGCCGACCGCCCGGAGGTCAGGGCCGTGATAGCCCGTCTCTTCAACACCTACGGGCCGCGCGAGACCAACCCCCACGTGCTGCCCGACGTCATGAAGTGCATGGGCGAGGGCAAGCCCATCGAGCTGGGCAACCTGTGGCCCAAGCGCGACCTCATCTTCGTCACCGACACGGCGGCCGGGCTCGTGGCCAGCGCGTCCGGCGGCCCGGGCCTCGAGGTGTTCAACATCGGCACCGGCACCGGAACGGCCATCCAGGACGTGCTGCAGGTCATCGAGGAGATCACCGGTAAGGAGCTGGACGTGCGCCAGGTACCGGGGCGCATGCGGGAAGGTGACGGTCACCTGATCTCGGACCCGGGGAAGCTGATGCGGGCCACCGGGTGGAAGCCGGTCTGTGACCTGCAGACCGGGCTACGGCTGCTGCTCGAATCGGAAGGCCTGGTGTGAGCGCGATGATGGATGAGGCGGCCGGGCAGGCCGGAGACACCCCCAAGACCAGCGCCGGCGGTGACGGGGCGGCTGGGCTCGGCACCGAGCTCGGTGAGCGCTACCGGGCGGCCAAGCGGGAGTTCCTGGGCATTGGCCTGTCCTGCCTCCCGGACGAGGACTTCGTGGACGCGGTACGGCAGGCGGTGGAGACGCGATCGCGGCTGACCGTCTCGTTCATCAACCCCGACTACGTGCTGCGGGCGCACCGCATCCCCGGCCTGATCGACAAGATGAACAAGTTCGACGTCATCCTGCCGGACGGGTGGGGCATTGTCCTCGGCGGGCGCTGGTTCGGCTATCCAATGCCCGACCGGCAGGGCAACGACGACATCTGCCCCAAGATGTTCGCGCTGTCCGCCGAGCACGGGTTCTCGAACTTCCTGTTCGGCTGCAGTGAGGGCACCCCGGAGAAGGCCGCGGCGAACCTGACCGAGACCTTCCCCGGCCTGCCGATCGCCGGGACGCTGCACGGCTACTGGGACGTGGCCCGTGGCCACCCAGGGCGTTACGACGAGGCAGACGTGGACATGATGGTCGATGAGATCAACGCGTCGAAGGCCGACATCCTGCACGTGTCCATTCCCACGCCGATGCAGCAGACCTGGGTGTGGGAGGTGGCCCCACGGCTGAACGTGCCGGTCATCATCACCGGCGGCAGCTACCTCGACCACCTGGCCGAGCGGGTGTACTGGTACCCGGGCTGGGTGAACAAGGCACGGCTCGGCTGGGCCTACCGGCTGACCCGCGAGCCCGGCCGCCTGTGGAAGCGCTACACCGTGGAGCTCATGACCTACGGCGGCATGGTCGTCAAGGAGAAGCGCCAGCGCGGTAGCGGCAAGTAGCAGCTAGCGCGGGTTCGCCCCGCGCCGTTCGGTGAAAAATAAAATCTTTATACGCAACGGAAAATCCGTCAGATAACCCAGACGGTCAGCCGCCCCCGGAGCGAGTAAGAGACATTCACGCTCCGGGGGTGAGCTGTCAGCGGCGGCGCCAGCTCGGCTCGCGGCCAAGCCAGGCGGTGAGGCGCTCGTCGTGGGGACGGTAGTGCTCCTCGAGCCCGGCCCGGATCTCCTCAGGCATCGGCGCGCGCGGGCGGGCGTTCTGCGGGGTGAAGCCGGGCGTGAACTGGGGCAGGCCGAGGAACTTGAGAACCTGGTCGTAGGCCGGTCCGGGGTCGGCGAAGAAGTCGTCGCTGTCGATGACGAGCATCCGGTCCCGGCCGAAGATCTTCTCCAGATTCTCCAGCTGATCGGCGTAGTGGCCGCGGATCCGGTACGAGTGATGCCGGTGGCTGTAGCTGTTGTAGGACGGCTCGGCGATGATCCGTTCGGCTTCGCCGTCCAGCCGGGAGTCCTCCAGCTCCAGCGCCCGTTCGAAGGACTCCGTCTCGAGCCCGTGGCCCACGTGGTTGGCGTGCGCGGAGTACGCGCGCTCCACCGGGTCACGGAGCTGCACCAGCAGCCGCACACCGGGCAGGTCGTGGTTGATCCGGCCGGGAGCCAGCGGGTGGAACATGTAGTACGGGCTCGCCTCGAACGCAACCGGGGTCACCCCGGCGCCACGGCTGGACAGCCGCGCCGACGCCTTGAGCGGGAACTGGGACTGATACCAGCCGAGCCCCCGGTCGTAAGCCACATCGAAGAAGTGCACTTCCTGCTTGCGCATGGTCGTGCCGAAGATAGCCGGGTGCTGCTTGAGCACGTGGAACATCGAGGTGGTACCGCAGCGCTCGGCGCCCACGATCAGGAAGCTGGGCAGCATCCGCGCCCGCTGCGCCGGCCGGCCGGCCATGACCAGCGTCTTGTACGCCGCCTTCCTGGCCTTCCGTTGCCAGTCGGCCCTGGCCGAGGGGGCGAGGCGGCCGGTCCCGCTCCAAGCCCGGCTGCCGTTGGCGGCGCTCTCTTCGCCGGACACATACCCTACGGCCGGGCTCTCTTCGCCGGGCACATGCCCTGCGGCCGGGCTTTCCTGGCCGGGCACATGCCCTGCGGCCGGGGCCTTCTGGTCCGTGCCCGGGCCACCAGCACCGTCAGTGGTGACGGTGCCGGCGGGGTCGGTGCTCTCCACGGGATTCATCTCCCTCCGGGGAATGTCATGGGTGGCCGCCTAGGCCATGTCGCGGCGGAGCAGGCGGGCCAGGCGCAGCAGGTGCCGCGGGTGCACGCCCGTGGTTATGTGAACCAGCGCGATATAGGGGTGCGGCGAGGCCGGCCACCGGACGAGCGACTTCAGCGCGAGGCGCAGGGCTGGTCCGCGCTGGCCGAGTGAGGACTGGGCGAAGGCGATCTGGCCGAGCATCCGGGCGCTGCCGCGGCGCGAGGCGCCGATGTCCGGATGCTTGCCGTACAGGTACTGAAGGCCGCCAGCGACCTTCTCCGAGCCGCCCTGGTAATACGAGGTGGCGTTGCGCCGGATGTCGGCCAGCGGCTCGATGACCAGGCCGAGCCCGCCCACCTTCGCCATGCGCAGCACCCAGTCGTAGTCCTCGGCGTAGCCGTACGGCATGTCCTCGTCGTAGTTCCCGGCCTTCGTGAACGCGTCCCGCCGCATCACCAGCGTGGAGGAGTGCAGCTCCTTCACCCGGTTGCGCAGCAGCAGCTCATATCCGATCCGCTCGGCGCGGCCCGGCCAGTCCAGGGTCTTCTCGTCCGGTAGCAGCAGCCTGATGCCGGAGCCGACGGCGAGCAGGTCAGGCTCGTTGACCAGCCTGGTGATCTGCAGCCGCAGCTTTTCCGGGTGCCAGAGGTCATCGTCGTCACAGGTGGCGATGTAGTCGCTGGTCAGGTAGCCGAGGCCGAAGTTGCGGGCACCGGCCAGACCTGGCGTCCCGGTGTTGGCCAGCACGCGGATCTGGCGGCCCGGGGCGCCCAGGCGAGCGAGTTCCTCATCCGCGGCCTCCTGATCATGCACGACCAGGATGTCGATGTCGCCGGGATAGTCCTGCCCAACCACCGCGGCGATCGTCTCGCGGACCAGCTCGGGACGGCCTCGGGTCGTGATCATCACCGATACACCGGGCCACTGCTCCGGCGGCGGCGCGGCAGCCGGGGCGCCGTTTGCCATGGCTGCCATGGCAGCCATGGGGCGGCCGTAGCGCAGCATGAGTGGCATGCTGATGGTGGTCACCAGGGCACGGTCGACCGGGGACATCTTCGTGCGCCAGGCCTGGTCGCCGCGCAGGATGATCTCCCCGTCGCTGAACCGTGACGGATTCCCCGACAGCCCGTGGCTCTTGCCGAGCACTACCCGCGCCTGGCCGATGTGGGACAGGTGCGAAGGTGCGGCCGGCAGGCCAAGCCCGGCCAGCGCGGTTTCGACCGTGTGCCTGGGCTGGCGCACGAAATCCTCGTACCGCACCCGGGTCACGCTCAGGTAGTTGCGCAGCAGCTCGGTCTCGCTCTGGCAGGTCACCCACCGCACGGCCGCGCCCGCTGGTGTGTTGCGCCACATGACGTCGTTCTCGTCCTCGGTGTGCGGACGGGACACATCCTTGCCCAGCGAATAGGCCACGCCACGGGCATCCCTGACCAGGTGAATCACGCGCACGTCGATTCCGGCGCGGGCAAGTGCAAGCGCTTGCACCGGCCATTTGCTGGAATCCACGACATATTGCGCGCCGGCCTCGCCGGCGATGGCCCGGTAGAGCTTCTTGTAATACCCGCCATAGGCGGCGACATCGCTGCGGAAGTTCTGGCCGGCCAGCCGCGGCGCGAGCAGCTTTGGCATATAGCGCTGCCGGGCAACCTTGTCCTGCAGACGGGCGACCGCGGCGAGTTCCCCGGTATCCCATCCACCGAAGGCCTGCCGCCCCACGGCCGTCCAGAACGGGCAGCCGGTGAAGGGCTGGCCACAGCCGCAGCGCTCACCCTCGTGCGCCCGGCGGAACATGTCGATCAGTTCGCCCACGTTGACGAAGCCAGGCATCTCACCGAGCACCCGCTCCAGCATCGTGCTGCCTGACCTGCCGGATCCCGCGATGAAGATCACGGTTGGAGCTACGTCCGGTGCCTGTACCCGATCGGCCCCTGCCTCGCTGGCAGCGAAGGTGCCTGCTGTCTCATCCTTGATGGCGCCAGGCCCGCCATCGGGGGATGTGTTAGCCATGGGGTATCGGGACGGCGCTATTCCAGCGGCCGCAGTCAGCTGACTGGACCGCTGGTGACTCCGGCTCACGCACAGCCCTCTCGGGTCATCGTTTGGGTCTCCTTCTGGCTGTTCGCTCCCCGCGCCCTTACCACAGACATTATGGCAGGAGTGCTGAGTAACTGGATTGAAATAACAACCTGACCTGGGCCAGATCGCCCGTAATCTCACCTTTAGGTGATTAGCTCAGTTTAGGGCATCAGTTCCATGGGTCATCGGCCCGGCGATTACGCCCGCCCCGCCGGAACCTTGACATGGAGGGCAATCGCAGGAGGCCACGGAACCGCCGCAGTACTACCGCCTGGACCGTGCACCCCGCGACGACCGCTGCCGCGATGGCAACCGGGCCGTCGCCGAGCCCCAGCCGGATGGCGAACGGGATGGCGCCGAAGCTGATCGCGGACGCGACGCAGGCGATGAGGGTCCCTCTCCCGAACGGGTGCAGCCCTAGCACGATCGCGAGCTGAATGAGCGGCATCACGTTGCTGACCCCAATAGCGACGGCCCACCCGATCGCGGCGCCGGTGATCCCGTACTTGGGAATCAGGACCACGTCCACGCCGATGTTCACGACCATGGTCAGCAGCCCGTTGATCAGGCTCCAGCTACTTCGGCCGGACGTGATCAGCACCATGTCGACCTGGCCGCACGCGGAGGCCAGCAGCATGGTCAGGCCCAGGATGACGATGACCAGGCTGCCTGCCTGGTAGTTACGGCCGAAGACCTTCAGCACCTCGGGACCGAAGATCACGGCCAGCAGGTAGATGGGCCACAACAGCAGGACGAACCACCCGGTGGTGACCCGGTAGATCGTGTTCGCGCCCTTGCGGTCGCCGAGGGTGAACAGTTCGGTGAACCGGGTCTGGGACGCCCTGTTGATCGCCATGCCACCGAGCTGGCCCAGCACGAGGAACCGGGTCGCGGCCGTGTAGATGGCCGCCTCGACCGGCCCCTTCATGCCGGCCACCAGCACGATGTCGATCTGCTGAAGAACGTTCTGTGCGGTGTTCGCGATCGCCCGCGGGGTCGTGAACGCCCAGAAACCGCGCGAGGTGTTCTGGGCCATCTGCTTGGCGGCCCGCCGGCCAGCCGGGACAGGGCTGCTCCGGGGCTCAGTGCGGTACACGACCGGCTTCTGGCCCCGGCTGGGCGACACCGGCGTCGCCAGCGACAAAAGGGCCGCCACCTCCGGCGGGACGTCGGGCAGCGGTATGTAGGGCCGCGAGTGATCATGGCTGATGCGGCGTCCCCACAGGAACGCGAGCACGGCACACGGCAGATAGGGCAGCGCCCACAGCGGTGCGATGAGCACCGTGCTGCCAAAGGCCACCGCCAGCGCCACCCCGACCAGCCTGGAGCCGGTGAGGGCTATCTGCCCGACCCAGGCCGAAGGCCGCATGTCGCCATAGCCCCGGCTGGCGCCAAGATAGGCGTTGAGCAGTCCCGCGAACGGCAGCATGAAGGCCAGCCCGCGCAGCGCGTTCGCCACGTCGGCAGGCGTCACCCCACCCTGCGTGCCGCGGCCGCTCAGGATCTCATGCGCCACCGGCTCGGCCACCAGGAACAGGACGCCGGTGGACGCGATGGAGACCACGATCACCGGGATGATCGCGGTGCGCATGATAGCCGGAATCTTGGATTCCTCGCCGAGCGAGCGGAGCCTGGCGATGAAGTAGGTCAGGCCCACGTTCGTGCCGAGGCCGGCTATCGCCCCGACGATGAGGAATATAGAGATGGCGGTGAAGAACGCACCGGCGACCGCCCGGGGGTAGTACCGGGTGACGGTGATGGTGACGCCCGTCGTGGCGATGGCTGAGACAGCGGAGGCGGCGAGGTTCAGCGTGCTGCCGCGCCGCAGTTGCGCTACCCCGTCGCCGCCGCCGCGGCTGCGGCCGCCGGGCCTGGCCGCCGGTGCGTTGCGGGCTTGTGCCGGGGAGCTGCCGCCTTGGGCCGGATAGCTGCGGTCTCGTGCCGGGTAAGTGGCGGGGGGCGGGAGGCTGCGGGCTTGGGAGGAGTAGCTGCT
>DASXMU010000020.1:0-3015 GCA_036495485.1 Streptosporangiaceae bacterium
CCGAGGGGCAGCCTGGCCGTCACGGCGAATCCGCCGCCGGGCCGTGGGCCGGCCACCAGCTCCCCGCCGAAGATCGCTGCCCGCTCGCGCATCCCGGCCAGCCCCTGCCCGCCCATCAGCGCTCCGGCCTCGTCCTGGCTCCCGGCCCCGTCATCGGTGACCCCGATCACGATGGCTCCATCGGCGCAGCCGATGGTCACCTCCGCACGCGCCGGCCCGGCGTGCTTGAGCACGTTGGTCAGCGCCTCCTGCACGATCCGGTAAGCGGACACGTCCACGGCCGTGGGCACCGCCGCACGGTCACCGGTCACGCTGAGCCGCACCGGCAGGCCTGCCGCCCGGACGCTCTCGGCCAGCGCGCCCAGCTCGTTCAGGCCCGGCTGCGGGGTCAGCCCGGTCGCCTCGCCTGGCTCGCGCAGCACGCCGAGCAGGCGGCGCATCTCGGTCAGCGCCTGCCTGCCGCTGTGCTCGATCTTCTCCAGGGTCTGGCCAGACGGGCTGCCCGAAGCCCTCGCCCCGGCTGCCTGCAGGACCACCACGCTGAGGTGGTGCGCGACGATGTCGTGCAGCTCACGCGCGATCCTGGCCCGTTCGGCCGCCACCGCCTGCTCAGCCTGGTGTTCGAGCGCCGCGTTTCGCTGGGACAGCGCACCGGCCTTCCGGCGGGTGCGGGCGAACAGGCCGAGCAGCCAGAAGGCCAGCACCTCGGCGGCGAAGACCAGGCTGACGTTGCCCGCCGACCGCCCGGCGACGATCCCCTGGACCAGAAAGATCCCTGTGATCGGCTCGTGGCTGGCCAGGATGTAGAAGGTCCAGCCGGCCACCGCGACGCTCAGGCCGGCCACCGCGAGCCGCAGGCGGCTGTAGGCCGCCAGTGAGTAGCAGCCGACGAACAGCACGAACGTGAGCTCAGGGCCGGACAGCTGGTCCCGCGTGATCAGGACCTGCAGCGTGATGCCTATCCAGATCATCGTCCAGGTCAGCAGCGGCACGCGACGGCGCAGCACGAGTGGTGCGCCGATGAGCAGCGGCAGCAAGGCCAGAGACCACCACGGGCTCTTGTTAACCGGAGGCTGGATCAGCCCCGCCGGGCTCAGCAGGGTGACCACCACCAGGGCCATGCCGATGATGGCCAGGCTGACGTCCAGCACAGTACCCGGATCGGCCCGCACGGCTCGCCAGCTCACCTGCATCCCCCGAACGTAGCTCCGGCCGTGACCACGCGCATCATCCCTGCGGCGGTCACGGTTCATCCTCACGGCCTAACCGGTTCGCTCCGCCGGGCGCAGATCCGCGCCTGTCGCCGCGCCTACCTTCGCCACGGGCCACCAAGCACGGCCCCGGACAGGAGGCAGCACAATGACCGCCGCACTGCAATCGCGGGCGCTCGGCAAACGGTACGGTCAGCGCTGGGCGCTGACCGACTGCACGCTGAGCATCCCCACCGGGCACGTCGTCGGGCTGGTCGGCCCGAACGGGGCAGGCAAGACCACCCTGCTCAGCATGGCCGTCGGCATGCTGAGCCCGACATCTGGCTCTATCGAGGTCCTCGGCGGACGGCCCGCCAGCAGCCGGGCTCAGCTCGCCCGGATCGGCTACGTCGCGCAGGACACCCCTACCTACGCCGGGCTGTCCATCGCCGATCACCTCAGGCTCGGCGCCAGGATGAACCCCACCTGGGATGCCGCCCTGGCCCGCGACCGGGTCGGCCGGCTGAACCTGGATCCCAGGCAGAAGGCCGGGAAGCTGTCCGGCGGCCAGCGCGCCCAGCTCGCCCTGACCCTGGCCGTCGCCAAGAAGCCCGAGCTGCTGATCCTGGACGAGCCGATCGCCAGCCTCGACCCGCTGGCCCGGCGCGAGTTCCTGGATGGCCTGGCCGGTTATATCACCGGACAGCAGGTCAGCGTCGTGATGTCCTCGCACCTGGTGAGCGACCTCGAGCGGATCTGCGACTACCTGATCGTGCTGGTCGCCTCCCGCGTGCGGCTGGCCGGCGAGGTCAGCGAACTGCTCGCCGCCCACCGCCAGCTCACCAGCTCCGGCGAGGTGAGCCTGGAAGATCTGGCCCTGGCCTACATGAGCGAGGCCACCGCCGCCCAGCCGGACAGCGCACCCACCGAGGAGACCCAACGATGACCTGGCTGACCTGGCGCCAGTTCCGCGCCCAGACGATCGCCGCGACCGCCGTCCTGGTCTTGCTCGCCGTTCTGCTTGCGGTCACTGGCCCACAACTGGCCCACCTGTACGGCACCAGCGGCATCGCCACCTGCAAGCCGGCTGGCTGCCGCACGGTCGCCGACAATTTCATGAACAAACTGCCCAAGCTCACCGTGGTCATCTGGTTCGCCGGCATCGCGGTCATGTACGCCGCGCCCGCCCTCATCGGTGTGTTCTGGGGAGCGCCGCTGGTCACCCGCGAAATCGAAGGCCGCACCCTGCCGCTGGCCTGGAACCAGAGCGTGACCCGCGCTCAGTGGGCGGCCATCAAGCTCGGCCTCATCGGCCTGGCCAGCATGGCCACCGCCGGCCTGCTCAGCCTGATGCTGACCTGGTGGTCCGGCCCACTCGACCAGGCCGCCGCCGTGGACAGCACCAAACTCGGCTTCACCAGGCTCGGGCCGCTGCTGTTCGCCACCCGTGGCATCGCCCCGGCCGGCTACGCCGCCTTCGCCTTCGCCCTGGGCGTCATCGCCGGGGTGCTGATCCGCCGCACGATCCCCGCCATGGCGGCCACCCTGGCCGGCTTCGTGGCCGTCCAGTTCGCCTGGCCGAACTGGATCCGGCCGCACCTGATCACGCCGGTGCACACCGTCGTCGCGCTCGTACCCGCGAGCGTCTACCAGTTCAAGACCGTCAACCACAGCACGACCCTGTCCGCCGTGCCCAACTTCGCCCAGCACGGTGCCTGGGTGCTGTCCAGCCAGATCATCGGCAAGTCCGGGCGCACCCCGCACCTGAGCGCCCCCAGCGTCTGCTTCGGCAACAACATCAACGGATGCAACACCTGGATCGCCA